>JBOHBN010000409.1:0-1091 GCA_050698355.1 Streptosporangiales bacterium | reverse complement strand
TGGGAGATGCAGAACAACACCGACGACCCGACGCAGCAGTACACGTACTGTGCGGACGGGTCGTTCTACGAGACCGCGGACCCTGCGTATGCGCTGTCGTTGACGTTCCTCTCGGACTGGCAGGCAGACGGGATCAGCGACTTCCTCTGGTCGAATGACGGGCAGACCGTCGACTTCACTCTCGACCATCTGCCTGACGTCGCTACGCAGCACGTGCAGTGGACGGGCTCGTGCCAGATCAAGGCGCCGAACGCGGGCGGCGACGTGCGTACGACCGAGTCGCAGGAGGTCGTCCTGCCGGTCGTCGGGACGCCGACCTACGTGCCTAACGCGGACGTGGTGGCGCCCTGATGGCCGAGACGATCCTCGACCTCGACGTCGCCCATCGTGAGTCCGGCGGGCAGTGGCGCGTCAGCATCGACATGGGGGACGCCTACACCTGGGAGCGCACCAACAAGCGCGGCCGGATCCTGGCCGACCTCGACCGGCCGGGTGCGCAGGACGTGTACGAGCTGGCGCACGTCGCGTCCCGCCGACTCGGCCTCTACAGCGGGTCGTTGCAGGAGTTCGCGGGTGCGCATCTCGTCGACATGGCCGACGACAAAGACGACCAGGGCGAGGGCGAGAGCGATGAGCCGGACCCTACCCGGACGGATCGGTCGCCCGAGTCGTGATCGACCTTGCGCTGGCGACCGGCATCCCGCCGAGCGTGTGGGCCGCGGAGGGGCAGCGGGCGATCCTCACCGCCTACCAGCTGCTGGAGGACCGCGAGAAAGGGAAGGCGAAGGCAGACGGCCGGCAGATGAGCGGGTAGGAGGTCGAGATTGTGGCGGACATCGGTCGGATCGACATGAGGGTCGACGGCGCGGCGAAGCTCCGTGATGCCGCCCGCGACCTGAAGGAGGCCGGTGCGAAGGATCTCCGCAGGAACCTGTTGCGGCAGATCCGCGCTGCCGGTAAGCCGGCCGTCGAGGACGTGAAGCGCGCTGTCCGGTCGACGCCGAGTAAGGGCCAGTCCGCGAGGCAGGGCCGCGGCAGCCTGCGTGCCGCGATCGCGAAGGCTACTCAGGTCAGCGTGTCGACGAGCGCGT
>JBOHBN010000408.1:0-15256 GCA_050698355.1 Streptosporangiales bacterium | reverse complement strand
CCGTCGTACTGGCTCGGCCTGGCCGGCCGTGCGGCGATCGGGGCGCCCGGCTTCGGCCTCGACGGCGTCGCGGTGCTGGTGGCCTGGGCGGCGGTGTTCGGGGCATTCGCCGCCTGGCGGTACCGCGCGGGTACGGCGCGGGTGTGACCGGGGATGCCCGCAGCCCGTACGCAGGAGAGGGGGCCGGTTGCTCGGGGCCGGTCCCCTCAACCGCTCCCGCGGAAACGGCCGACGGGGATACCGTTGCTGCCATGAGCGAATCGTCCTCGCCGCGGCCCGCGCTGGCGAAACAGCCGCGGCATCCGAGCAAGTGGTGGGGCCTGCTCTTCTCCGGCATCTGGCTGCTCTACCTTTACCAGCCGATTCTCAACCTGGTCAGCGGCACCCTTCCCGTTTGGGCGCGCGTCGCCGGCGTGCTCATCACTGTGGCGTTCGCGGCGATCTACCTGGTCGGCCTGGTGTACGGGTTCCGGAGGATGGGCGGGTGCCGGATCGAGGGTCTCAGGGATGCGGTGTTGCCGGTTGTCGTGCCGTGTGCCCTGTTCGCCATCTCGTTCGCGATGGTGCCACTGGTGGGGACCGATTCCGCTACCTACGTGATCTTCGCCATGGTCAGTGCGATCTTCGCCTGGCCGGTGGTCGTCGCGATTCCTCTGTCGGTGCTCTCCGTCGGGTGGCTCGGCCTGTTCCTCCCGATGGCGATAGGGCACGACCCGACACCGATAGTGGCCTTCATCGGCTTCGTGATCGCGGCGCTGATGTTCGGCATCAAGCGGATGCAGGCGCAGGAGGCCGTCATCAAGCGCGCGCACGAGGACATGGCGCAGCTCGCTGTGGATGCGGAGCGCGCCCGGTTCTCCCGCGACCTGCACGACATCGTCGGGCACAGCCTCACCGCGATCATCGTCAAGGCCGAGCTGGCGCGGCGGCTCGCCGAGCGCCGACCGGAGGTCGTCGGTCCCGAGGTGCAGACGATCGAGGACCTCGCTCGCGAGACGCTGGAGGACGTTCGGCGCACGGTCGCCGGCTACCGCGAGGTCACGCTCTCCGGCGAGCTCGCGTCCGCCCGGTCGGTGCTCGACGCTGCGGGGATCAGCGCGACGCTGCCGCAGGCCGTGGACGAGATCCCAGGCGAGGTACGCGAGCTGTTCGGCTGGGTCGTGCGCGAAGGGGTGACCAACGTCGTGCGGCACTCGGCAGCACGGCTGTGCCGCATCCGGGTGACGCCGGAGTCGGTCGAGGTGCTCGATGACGGCCGTGGCGGCAAGCTGCCGCCGAGTGGGGGCTTCACCGGCCTGCGTGAGCGGGTACACGCGAAGGGTGGCACGTTGGAGGCGGGCCCGGCGTCGGCCGGCGGCTTCCGGCTCTACGTCGCCGTACCCGCAGCGAAGCCCGCAGGGTCCGCGCCGGCCGCGCGTCGCGCCGGCGTCCAACGGGAGGGCGCGCGGGCATGACCGTCCCCGAAGACGGCGGTGCGGGAGCATGAGCGCGCCGATCCGCGTGCTCCTCGCGGATGACCAGAATCTCGTACGCGGCGCGCTCGCGGCACTGCTCTCGCTCGAGGGCGACATCGACGTCGTCGGGCAGTCCGACCGTGGCGACGAGGTGGTGTCGCTGGCGACCGATACCAGGCCCGACGTCGCCCTGCTGGACGTCGAGATGCCCGGCCTCGACGGCATCGCGGTGACCGCCGCGCTGCGCGCCGCCCTTCCTTCCTGCCGGGTGCTCATCGTGACCACGTTCGGCCGGCCCGGGTACCTGCGCCGCGCGATGGAGTCCGGCGCCAGCGGGTTCATGGTGAAGGACGCCCCGGTCGAGCGGCTGGCCGACGGCATCCGCCGGATACACGCGGGACTGCGTGTGGTCGACCCCGAGCTCGCCGCCGCATCCCTGGCAACCGGTGAGTCACCCCTGACGAGCCGCGAACGCGACGTGCTCGTCGCCGCGCGCGACGGCGGCACCGTCGCCGACATCGCCGGCCTGTTGTTCCTGTCGGAGGGCACCGTGCGCAACTACCTGTCCAGCGCGATCGGCAAGACCGGCACACGCACCCGTGCGGAGGCGTGCCGTACGGCCGAGGAGCGCGGCTGGCTCTGACCCGTGGGTCGTCGGCGCAAAGCAGGGGTCGTGTAATTTGCCGAAGGTGACAGACGAGGTACATGTCCCTGCTGGCGGAGAAGAGGATTCGTTTTCGGATTGGCCTGACGGTGCGGAGTCGCCGTTGAGCCGCAGGCGCTTCCTATCGGCTGGGGGTGGCCTCGTCGCCGGTGGCACCGCATTGCAGGCGCTGGATCGGTCCGCCGACCGCGCGCCGCGCGGGTCCGGGGGCGGCGCGACGCCGAACTTCGTCTACATCATGCTCGACGATGCGGGCGTCGGCGATCTCGATCCGGACAACCCGCAGATCCGTACCCCGCACGTGACCCGGCTCGCCGAGCAGGGCATGACCTTCACCCAGATGTACTGCGGCTCGTCGGTATGTTCCCCCTCGCGAGCGGCGTTGCTCACCGGCAGGTACCCGGTCCGGGTCGGCATCCCCAGGGTCCTGGAGCCGAGCGACGACGTGGGGCTCTCGCGCTGGGAGCGCACGATCGCCGAGTTGCTGCGCGACCAGGGCTACGCCACGGGGGTCTTCGGCAAGTGGCACCTCGGGTTCCGGCCGTGGTTCAACCCGGTGCACCACGGATTCGACCGGTTCGTCGGCGTGATGCACAGCGGGTTCCACCGAGACGAACGGGTGCGGGTCTACGAGGGCACGACGCGGCCGGAGCACGGGATGGATCAGGCATACCTGACCCGCCGGTTCACCGATGCGGCCCTCGACTTCATCAGGGCACAACACCGGCGGCGGAAACCGTTTTTCGCCTACATCCCGTACACGGCGCCGCACCTTCCGCTGCACGTCGAGCCCAGGTTCGCGGGCAAGTCGGCTGCGGGCCGGTACGGCGACGTGGTACAGGAGGTCGACTTCCACATCGGCCGGGTGCTCGACACGCTCGAGCAGCTGCACATCGCAGACGAGACCGTCGTCGTGGTGACCAGCGACAACGGGCCGTGGTTCCAAGGCAGCACCAACGGTTTGCGCGGCAGGAAGGCGCAGAGCTACGAGGGTGGCGTACGCGCGCCGTTCTACATCCGTTGGCCCGGGTACATCCCGGCCGGCTCCAAGTCGGACGCGATCGCGTCGTTCCTCGACATGCTGCCGACCTTCTGCCGGATCGCCGGCGCCGAGGTGCCGCGCGACCGCCCGATCGACGGGATCGACCTGCGCCCGGCACTTCGCGGCCGCCCGATGCCGACGCGGCCGCCGCTGGCGTACTTCAAGCGCTGGCACCTCGCAGCCATCCGGTACAAGCAGTGGAAGCTGATGATCCCGCGCAAGGACCAGGATCACGCGCGGCAGCTGAAGCAGCTGTTCAACATCGACCGCGATCCGTTGGAGCAGTACGACCAGGGGGCCACCCACCGCCAGGTCGAGAGCCGGCTGGAAGCAATGGCCGCCAAGATCCGCAAGGAGATCGACCAGGAGAAGCCCGCGGCGATGCGTCGTGCCCGGCGGCGCGGTGGCCCGAAGCCGCAGGGCCCCGAGAACATACCGGCCTTCGGCGCCGGGCTCGGCGCGCTGGTGACCGTTCTCCTCGGCCTCGGGCTGTGGGCCGGTTACGGCAGGCGCTCCAGCTCCCGGACGCGCGCGAGGATCGTCTCCTGGGCGGTCGTCGTGCTGGGCGTGGTCACGGGCCTCGTGGCGCTGGGCATGTACCTGACCTAGCCGACCTCCCCATGATCATGAAAGATGTTCGTAGCCAGAGCTACGAGGACCTTTCATGATCACCGGGTAACGGGTGGGCGCGGATATCCGCGCGCGGCCGCCGGCAGCGCGCCGGTATCCTCGGCAACCACCGAACGACCCACGCCGAGGAGTAGACAGTGCTCAGGATGTCCACGCTGTTCCTACGCACGCTGCGCGAGGATCCGGCGGACGCCGAGGTGCCGAGCCACCGGCTGCTGGTGCGCGCCGGGTACATCCGCCGCACCGCGCCCGGCATCTACTCCTGGCTGCCGCTCGGCTGGAGGACCTACCTCAACGTCGAGCGGATCGTGCGGGAGGAGATGGACGCCGCCGGGTTCCAGGAGGTGCACTTCCCGGCGCTGCTGCCGAAGGAACCGTACGAGCGCACGAACCGCTGGCTCGAGTACGGCGACGACATCTTCCGGCTCCAGGACAGGCGCGGCAACGACATGCTCCTCGCGCCCACGCACGAGGAGATGTTCGCGCTCGCGGTGAGGGACCTGTACTCCTCGTACAAGGACCTGCCGCTCGCGATCTACCAGATCCAATGGAAGTACCGCGACGAGCCGCGCCCGCGTGCGGGCATCCTGCGCGGACGCGAGTTCTGCATGAAGGACTCGTACTCGTTCGACGTGGACGACGCGGGCTTCCGTCGTTCGTACGAGCGGCACCGGGAGGCGTACAAGCGGTTGCTCGACCGTCTCGGACTGGACTACGTGATCGTGCAAGCGATGTCCGGTGCCATGGGTGGGTCGGCCAGCGAGGAGTTCCTCACCCCGCTCGGGTCCGGTGAGGACCAGTTCGTGCAGTGCACCAGCTGCGACTACGCGGCGAACACAGAGGCGGTCGAGGTCGGCATCCCGCAACCCGTGCCGTACGACGGGGTCCCCGCGGCGCATGTCGAGGAGACGCCGGACACCCCGACCATCCAGACGCTGGTCGACCTGCTCAACTCCCGTCCGGACCTGCGCCGGGACGACCGCAGCTGGACGACGGCCGACATGCTCAAGAACGTCATGGTCAAGCTCGTCCACCCGGACGGCAAGAGCGCGCCGCTCGCCGTCGGCGTGCCCGGCGACCGCGAGGTCGACACCAAGCGCCTGGCCGCCCAGGTCTACCCCGACACCATCGAGCAGTTCACCGACGAGGACTTCGCTGGCAGCCCCGGCCTCGTCAAGGGCTACATCGGACCGCAGGCTCTGGGCGTGAACCAGCCCGCCGGTGTCCGCTACCTCGCCGACCCGCGCATCGTGGCCGGCACCAGGTGGGTGACCGGCGCGAACCTCCCCGGTCGGCACGTGGTCGACCTGGTCGCCGGTCGCGACTTCACCGCGGACGGCACCGTCGAGGCCACCGACGTACGGGCAGGAGACCCGTGCCCGCGGTGCGGCGCAGCGCTGACGATCGCGCGGGGAATCGAGATGGGGCACGTCTTCGAGCTCGGCCGCAAGTACGCCGAGGTGCTCGACCTCACCGTCCTCGACGAGAAGGGAGCGCGTGTCGTCCCCACCATGGGCTCCTACGGCTTCGGCGTGTCCAGGGCCCTCGCGGTGCTGGCAGAGAAGCTGCACGACGACAAGGGGCTCGTCTGGCCGCGCGAGGTCAGCCCGGCCGACGTCCACCTGGTGGCGGCCGCCAAGGACGACGCGGTGTTCGACGCCGCCGAGCGGTTCGCGGCCGACCTGGAGTCTCGCGGTGTCGAGGTGCTGTATGACGACCGCCGCGGCGTCTCCGCGGGCGTGAAGTTCAACGACGCGGAGCTGCTCGGCGTGCCGACCGTTGTCGTGATCGGTCGCGGCCTCGCCGACGGCAAGGTCGAGGTACGCGACCGGGCCACCGGCGAGCGCGAGGACGTCGCCGTCGACGACGCCGCCGCGCACGTCGCCGGTGTGGTACGCGGGTGAGGGTCCCGCTCCGGTTCGATCATCGCGACGGGGGAGCCCCCGTCGGGTGCCGGCACGGCGGGGGATCCCCCGTGCCCGGTGGGGAGCGCGACCGATGAGCGCCCGGGTCAGCGGCGCAGGCCGGGCAGCGCGCCGATGGTGCCGCCCCACGCCGCCTGCCTGATCGCGCAGTCTCGAACCTCGCGCGCCGCGTCGCGCCGCAGGTCGTCGGTCGCGGCACTCACCAGGCCGAGGTACGCACCGGCGACGCCGCTTTCGATCCGCACGAGCAGCTTGGTTGCCGACGCGCCGCCGGTGACCGTGAAGGGCAGCGCGTACGCGGGCTTGGCGGTGACCGGCGTGGCGTCGTGCTCTCGTATCCGTCGCTCGAGCCGGTCCCGCGCCGCCTTGTGCTCGGCGAGGTCGCGGGTCACCGCGTCCCGCTCGGTGTCGTCGAGGTGCGCCCCGGCGACGCCGTACCCGTAGATGGCGGCGTGCTCTCGTGCCAGCGCGGCCTGCAGGGCCTTCACCACGCTCACGGGTGCACCTGGTTCAACAGCTTCGCGTGCGCCGCCTCGCACGCGCCGATGCTGGCGAGTACCTCTGCGAGGGTGGGGCTCGCCCCGAGCGCGTCGTCGACCCGCCCAGCAGCGGCGGCGCGCTCGGCCCCCACCAGCTCAGCGAGCGTGCGCTTCACCGATCGGGGAGCGTGCGTGCTCTGGCTGGGCGCCGGACTCGTCGTCGCCGACGGCGACGCGGTCGCCCGCTTCGGCAGGCGCGTGCGCAGGGCCGCCCTGTGCTCCCGGTGGCGGTGCACGAACGGCGCCAGCGACTTGTCCAGGTCCGCGTGCTGGCCGCGCGCGGCGGCGTACCGGGCGAGCAGCTCCTCCTCGGCGGCGAGTGCCTGCTTCGCGGTGACGATGTCCGGGTCGCGCTTCTCGTCCTCCTCGGCGGTGACGAACGGCCGGCAGGCGCCGGCGAGGGTGACGGCGGCGACCGTACCGGCGAGCAGCCCCCGCCGCGACGGCGCGTACGACCCGTCGTTCATCGGCTCCCCTCCGCCCGCACCTCCATGACGGACGGGCCGGAGCCCCCAGCGTAGTCGGCCGCGAGGATCTGCTCGGCGAGGACGAGGTCCTGCGCGTACGTCAGCTTGATGTTGCGAGCCTCGCCGCGGATCCAGCGCACTGCGACCCCCCCGAAGCTCTCCACGCACGCCGCGGTGTCGCTGCCGTCGAAGCCCGCGGCCGCCGCTGCGTCGTACGCGGCGATGAGGGCGCCGGCCGGTGCGGCCTGCGGTGTCTGCGCGCGGACGGCCGCATCCAGTCCGTCACCGTCGACGACGGCCCCGTCGGCGTCGACCCGCACCAGGTCGTGCGCGGGTATGCCCGGCAGCACCGCGTCGCCGGCACGGGCAGCTTGCAGGACGCCACGGACGAGCGACGGTGTGACCAGCGGCCGCGCGCCGTCGTGGATGGCGATGACGTCGACCTCGCCGGCGCGTACGGCAGGGGCGAGGTGGGCGAGAGCGCACCGCTCCGAGTCGTGCCGGGAGCCGCCACCGTCGATCACCTCGACCGGCACTCCCGGCAGCTCGTCGTCGATGATCTCGGCGGCGAGCTCGCGGTCCTCCGGCCGTACGGTGAGCACCAGCCGCCCGACCTCCGTGACGCGGGCCATCGCCAGCAGGCTCCAGGAGATGACCCGCTTGCCGGCCAGGGGGAGGTAAACCTTGTTGCGGCCGGCGCCGAAGCGGCTCCCGGTGCCGCCGGCGAGCACGACGGCGGCAGCGGTCGGTATGTCTACGGCCATCCACCGAACCTAGACGACCGATTCCAAGGGACGTTGCCTGACTCGCGACTCCCCGCATCCCGCCTGGCTGCGTTGTCGTCGTCGCGCGATGAAACCCGCATCGCTCTCCTCCTCCGCCTTGCCAGATCGGCCGCGGCTGAGCCGCTCGCTTAACCGGCACCCCTTGGAATCGCCCGCCTAGCCGTAGCCGGTCCTCCTCGTCGGAGGGCGTCCGTAGACTACGGCTGCATTCGATCTGGCCGAGCGGTTCGAGGGAGGGCAGCAGTGAGACGGTTGCTGATGTCAGCGGTGGCGGTTGCCGTAGCTGCCGCCACGGTCGCTGGATGCGGCGGCGGTTCCAAGAAGGACAACCCACTGGACCGTTCCGGCGGCGGTGACCAGGCCGGCGGCACGAAGACGGTGACCGTCTACACTTCCGAGCCGGACACCGATATCAACGCCATGATCGAGGCGTTCAACGAGAAGTACCCGGACATCAAGGTCAAGACCTTCCGGTCCGGCACCGAACAGGTCCTCAGCAAGATCGAGGCGGAGAAGAAGGCCGGCGCGCTCAAGGCTGACGTCGTCTTCATCGCCGACGCGCTCTCCATGGAGAAGCTCAAGGGCGACGACCTCCTGCAGAAGTACACCTCGCCGAACGCCAAGGGCATCGACGAGCAGTACATGGACCCGGAGGGCTACTACGAGGGCACCAAGGTCATCGCGACCGGGCTGGCCATCAACACCGACGACGTGAAGAAGGCGCCCGACTCCTGGGACGTCCTCACCAAGCCCGTGACGAAGGGGAAGGCCGTCATGCCCAGCCCCCTCTACTCCGGCGCCGCCGCGTACAACGTCGCCCTGTTCGCGGGCAAGAGCGACTTCGGCTGGCAGTACTGGAAAGGCGTCGCCGACAACGGCACCCGCGTCGTGCAGGGCAACGGCAGCGTGCTGGAGGCGGTCAGCAAGGGACAGCAGGACTACGGGATGGTCGTCGGCTTCATCGTCGCCCGTGCCGCAGAGCAGGGCTCGCCGGTGAAGTTCATCTACCCGCGCGAAGGTGTCCCGGTCATCACCGAGCCGATCGCGCTGATGAAGAAAGCGCCGCACGCCAAGGCCAGTAAGAAGTTCATCGATTTCGTCTTCTCGCCTGCGGGCCAGCAGGTCGAGTCGGGTCTCGGGTACGTTCCGCTCGACCCGGACGCGAAGGTTCCGAACGGGCTCACCGGCGTCGACGACATCAACGTCATGTCCGGTGACACCCAGAAGCTGATCACCAAGGTCGAGGGCGCCAAGAGCAAGTTCAAGAATACCTTCAACTAGTGGCGGGCGGCGGTCAGGCGAGCACGCAGGTCGTCGAGCCGCGCGGGGACTTCCTCCCGTCGACGCGGCGCACGCCGGCCAGGACGCCCCGGTCCTCGCGGTGGCTTCGCGTCCTGGTCATCGTCGTGCTGCTGTGGTTCTTCCTCGTCCCCGTGGCCCGGCTCGTCTGGCTGAGCTTCTCGACCGAGTCGGGATGGGGTCTCGCGAACTACGGTCACGTGCTGGCGAAGGACGCGACCTGGGTCGCGGTCAAGAACACGCTGTACGTATCGCTCGTCTCGACGGCGCTCGCGGTGGTCCTGGGCGTGGCGGCGGCATGGCTGATCGCGTACACCGACGTGCGCGGCAAGAGGGCTATGCAGCCGCTCATGGTGCTGCCCTTCATCCTGCCGCCGTACGTCGTGACGCTCGCTTGGGCGGAGTCGTTCGACACGGGCGGGGTCGGCGGCCGCTTCCTCGCCCTGCTCGGCACCCAGGCAGAGGTGAACTTCTACAGCCTGAACGGGATCTCGTTCGTCCTGGGGCTGATCCACTACCCGATCGTCTACCTGCTCACGGTCGGGGTGCTGCAGCGGATCCCACGGGAGATGGAGCAGGCCGCCCGCGCGCACGGCGCCGGTCGTCTCACCGCGTTGCGCAAGGTCACGCTGGTCGCGGCGCTGCCAGGGATCGCGGGCGGTGCGCTGCTGGCCTTCCTCACCGCCCTGGACAACTTCGGGGTGCCCGCGTTCCTCGGGATCCCGGCCGGCATCACCGTGCTGAGCACCGAGATCTACCAGCAGATCGTCGGCTTCGGTCCGTCCGCGTTCTACCGGGCGGCGGCGCTCTCCGTGCTGCTCGGTGCGATCGCCGTGCTCGGGACCGTGGTACAGATGCTGGTCGTGCGCCGCAGCCGGGCGAGCGAGCTGTCCCACGTGGACCGGACACCGCGTGTGCACCTGCGGCTGGCACGCCCGTTCGTGGAGATCGCGACCTGGTGCGTGCTCGTCGGGACGCTCGCCGTGCCGGTCGCCTCGATCGTCCTCAGCTCGCTCAGCACCGCGCTCGGCGTCGAGGTCACCCTGCAAACGGCCACCCTCGACAACTTCCGCGAGCTCGTCCTCGACAGCGACGACATGCGCGGGGCGATGCTGACCAGCGGCAAGCTCGGGATCTCGGCGATGGTGATCTGCATCATCGTCGGCACCCTGATCGCGTACCTGCGGGTCAGGCGCCCTTCCGTGTTCACCAAGGTGCTGGACAGCGCGGTGGCGTTGCCGTACGCGCTGCCGGGCATCGTGATGGCACTGGCGATCATCTTCGCGTGGGTGGAGCCGCTGCCCGGCTGGTACCCGGGGATCTACGGCACCTGGGTCATCATCCTGGTCGGCTACGTCACCCGGTTCACCTTCTACCAGGTGCGCAGCAGCGCGGCGTCGCTGGCGCAGCTCGACCCGGCAGTGGAGGAGGCAGCGAGGGCCTCGGGGGCCGGGCCCGTGACGGTGTGGCGACGCATCATCGTGCCGCTCATCGCCGCGGGAATCGCCGCGGGCGCGGTGCTGGTCCTGCTCAAGGCGATGTCGGAGCTCACCGTCTCGTCCATCCTCTACTCGGCGGGCGCCAAGACCGTCGGTGTGGTCATATTCAGCTTCCAGCAGGCCGGCTACGCCAACCTCGCGACGGCCGCGTCGACGCTCGTGCTGGTGGCGTACGCGGTCGTCGGGCTGGCGCTGCTGGTGGCAAGAGCTCTGTGGCGGAGGCGGGTGCGTAGCAGGTGAGCACCGAGATCATCGATGTGGCCAAGCGGTACGGCGCGGTCTCGGCGCTGCGCGGCGTGTCGTTGCGGGTCGACGAGGGCGAGTTCGTCGCGATCCTCGGGCCGTCCGGTTGCGGCAAGACGACGTTGCTGCGCGTCGTCGCCGGCTTCGAGGCGCCCACGGCGGGGGAGGTGCGGATCGCCGGCCGCAGCGTCGGGCAGCCGGACCGCTCGGTGCCCACCGAGCGCAGGAACCTCGGCATGGTGTTCCAGTCGTTCGCCCTCTGGCCGCACATCGACGTCGCCGGCCACGTCCGCTTCCCGCTCGACTACCAGCGCCACCTGCCCGCCGACATCAAGGCCGCCAAGGAGGCGCGGGTCGCGGAGGTCCTCGACACGATCGGGCTGCAGGACATGGGAACCCGGATGCCGCACGAGCTGTCGGGCGGTCAGCGGCAGCGGGTGGCGCTGGCGCGGGCGATCGCGGCGCGGCCGGCGCTGCTGTTGATGGACGAGCCGCTCTCCAGCCTCGATGCGGCCCTGCGCGACGAGATGCGCCGCGAGATCCAAAACGTCCACCGCGCGACGGGAGCGTCCATCGTCTACGTGACCCACGACCAGGCGGAGGCGCTCGCGATGGCGGACCGTGTGGTCGTCATGCTGGATGGCCGCGTCGAGCAGGTCGGCACGCCCGAGGACGTCTTCCTGCGGCCGGAGTCGGAGTTCGTCGCCCGGTTCGTCGGCAAGGCCAACCTCGTCGAGGGCGTCTGGGACGGCACGCGCTTCCGGCCCGCCGTCGGCGGCGGTGAGGTGGTCTGGGACGGCTCGGACGTGGCTGCGGGGTTCCGGGAGCGCGGGCTGTTTCCGGTACGTCCGGACGAGCTGGAGCCCCGGCCCGCCGACACCGCCGAGGGCATCCCGTGCGTAGTTCGCAACGTGTTGTTCCAGGGCCGCGACGTCCACTACACAGTCGAGGTCGGCGGCACTACCTGGGAGGTCTACAGCACCGCCCGGGTGGAGCCCGGCGAGCGCGTCGCGCTGAGCCTGCGCCACCGCGCGCCCGTATAGGACCCGCTGACTGGCGCGCATCCGTTCGTGCGCTTGCCGCTACGCTGTCCGTACAGCCCGCGTGAGGTCGCGCGAGCAGCGCCGGTGGATGAGGGGGGAGGTACGCCGTGAGCAATCGGCAATCGGCCGGCGAGCTTGGTGCGCTCGTCGAACCGGTCGTGGCCGAGGCCGGGCTCGACATGGAGGACATCAGCGTGCGTCCCGCGGGCCGTCGGCAGCTGGTCCGGGTGACGGTGGACCGCGACGGCGGCGTGACCGCCGACGAGCTGGCCGAGACGAGCCGGGCGGTGTCCCGGGCGCTCGACGAGGCTGACCCGCTGGGGCCCGGTTCGTACACCCTGGAGATCAGCTCCCCGGGCGTGGACCGGCCGCTGGCCGAGCCGCGGCACTGGCGGCGCGCCGCGACGCGCTTGGTGCGCGTACCCCTGCGTGGCGTGGACGGCCAGGCCGGCGAGGCGTACGGCCGGGTGGTGAGCGCCGACAATGATGGCGTGATCCTGGAGAAAGACGGGCACCAGCATCGTTACTCCTATGAGGAGCTCGGCGCGGGCAGGATCGAGGTCGAGCTCAGGCGGCGCAAACCGGATCGAGAGCCGGCAGACGGTCAGGAGGACGCGCGGTGAACATCGACATGCAGGCGCTGCGCGGACTCGAGCGCGAGAAGGACATCTCGTTCGTCCACATCGTCGAGGCGATCGAGGCCGCGCTGCTCGTGGCGTACCACCACACCGAGGGTGCGGAGCCGAACGCGCGGGTGGAGCTCGACCGCGACAGCGGAGCGGTGACGGTCTGGGGTCGTGACCTCGCCGAGGACGGCAGCGTCCAGCGCGAGTGGGACGACACGCCCGAGGGGTTCGGCCGGATCGCGGCGACCACCGCCAAGCAGGTGATCCTGCAGCGCCTCCGCGACGCGGAGGAAGAGGTCACGTACGGCGAGTACTCCGGTCGCGAGGGTGACGTCGTCGCGGGGATCATCCAGCAGGGCAAGGACCCGAGGAACATCTTCGTCGACCTCGGCGACCTGGAGGCGGTGTTGCCGCCGCAGGAGCAGGCGCCGGGTGAGGTGTACGAGCACGGCGAGCGGCTCCGCTGCTACATCGTCCAGGTCCGCAAGGGAATGCGCGGGCCGTCGGTCACGTTGTCGCGGACGCACCCGCACCTGGTGAAGAAGCTGTTCGAGCTCGAGGTGCCAGAGATCGCCGACGGCAGCGTTCAGGTGGCGGCCGTCGCGCGCGAGTCGGGTCACCGTACCAAGATCGCGGTGCACTCCACTCGGCCCGGCGTCAACGCCAAGGGCGCGTGCATCGGGCCGATGGGGCAGCGGGTGCGCAACGTGATGAGCGAGCTGCACGGCGAGAAGATCGACATCGTCGACTACGCCGAGCGCCCCGAGGAGTTCATCCGGCAGGCGCTGTCGCCCGCGCGGGTGAGCAAGGTCGAGATCGTCGACGCCGAGGCTAGGGCGGCCCGCATCGTGGTACCCGACTACCAGCTGTCGCTCGCGATCGGCAGGGAAGGGCAGAACGCCAGGCTCGCGGCCCGGCTGACCGGCTGGCGTATCGACATCCGCTCCGACACCGCCGAGTCGACGCCCGGCGCCCCCGCCGACCTCACGGCGGGCTAGCCGGCTGGCCCGACCGGCCGGGGCCAGCCGACGCTGTTCGGCCCGGGGACGCCCCGTGCCAACGAGACGCGCGGCCGTACGGCAAGGTAGACTCATGGCAGATGGTCGGGCGGCGCCCTGGCGCACCTGCGTGGGGTGCCGGGTCCGTGCGGCCAAGCAGGACTTGCTCCGTGTTGTCGTGGTCGAGGGCGTACTCGCCCCCGATCTCCGGGGACGGATGCCGGGACGGGGTGCGTACGTGCATCCCGCTCTCGCTTGCCTGGATCTCGCCGAGCGTCGGCGGGCGTTCCCGCGGGCGTTACGCGCCCCCGGGCCGCTCGACACCGGCACGCTCCGGGTGTACCTCGGCAGGAGCGCAGGCGTTGTGACAGACCAACGAGGAGTTGGCGACGAAGGCGGGTCGATGAGCAGATGAGCGCTCGATGAGCAGAGCGATGAGCAACAGACGATGAACACCGACGAGTAGCGGCCCGGCGCGCCCGGGCCGGTAGGAGCGAGAGTGGCAAAGGTCCGGGTCTACGAGCTCGCAAAGGAGCTCGGCGTCGAGAGCAAGACGGTACTCGCCAAGTTGCAAGACATGGGTGAGTTCGTCCGCTCCGCGTCATCCACCATCGAGGCGCCGGTCGTCCGCCGGGTACGCGAGGCCATGCCCGCACCCGATGCGAACGCCGCGCCCGCCAAGAAATCAGCGAAGAAGAGCACCAAGAAGGCGGCGAAGAAGGCGCCGGAGCCGGCCGCCGAGGCACCCCACATGCCGACCGACGGTGCCGAGCTGCGCACGCCCGAGCCGCCGGCAGAGCCCGAGCCGCTGGCAGAGCCCGAGCCGCTGGCAGAGCCCGCGCCGACGCCCGCGTCCACCGACGGCGCCGCGCCGGCCGCGCCCGAGCGCAACGGCACCGGTGAGCAGGACGGCGGTACGGACGGCACCGGGCCGGTCGAGGAGGCCACGAAGGAGACGCCGCGTCCAGCGCCGCGCCCGGGCCCGCGTCCCGGCCCGCCTGCCGGACGGCAGGGCGGCGGACGCCCGCGGCCCGGCAACAACCCGTTCCTCTCCGGTTCCAGTACGGGTATGGGCCGTGCCCCCCGGTCGCGCCAGGCTCCGCCGACGCGGCCGGGTGGGACCGGCACCGGCACCGGCACCGGCACTGGCACTGGCCAGGGCACGGGGTCCGGCCGCTCGCACGGCGAGGGCACACGACTGCCGGGCGGTGCCCGGCCGTCGCCGAACATGATGCCGCCACGTCCGCAGGGCCCCTCGGGTCGCCCGCAGGGCGGTGGCGGTGGTGGTGGCGGTGGAGGCCGCGGCGGTCGCGGTGGTGGTGGCGGTGGAGGCCGCGGTGGTGGCAGTGGCGGCTTCGGCGGCGCACCGACCGGTGGCCCCGGCGCCCCGCCCGCGGGTCGTGGCGGCTTCGGTGGTCGCGGGCGTCCCGGCGGTGGTCGCGGTCGTGGCGGCACCGCCGGTGCCTTCGGGCGGCCCGGTGGCCGGCCGAGCAAGGGCCGCAAGTCCAAGAAGCAGCGGCGCCAGGAGTTCGACAACATGCAGGCGCCGTCGGTCGGCGGTGTCCAGGTGCCGCGCGGCAACGGGCAGCAGGTCCGGCTGCGCCGTGGCGCGTCGCTGACCGACTTCGCGGAGAAGATCGGTGCCGCACCCGCCTCGCTCGTCCAGGTGCTCATGCACCTCGGCGAGATGGCCACGGCGACGCAGTCGGTGAGCGACGAGACCCTCGACCTCATCGGTGGGGAGCTCGGCTACGAGGTCAGCGTGGTGTCCCCGGAGGACGAGGACCGCGAGCTGCTCGAGTCGTTCAAGCTGGAGTTCGGTGAGGACGTCGGCGACACCGCCGACCTGCTCCCGCGCCCGCCGGTCGTCACGATCATGGGTCACGTCGACCACGGCAAGACCAAGCTGCTCGACGCGATCCGCAACACCGATGTAATGGCGAGCGAGTCCGGCGGTATCACCCAGCACATCGGCGCGTACCAGGTGGCGACCGAGGTCGACAGTGCGGAACGCAAGCTGACCTTCATCGACACCCCTGGTC
>JBOHBN010000407.1:0-9491 GCA_050698355.1 Streptosporangiales bacterium | reverse complement strand
GAGCTACTGACACGGTGCCGAGACCGTCGGGGAGCCGGACGTGGCGGCGAGGAGCGCCTCGTACACGTCCGGGGCGGTGGTCTCCGTGCCGAGCCGTACGTGCTTGTTAGCGCCGTGATAGTCGCTGGACCCGAACGGGGCCAGCCCGAGCTCTCGGGCGAGAGCGGCCACGTGCCGGCGCGCGTCGGCGTCGTGGTCGGGGTGGTCCACCTCGATGCCGAACAGCCCGGCCCCGGCGAGGGTGACGATCAGGGCGTCGGGGTGGCTCGCGCCTCGCGTTGACGCCTTGGGGTGGGCGAGCACGGCCGCGCCTCCCGCGGCCGTGATCAGCCGCACTCCGCGCACCGGGTCGACTGCGTACTTGCGCACGTACGCGCGCCCGCCGTACCCGATCCACTCCTCGCCGAAGGCGCCGGTCACGTCGGCGACGACGCCGAGCTCGATCATCGCCGCCGCGACGTGCGGCCGGCCCACAGCGCCGCCCGCGGCGAGTTGCTCCACCCGCTCCCACGTCACCGGGGCGCCGAGCTCGCGCAGCCGCTGCACCATCGCGCGGGCCCGCCTCGTACGGTCCTCGCGGATACGGTCCCGCTCCGCGGCGAACTCGGGCTCCTCCGGGTCGAACAGGTACCCGAGCATGTGCACGCTGCTGTCCTGCCACGTGCAGGACAGCTCCACCCCGCGTACGAGGGTCACGCCCTCCGGCAAGGCCGCGGCGGCTGCCGCGTGCCCGGCGACCGTGTCGTGGTCGGTGAGCCCGACCACGTCCAGGTCGGCGGCGGCCGCCGCACGGACGAGTGCCGCTGGCGTGTCGGTGCCGTCGGACGCCGTGCTGTGGGCGTGCAGGTCGATGCGCACGAGGGCGACGCTACCGCCGGTGCACGCGCCCTACTCGGCGAGCAGTGGGGACAGGGCGCCGAACGGGAGGTCGACCGGGAGCTCTGAGCGGCCGTCGACGAGCAGCACGTCCTCGAGCAGCAGGGCACCTGCGCTCTCCGGGACGAGGATGACCCACAGCCACCGCCCGTACGCCTCCCCCACGTACACCGCACGGTCCGGCGCGCCGTCCACCCACCACAGCGGCGTGTCGTGCCCGGCGGCGCGTACCTGCGCGTGCGCGCGGCCCGTACAGCTCGTCCCCGGATCGCTCGCGGCGTGGCCCGCGTATCGCGCGCCGAGCCCGACGCCCGGCTCCTCGGCCACGAGCAGCAGCTCGGCCGGCCCGGCGGCGATGTGCGGGCCGGAGCAGGCGACCACCGTCGCGCGCGCCCCCGCGTTCGTCGCCCGCGTACGTGGCACCGGTGACCCGCCAGCTCGGCGGCAACGGCTGCGGCAACCAGACCGGAACCCGAGCCGCGCGCGTGACCGCGCTCAACGCCTCCTGCCGCGGGAGCCCGGCCGAGTGCAGCGGCTGCACGGCGCCGTGGTCCGGGCACGTCCACGCGCTGGACCACGGCCCCGGCGGGTGGATCGGGTGCGGGCCGTGCGGGCAGGTGGGTGCCCGGTGCATGGAGGCACCGTGGACCCGAACAGGTCAATTCGTCAAGATCGCTCCGGCATGACGTTCTAGGCTCGCCGCATGCGTGTCCCCTGCGTCGGCGCGATCCTCCGCGACCAAGGCCGGCTCTTGCTGGTCCAGCGGGGACACCCGCCCGGCGAGGGCCTGTGGTCGCTGCCGGGCGGCCGCGTCGAGCCCGGCGAGTCCGAGCCCGCCGCCGTGGCCCGCGAGGTTCGCGAGGAGACGGGACTGCAGGTCGACGTCGGCCCCCTGGTCGGGCGGGTCGAGCGGGCCGGCCCCGGCGGCGCCACCTACGACATCGGCGACTACGCGTGCACGGTGACCGGCAATGCGCTGCACGCCGGCGACGATGCCCGGCAGGCGCGCTGGGTGCCGTACGCCGAACTCGCGACGCTGCCGCTGACCGACCACCTGCTCGACACACTGATCGCGTGGCAGGTGCTGCCCGCGAGCGAGGTCCGCTAGACCTTAGTGTCGCCCGCAGTCGCCGGGCTGCTGCGCTGACCGAGGTTGTCAGTGTCTGGTTGAGCTATAGCTCAACCAGACACTGACAACCTCCACGGCCGGCGGGGACCAGGAAGCTACGCTCGACACGTGACCGGACCGCCGACACGCGTGTTTCTCGCCCGCCTCGCGGGCGTGCCCGTGTTCGACCCGACCGGCGACCAGGTGGGCAAGGTACGCGACGCCGCCGTCCTGCTGCGGCGCGGTGACGAGCCACCGCGCGTGCTCGGCCTGGTCGTCGAGGTGCCCCCACGGCGGCCGATCTTCATCCCGCTCAGCCGGATCACCAACATCGACTCCGACGCGGTGATCTTCACCGGCACGCTCAGCATGCGCCGTTTCCAGCAGCGGTCCACCGAGACGATGGTCCTGGGCGAGCTGCTCGACCGCAAGGTGCGCCACCGCGAGGACGGCGGCGCGGTCACCGTGCTCGACGCCGGGATGGAGCGCACCCGTACACATGACTGGGTGATCACGAAGGTGGCCGTGCGGCGTCCGGGCAAGCGCCTGCGCCGCGGCGAGACCAGCGTCGTCGACTGGGACGCCATCACCTGGTCCAGCGCCGACGAGGAGGAGCAGGGCGCCGAGCACCTGCTCGCCACGTTCGACCAGGCCAGGCCGGCCGACCTCGCGCAGGTCATGCACGAGCTGTCCCCCAAGCGCCGCGCGGAGATCGCGGCCGCGCTGAACGACGAGCGGCTGGCCGACGTGCTGGAGGAGCTCTCCGACGAGAACCGGCTGGAGATCCTGGACAAGCTCGACCCGGAGCGCGCCGCCGACGTGCTCGAGGACATGGACCCCGACGATGCCACCGACGTGCTCGGGCGGCTCTCGGTGGAGCGCAGGGAGCAGCTGTTGTTGCTGATGGAGCCCGAGGAGGCCGCGCCGGTGCGCCGCCTGCTCAGGTATCCCGCCGACTCGGCCGGCGGCATGATGACCACCGAGCCGATCATCCTGCCGCCCGACGCGACGATCGCCGAGGCGCTCGCCCGCGTACGCCACGTCGAGGTCTCCCCCGCGCTCGGTTCCCAGGTGTACGTGTGCAGGCCGCCGACCGACACCCCGAGCGGGCGGTACCTCGGGATCGCGTACTTCCAGCGGCTGCTGCGCGAGCCGCCCGCGGAGCTGGTATCCGGCGTGCTCGACACCGACATGATGCCGCTGCGGCCGGAGGACTCGCTGCAGACCGTGGCCAGCCACCTCGCGCTGTACAACCTGACCGCCGTCCCCGTGATCGACGAGAACGATCACCTACTCGGCGCGGTCACGGTCGACGACGTACTCGACCACCTGCTGCCCGCCGACTGGCGGGACCGTGCGCCGGAGGAGCAGGCCCGTGGCGCGTGACAGGGAGCCCGGACGCCCGCGCGGCCCCCGCCTCGACCAGCCGCGGACGCCGCGGCGCGGGTTGCGCCGGCCGATGGTGAGCTCCGCACGGCTCGGGGACCTCGCGGACAGCGTCGCGAGCTTCCTCGGCTCGTGGACGTTCATCGGCTACATGACGGCCGCGATCGTGATCTGGGTCGTGTGGAACCTGCTCGTTCCCCCGGCATGGCGGTTCGACACGTACCCGTTTATCTTCCTCACGCTGGCGCTGTCGCTGCAGGCCTCGTACGCCGCGCCGCTCATCCTGCTCGCGCAGAACAGGCAGGCCGACCGCGACCGGGTGCAGTACGAGCAGGACCGCTCCACGACCGACCGCAACCTGGCCGACACCGAGTACCTCACCCGGGAGGTCGCGGCCCTGCGCATCGCGGTCGGCGAGGTCGCCACCCGCGACTTCGTCCGCGGAGAGCTGCAGCGGCTCCTCGAGGAGCTGGAGGCGAGCCGCTCCGAGCCGGAGTCGGAGTCGTCCAGCTCCGGCTGAGCCGGTTGACGCTGTAGGGCCACAACGGCACTTCGTGGCCACCATGCGGGCGTGAACGGCACTTCGTGGCCGCTATGACGCCGGTGGCCGGCGCGCCAGTCCGGCCGCGACGGCGGTGACGGCGGCGACGAGGAAGGAGAGTATCGAGGCGCTCATCCAGGACGCAGGAGTGAAGTGCAGCCAGGACCGGACGTGTTCCCACGCCTGCTGCCACCCGGGTACGGAGCCGGGGTTCACGAGCTGGTAAGCGACGAAGCCGACGGCCCAGGGCAGCAGTGCCGACCAGCGTGGGGCTACACGCTCGCCGAGGTCCCATCGCATGCGTGAGATCCAGAAGTAGTCGACCACCAAGACCCCGAGCAACGGCACGAAGACCGACCCGATGAGGATCAGAAAGCTCTCGTAGTCGCTGATGTTCAGGGCCAAGGCACTGGCTGTCGCAATGACCCCCACCGCCAGCGCGAGTACCCGACGATCCCAGCGGGGGCGGAAGTTCTGCAGGGACACGGCCGTGGAGTAAGTGTCGACGAACGACTGGTCGAGCTCGCGGATCGCGAGCACCGCGAAGGCGAGGGTGCCGAGCGGTATGGCCATGAACGACCCGAAGATCTGGTCCGCGTCGCGGTGCGCGACAGTGACGAGCGCGATGAGACCGAGCGCGTAGCAGGCGATCTGGGCGATCGAGTAGCCGGCGAACGAGCCGATGAACGCTTGCCGTGCCGACCGCGCGTGGCGGGAGTAGTCCGACGCAAGCGGCACCCAGGACACCGACACACCGACCACGGTGTCGACCGCGATCCAAAAGCCGTTCCACGATCCGGCGTCCAGCGCTGGCAACGGATGGCGCAGCAGCTGGACCAGCAGGTAGGCGAGCGCGACGAGCACCGCCACCGTCACGTACCTGCGGAGCACCCGGATCCAGCTGAGCGGCCGCAGCGCGAGCAGCGTGGTGAGCACACCGGCCGCGAGTACGAAGACCCAGCGCGCGACGGAGGGCAGGAGCTGGTGCATGGCGGTGCCGATGATCACCAGCTCGAACGTCGTCCACCCCACCAGCTGGATGATGTTCAGCGCCGTGGGCAGATAGGACGGTTTCGTTCCGAACAGCCCGCGCAGCAGCACCATCGAGGGCGCGCCGGTGTGCGCACCCGGCACCATCGCCGCGGCCACACCGAGGGTGCCGAGCACCGTCCCGACGAGCAGTGCGGTCATCGCCGCGCCGAGCGACATACCAGGCCCGCCGATCGGGACCAGCACGAAGATCGCGCCGGTGAAGCCGAGCAGGCTGACGCCGAGGTTCCCCCACAGTCCCAGCTGGTCGACCAGCCGCAGCGCACGCGGCGCCGGCTCCTCCAAGGTGTGCGGCGCCTCGGCCTGCTCGGTTCCGGCGGGGCTGGTAGTGCGTCTGGTCATCATCACTCCCGGCGCCGGCATTACCCGGCGGGTTCGGCGGTCGGCGGCGCTGCCGCCCTCTCAGCCCGGTCGCCCGAGCTCCCGCGGTTGGCGAGGTGTTCTGCGTTCTGTCCCGGCTACAGCATGGCCATGCCCTCGTGCGGCGAGGAAGCACGGGCGAGGTAGCGGCGCGGGATGCGGCCGGCGCCGTGGGCGAGCCGCCCCCCGTGGATGGCCGCCTTCATCGCCGCCGCCATCCGCGCGGGATCCTGCGCCCGCGTGACCGCCGAGGCGAGCAGGACGCCGTCGCAACCGAGCTCCATGGCCAATGCCGCTTCCGAAGCGGTGCCGATGCCGGCGTCGAGGATCACCGGTACCGTGGCGTGGTCCACAATCAGCTCGATGTTGTGCGGGTTACGGATACCCAGGCCGCTGCCGATCGGCGAGCCGAGCGGCATCACCGCGGCACAGCCGGCCTGCTGCAGCCGGCCGGCGACCACCGGGTCGTCGTTGGTGTACGGCAGCACCTGGAAACCCCGCGCGACCAGTGTCTGCGCCGCGGAGAGCAGCTCGACGGTGTCGGGCAGCAGCGTACGCTCGTCCGCGACCACCTCCAGCTTGATCCAGTCGGTGTCGAGCGCCTCGCGGGCGAGCTGCGCGGTCCGAACGGCCTCCCGGGCGGTACGGCAGCCCGCGGTGTTGGGCAGGACGCGTACACCGCGCCGGTCCAGCACGTCCAGGATCGAACCGCTCGTGCCAGGATCGACACGGCGCATCGCGACTGTGCACATCGCCGCACACGACGCGACGAGCGCCTCGTCGACCACCCGCAGGCTGGGGGCGCCGCCCGTGCCAAGGATCAGCCGCGAGCTTAGCTCCACCCCGGCGATCACGAACGGGTCGACAGCGACGACGTCGCCCTGTTCACTCACCTCAACCTCCTTGCACGGCGGTGATGATCTCGACCGACTGGCCGGTCCGCAGCCGGCGGGACGCCCACTCGCTGCGCGGCGCGATCTCCCCGTCGACGACGGCCGCGCAGCCGCGGGTCGACCCGGTGAGCTGCTCCATCAGCGTTGCGAGCGTGGTGCCGTCGGCGAGCTCGCGAGTCTCGCCGTTGAGCTCGATGGTCACGAGGCGGTCACCTCCGCGCGGAAGCGGGTCGGGGAGAACGGCGCGATCGGCTCGGGCAGGGCACCCGTTTCGACCAGGTCGGCGACCGCCTCCGCGGTGATCGGGGCGAGCAGAATCCCGTTGCGATAGTGCCCGGTCGCCAGGACGAGGCCGTCGAGGCCCCCCCAGCCGATGAGCGGCGCGTTGTCGAGCGAACCGGGCCGCAGCCCCGTGCTGACCTCCTCGAGGACCGCCTCGCCCAGCTCCGGGACGACGCACTGCGCGTCGCGCAGCAGCTCGTAGACCGCACCTGCACGCGGGTCGACGTCGTAGCCGACCTCCTCCGCAGACGCGCCGACGACGATGCGCCCGTCGGCGCGCGGCACCAGGTAGACGGGCCAGCCCTGCACCGCGCCGCGTACGACGTGTCGTAGCACGGGCTCGCCGCGCAGCCACAACCGCAACGTCTGGCCCTTCACCGGCCGTACCGGCGGGACGACTGCAGCCGGCAGCCCGGCCCGGCTCGACCAGGCTCCGGCGGCGAGCACGACGGTACGCGCGGGAAGCCGGGTGCCGTCATCGAGCACCGCCCCGACCGCTCGCTCGCCGCGCACATCGACGCGCGCGGCCGCGGTCACAGTGCGTACACCGGCCTGCTCGCCCGCCGCGGCCACCGCGGCATGCAGCAGGCGCGGGTCCACCTGGTGGTCGCCGCGCGCGAGCAACCCGCCCGCCAGCCCCGGCGACAGCGCCGGTTCGAGCTCGCGTAGCTCGGTCGAGGTCAGCGGTTGCGCGTCGATCCCGAGCGTCCCGCCGAACGCGTGCAGGTCCCGAAGCGAGGCCAGGTCCGCGGCATCCCCGGCGATCGTCAACGTCCCGCACGGCGAAAAGCCGGTCGGCAGCCCGGTCAGCTCGGCTAGTTCGGCGGCGAACGCCGGGTACCGGGCGAGCGACGCCAAGTTGAGCCGTAGCAGCTGGCTCTCGGCGTAGTGCAGTTCGCTAACGGGCGCGAGCATCCCTGCCGCCGTGCGCCACGCACCCCGCGCGGGGTCCGGGTCGACACAGGTGACCGACAGGCCGCGCTGAGCGCACCGCCATGCGGTGGTCGCGCCGATCATCCCGGCTCCGACAACCACGACGTCGGATGTGACCATGTGCTCCCTCGCGCCGGCATGACCCGGATCAGGTTCGACGGTCGGCTACTGCCCTCTCAGCCCACCCCAGCGGGCTCCCGTGCACCAGCCATCCTACGCTGACCGGATGCCGGATCTCACCGCCGCTCGGCTGTACCTGTGTACCGGCTCCCGGTCGCGTACCAATGACCTCGAAGACTTCCTGGACGCGGTGCTCGCCGCGGGGGTGGACATCGTGCAGCTACGTGAGAAGGGCCTGGAGGCACGACACGAGCTCCGCCTGCTGGAGACGTTCGCCGCCGCAGCGCAGCGACACGGCCGGCTGTTCGCGGTCAACGACCGCGCCGACATCGCCCGAGCCGCCGGCGCACCAGTCCTGCACCTCGGCCAGGATGACCTGCCGGTCCCAGTCGCACGGGAGATCGTCGGGCCGGACGCGCTGATCGGCCTGTCGAGCCACTCGCCCGCCCAGGCAGATGCCGCACGCACCGAGGACGGTATCGCCTACTACTGCACCGGGCCGGTGTGGACGACGCCGACCAAACCCGGCCGCCCCAGCACCGGACACGCGCTGCTCGACCATGCGAGCGCGAACCAGGACAAGCGGCCCTGGTTCGCGATCGGCGGCATCGACTCCCTCCACCGGCTGGACGAGGTCATCGCGCGTGGGGCGCGGCGAGCCGTCGTCGTCCGCGCGATCACCGAGGCGGACGACCCCGGCGCGGCGGCAGCGGCGTTCGCTGCCCGGCTACGGGCCGGGCCGGTCGCCGGGAGCCGGCCGTAACCGGTCCCGGCACCCGGTCCACGGCACGAGGACTTCCCGTGCCGATTGGTTCATCACTGGACGCCCGCGTCGCGAACAGGCTGCCGGCCTTCCTCGGTCGGCGCGACGAGTACGTAGCATGGGCGCATGGCTAGCACCAATGGTTCCGCCGACGGATCGCTCACCGACGCGGTCTGGCAGGCGCTGAGCACTGTCAATGACCCGGAGATCCACCGCCCGATCACCGAACTCAAGATGGTCAACGCGGTCGACGTCGCCGCGAACGGGTCCGTACGCGTCGAGGTCCTGCTGACCGTCTCCGGCTGTCCGCTGCGCGAGACGATCACCCGCGAGGTAACGAACGCCGTCAACAGGCTCGACGGCGTCGCCGGCGTCCAGGTCGACCTCGGCGTGATGAGCGACGAGCAGCGCAAGGACCTGCAGCAGCAGCTGCGCGGCGGGCGGCCGGCCAAGGAGGTCCCGTTCGCCAAGGCCGGGTCGCTCACCCGGGTGTACGGCATCGCGAGCGGCAAGGGCGGCGTCGGCAAGTCGTCGGTCACCGTCAACCTCGGCGTCGCGCTCGCTGAGCAGGGCCTGTCGGTGGGCATCGCCGACGCCGACGTGTACGGGCACTCCGTGCCGCGGATGCTCGGCGTGACGGAGAAGCCGACCCCGGTCGAGGACATGATCATGCCGCCGACCGCCTACGGTATTCGGACGATCTCGATCGGCATGTTCGCCGGCGGCAAGCCGGTGACCTGGCGCGGGCCGATGCTGCACCGGGCGCTTGAGCAGTTCCTCACCGACGTGTACTGGGGCGACCTCGACGTCCTACTGCTCGACCTGCCTCCGGGCACCGGTGACATCGCGATCTCGCTCGGCCAGCTCGTACCTAATTCCGAGATCCTGGTCGTGACGACCCCGCAGTCCGCGGCGTCCGAGGTCGCGGAGCGGGCGGGTATGGTCGCCCAGCAGCTGCGGCAGACCGTGGTCGGCGTGGTGGAGAACATGTCCTGGCTGCCGTGCCCGCACTGCGGCGAGCGGGTGGACGTGTTCGGCACCGGCGGCGGCCGGGCGGTCACGTCCGCGCTCGGGCGGATGCTCGGCCACGACGTGCCGCTGCTCGCCCAGGTACCGATGGACATCCGGCTGCGCGAGGGCGGCGACGCCGGCCGGCCGCTGGTGCTCGACCACCCCGAC
>JBOHBN010000406.1:0-27061 GCA_050698355.1 Streptosporangiales bacterium | reverse complement strand
CGCTTCGACGAGTACGTGCTCGACGCCGTCGAGCGGCTCGAACACCGCTGGCCGCAGCAGATGCAGTACCTCGACTTCGGCGTCGAGGACGTGCCGCCGGCGGCTACCGCTGCGGCGGACGCCGAGTGGGACGACAGCCCCGTACCGCTCGCCCGCCTGTTCCCCGCCGGGCGCAGCCGGCGCACCCGGATCGTGCTGTACCGGCGGCCGGTCGAGGCGCGCGCGGCGCCCGACGAGCTCGCCGCGCTCGTGCACGACATCGTCGTGGAGGAGGTCGCGCACATGCTCGGCAAGGAGCCGGAGGAGGTCGACCCCCGCTACGGCGACGGCTGAGCGGCCGCGCCGCTGCCCGGTTGCCGGTGGCACCCGTAGGTTGTCAGTGCCTGGTTGAGCTATAGGTCGATGAGGCACTGACAACCTACGGGGACCGACGAGGTTGGCGCGGCCGGCAGCGCGGCACTGGCGAGCTGTCCGGTCAGGTCTGCTGGTTCGAGCCGGCGAGCCGGTTGGTCCATCGTTGCTCGATCCGACCGAAGTGCCAGACGCTCAGAGCCACCGCCCAGGCCACCACGAAGACCGCGACGACACCGAAGCCGACGTAGTTGAGGCTGATTCCTGCGATCCAGCCGAACGGGCCGGTGGTGATGCCGAGCTGTCCAGCGATGACCCCGATGAGTTCGATCACGCCGACGACGACAGCGACGATCACCGAGATGGTGGTGACGGTCATGTTGTAGAACACCTTGCGGACCGGCTTGGCGAACGCCCAACCGTAGGCGCTGTTCATGAACGCACCGTTGCTGGAGTCCAGCACCGTCATACCCGCCGTGAACAGGACAGGCAGTACGAGCACCGCGTACCAGGGGAGTCCGGCAACGCCGGCGGCGGTGCCAGCGATAGCCAGCAGGGCGACCTCGGTGACGGTGTCGAAGCCGAATCCGAAGAGCACCCCGATCGGGTAGATATGCCACGGACGCCGTACGAACCGCATCAGACCACCGAAGAAGCGGTTCATCAGCCCCCGCTTGGCGAGCTGATCCTCCAGCTCGGCCTCCCGGTACTCGCCGCGACGCATCCGGGCGAACACCCCGACGATGCCGACCAGCACTACGAGATTCAACAGGCCGATGATGAGCAGGAACACCCCGGACACGGATGCGCCGAACACCCCGGCGTACTGCTCGACGAAGGAGTTCTGGTTCCGGATGTTGCGGGCCAAGGTGTGCACCCCGAAGGCGATCGCCGCGACCATCGCCGTCACCACGGTGGAGTGTCCGAGTGAGAACCAGAAGCCGACGGTGATCGGTTGCCGACCGCGCTCCTCGCGCAGCTTGCGCGTGGTGTTGTCGATGGCAGCGATGTGATCGGCGTCGAACGCGTGCCGCATACCCAGGGTGTAGGCGGTCACGCCCAGAGCGACCCCGAAGACTCCCTTTCCCGGGACGTGGAACTGCCCCGGGACGACGAAAGCGAGCAGGGTGACCCAGCCGATCAGGTGCAGCAGTCCCACCGCGCCGTACATCCAGGCATAGGGCCACCACGATGGGCGTCGCGGCCGGAAACCCGACGCGCGCGCCGCGACCTGCACGCTTGGCTTGGTCATAACCGCCTCCCTTGTGTCCAGTCCCATCACGGCGAGGCGCCCAGCTACCCGTCGGGAACGTGCAAGGCGCGCCTCCTGGGTTTGGCACGATGGCGTCTGCGGCCAACTCGCCGGGCCGACTGACATTATGCTAATGCGAACGGTTTGCAACAAGGGCTTGCAGCCGGTAGGAGGAGACGACGTGACGGTCCACCCCATCCGGGTGCTCGGCGATCCGGTCCTGCGCGAGACCGCAGCACCGGTCGTGGAGTTCGATCGGGCGCTGCGCAAGCTCGCGAAGGACATGACGCAGACCATGCGCAAGGCACCCGGCGTCGGGCTCGCCGCGCCGCAGGTCGGCGTGTCGCTGCGCCTCTTCGTATACGACATGTACGACGGCACCGAGGGTGCCGTGGCGAACCCGGAGCTGACCGTCGTCGACGACACGCTGGTCACCGTGGACGAGGGTTGCCTGTCGTTTCCGGGCGTGCACTACCCGCTCGCGCGGTACGCGAGCGTGGAGGTGCGCGGCCAGGACCTTGGCGGCGACCCGATCACCGTACGGCCGACCGGCGACGAGAAGGACCCGGAGTACTTCGCCCGCTGCCTGCAGCACGAGACCGACCACCTGGACGGCGTGGTCTACCTGGACAAGCTCCCACGGCGGCTACGCGGCAAGGCGCTGCGCCAGGGCCCGGTGACCGCGGACAGCTGACCAGCGCCAAACCCCTCAGTGATCATGAAGACTTCTCCGTGCCAGAACACGGACCATCCTTCATGATCAGTGTGAGGTTGCGTCCTCAGCCGGGGACGCCGGCGCCGACGTCGGAGACGACCGGTGGCAGCGTGACCGCGCGCTCGCTGGAGACCACCGGCTGGGCGCTGATCAGCGGCCCGGCCCCCGGGGTGGCGGTGAGCACCCGGGAGGCGTACACCGGGCCGCCGGAGCCCAACGGGTCGAGCACGACGGCGTAGGGCGACCCGCCCCAGCGTGGCTTCAGCTTGACCTTGACCGTTCGCCCGGCGGGCACCCGTACGGACTTGAGCTTCTCCGACTTCGTGCCGTGCAGCGCGGTGACCGTCACCGTGGCGTCGTCTCGCGGCGCGGTCAGCTCCAGCGCCGCCTTCAGGTTGCCGCCGGACGGGACGACGGGCACCGCCCCCGGTTCGTGCAACGCCGCGGTGCTCGCCGAGTACGCGATCGAGCCGTCCTCGCCCGAACCGCCCTCGATCGCCACCACGGCGGCGACGAGGGGTACCGATGCGGTCACCTGAACGGCCGTCGCCGACTTGGCCATCACGTCGCCCAGGCCCACCGCAACCGCCTGCCGTGCCGGCACGTTGACGCTGTCGTGCCCCGCGGGCGCGTACGAACCATCCGGTGTGGAGAGCCGCACCGACGCGGTCGTGCCCTGCTGGCCGGGTGCGAACAGCACGAGCTTCCGGTCCCCGGATCCGGCCGGTACGGCGGGAACGACGACGTCCTTGGCCGGCTGCTGCGACGGCGGCACCCAGGAGACGCCGTAGCTGGTGTCGTCCTCCTTGGCCTGGACCCGCAGCGCAGCCGAGACCCGGCCGGACTGGGCGACCACGTGGAGCGCGGACATGGAAAGGTGCGGCGCGATCCGGCTCAGGTCGACGACCTTGCGCTTGCCCGCGTCCACGGTGATGCCCCGGCCCGCGAGCGGATCGACGGGTCCCTCCTTGCCGTACGCGCGGATGTCGACGGTCGCCGGGCTGGAGTCGACGTTGCTGAGGTACAGGTCCGCCTCGTACCCGGTGCCGATCGTCGCGCCGGCGAACCACCAGCTACGACCGGGCCGCACGCAGCGGGTGTCGCGCAGGCCGCGATCGCTGCCGCTGTTGTCGCGGTCGTACTCCGCCGCCTCGAAACCCGGCGCCGCGCCGTGCTTCGCGGTCGCGACGAGCGCGTTGGCGGATCCGTCGACCGCGCTCGACGTGCGAGACGGCCCCGAATCGAGCGTGGCCGCCGCGGACCCGTCCGAGCCGACCTCGTGCAGGGTCGCCCGGCCCTTGCCGGATCCTGGCGCGACCATGGCCACGTCGTGCGATCCCGCGTCGGGGCAGACAAGCCGGGCCATGCCGATGGGCACGCGTTCCTCGTGCAGCCCGGTCAGCTGCGCCCGGTCGTCGGGCAACGTCGCCTCGCCGAGGCCGACGACGACGGCGAGGACGGCGCAGATCGCCACGAGCGGCCCGGGAAACGTGATCCGCGGCCCGCGCTTGCGGCGGCGCCTGCTACGGCGGGAAGCAACCGGCTCGGTATGTCCGGGTAAGGCCTCGTCCACGCCCGGTGCCTCGACCGGGGGACCGGCCGGGGCGCCACCCGCCTTGCCCGTGCGCCGCCGGTGTCCCGCCGCGCGCCGCCCGGGCCTCGACCGTCCGTGCGAGCTCACTGCGCACCGCCTCTCGGCGCGACCGGCTGAACGGCCTCACCCGAGTCCAAGGCAGTGCCGGGCTCGAGGCGGCCGTGGTGACGCCGGGTGGCGGCGGCGTCCGCCGCGACCTCCTGGCTCGTGTCACCCTCCTCGCGCCGCGCGGCGGGAAGCGCGAGCACGATGACCACGAGCAACGCGAGTCCCTGCACCACGAGCTGTCCGTGCCGCGGGGTGTTCTCGTACGCCAGGTGAACCTTGCCGCCGGACGCCGGCAGGGCGAAGCCCTGGGCCCAGCCGTCGATCTCGCGCGGCGACAGCGCGTGGCCGTCGACGGTGGCCCGCCACCCGTCCGACGCGGCGTCGGCGAGCACCAGCACGCGACCACTCGCACCGGGCGGCACGGTGATCGTCGCGCCGACGTCGCCGCTCGCCGGAACCGGGTGCATCGTGCCGTCCTTCTCCAGGACCCGGGCCCGGGCGGTGTGCACCAGGGCCTTCCACACCGCGACCTTGTCGGTGGCCGACTGCCGGATCAGGCCGTCCTCGCCGTCCAGCCGCTCGGCGAGTGTGGGGTCGACACCACCGGCCACCACGACGTACCGGATGTTGTACGGCGCAAGCCGGGCTGGCACGTTCCCCACCCGTCCCGAGACCAGGTCGGCCACCACCCCGTCGAGACGGTTGCCCGGCTCCGGCTGGAGCAGGCCGTCGCCGAGCTCGGGCGCCTCGCCGTGGACGACGGTGTACTGGACGTGGTCGGACTTGCGCTCGATGACGAGGGTGCGCGGCCGGCTCGGCACGTTGCTCTGCGCGGTGAGGTAAGCGGGCACGGACTCCCGGTGCACCACCCGCAGCGGACCGTCGACTCCGTTGACCACCCACCAGGCGCCCGCGAGCAGCGGCATGGCACCGGCGGCGATGACGAGGGCGACGACCACGAGCTGCCGCCAGCCGAACCCGTACCGGAACAACCGCTCGGGCGCGTCCTGCGCGGCCGACGCCACCGCGACGAGCAACCCGACGCCGACCACCGCGGCGGCCACGCCGGGCCAGACGATGGCACTCGCCTCGGAGACATCGGCGACCGAGAGCCGGCTCAGCACGGTGCCGGTGACGAGCCCGGTCACCGCGACGATCCAGCCGGCGACGACCGGGCGCCGTCCGGTGCCGCGCAGCAGCGCGGCGAGCGCGGCGGTCACGACCCCGAGCCCGATCCACACCGGATACATGCCGGGCCCGCCGGGATGGAACAGCAGCAACGCCAGCGGGTGCAGGTGATCCGCGGCGAGGTACGCGGGGTGGTACCCGGTGTCGAGCAGCAGCAGGTGCGGGTTGGCGATCACCGAGAACGACCACGGGTACAGCAGCAGCAGCGGCATGAGCGCCGCGAAGACGATGCCGGAGAGCACTGCACGGCGACGCCACAGCATGACCGCGGCGACGATGCCCAGCAGCACCACGATCGGCCAGACGACGGGCGCGAACGCGGTGGCGATGGACACGAACAGCCCGCACGACCATGCCGGTCGCAGCGCGCCGCGCCGGGGCGGGGAGAGTACGCGCCCGGCGTAGTGGGCGATGAGCGGCAGGATCACGAACGCGAGCGCGGTGCCCAGCCGGCCGGCCGCGATGGCACCCGTAGCGACGGGCAGCAGCGCGTACGCGGCGGACACCCAGACCCGCACCGCGCGGTCGGCTCCGAGGCGTTTCGAGGCGAGGTACGCGGTCCACCCCGCCAGCGGCACGCAGCCGAGGAGGAGCACGGCGACGGCGACCGCGGGCTTGCCGAAGAAGATGGTGGAGACCAGCGCCAGCGCCCCGAGGTACGGCGGCGCCGGCTTCGCGCTGCCGATGCCCACCGGATGCCACGCGGACAGGTATGCCTGCCACAGGTCGCTTGCGCCGTCGGGCGCCGGCAGCAGCGCACCGCCTGCGAGATGGGTGCCGAGCACGCCGCGTTCGGCGACGAGGGCGAGCAGCGCCAGCGCCACCACGAGCAGCAGGCCGGGATGACGCAGCGCACGGCGTACGAGGCCCGGCTCCGCGGAGTCGCCGAACGCGTCGTCGTCGCTGGCCGGCTGTGCGAGCTCGCTTGCGGCGTGGTGCCGTCCCGGGTCGATGGCCACGCCGGCGCTGAACGCCGCGATCCGCTCACCGACCCGGCGCAGGCCCGCCCCCCGCGGCGGCATGAGCATCCGCACCTCGCGCCATCGCTGGGGCAGGCGGTGGCGTCTGGACCGGCCCCGCACGACCAGGTCGGGGCGTACGACGACGAGGACGAGCGCGGCCAGCTCGTCGAACGCGTAGCCGATCTGCTTGGCGAGCAGCCAGCCGACCGCGCGCAGAGCGGACGTCAGAGCAGTGCGGACGAGCGCGAACGCGGCGAGGCCCAGAGGCAGGTTGGTGGCCAGCGAGTACATGCCGTGCCTGCGGTCGGCGATCCGGGCGTGGCTGGCCGCGGCGTGGACCGCTCTGCGGTGCCGGGATGCGGCCTCGGCGTGGTAGACGACCGCGTTGGACACCACCTGCACCCGGTACCCGGCCCGTGCCGCGCGCCAGCAGAAATCGATGTCGTCACGGTAGAGCGGCAGCATCGGGTCGAAGCCACCGAGCTGGTCCCACACCTCGCGGCGGACGAGCATGCCCGCACTGTCGACGGCGAGCACGTCGCGGACGTCGTCGTACTGTCCCTGGTCGTGCTCGCCTGGGTCCACGCCGGTCTCGCGGCGCGCGCCGAGGTCGGTGGTGAGGCCGACGCCGAGCAGTACCTTGCGGTCGTACCAGTCGCGGTGTTTGCAGCCGAGCACGCCGGGCGGGCCGTAGCGCCGGCCGCCGGACTGGTCCGCGGCGGCGAGCAGCGACTCCAGCGCGTCGGGTGCGGGCGCGGCGTCGTCGTGCAGCAGCCAGACCCAGGACGCCGAGCCAGTCGGCTGCGGCATGGCGCGCCGGCCGCGGCGTGCCTCCAGTGGCTCGGTGAGCGCGGCGGACACGGCGGCACCGAACCCGGTACGGCGCGGTAACCGCAGCAACCGATCGTCGCCGGCCGCCTCGACGATGATCTCGGCGGACCTGTCGGTGCTGCCCGTGTCAACGATCCTGATGATGTCGGGCTGGCGGGTCTGTTCCGCGAGCGCCGCGATGGTCTCGGGCAACCAGCGCGCACCGTTGTGCACCACGAGCACCGCGGTGACCGTGTGGTTCGAGCTCATCTCAGCGGACATGGTGGAGCGGCGGCTTCCCCGGTTCGGCGGCGTACCCGGATCGCCCGGGTACGACGGCGAAACACTAGTCGACCGGTCTCGCGGAGGAAGACACCCCGTGCCCATCTGTGGGCAGAGCGCAATCGACGGACATCGCGTACCCGTATCGCACCGGAATGTGTCAGTAGCTCAGCTCGCCATGGCGAACTGAGCTACTGACACACGTTCGGGACCCGGGCGACTACCCGGCGCGCTTGCGCAGCTTGCGGCGCTCGCGCTCGGACATCCCACCCCAGATGCCGAACCGCTCGTCGTTCTCCAGCGCGTACTCGAGGCACTCGGAACGCACTTCGCACACGAGGCAGACCTTCTTCGCCTCGCGGGTCGACCCACCCTTCTCGGGGAAGAATGCTTCGGGGTCGGTCTGCGCGCACAGCGCGCGCTCCTGCCATTCGGGCTCGCCCGAGGTGTCCGGGAACAACCAATCCTGCTCGGTCACTTCGACCCTCTCCTCGACCCTGTCGCTTTCCCGCCGTATCTCCCTGATCCCCCCGGATCGGGTGCACGACACATATGTAATTACACGCGCGTCGGTACCGATGCGTCAAGCCGGGACGTGCTATAGGGCCGTGGTCAATCATCTGCAGGGAGGCGGCTGCGCCAGCCTGGCGGCCTGCTGGGAAGCTTGAGAACGTGAAAATCGTCGTGCTCGCCGGCGGGGTCGGCGGGGCAAGGTTCCTGCGCGGGTTGCGCCGCGCCCGCCCGGATGCCGATATCACGGTGATCGGCAACACCGGCGACGACATCACCCTGTTCGGCATGCGCGTGTGCCCCGACCTGGACACGGTCATGTACACCCTCGGAGCGGGCGTCGACGACATGCAGGGCTGGGGCCGGGCGAAGGAGTCGTACACGGTGAAGGACGAGCTCGCCGCATACGGGGCGCAGCCGCAGTGGTTCGGCCTCGGCGACCGCGACTTCGCCACTCACATCAGGCGCAGCGAGCTGCTGGCCGCGGGGGCACCGCTGTCGGAGGTGACGGCGCGGCTGTGCGAGCGCTGGCAGCCCGGCGTACGGCTGCTGCCGATGAGCGACGACCGGGTCGAGACGCACGTGCTGATCGAGGAGCCGGACTCGGGACAGCGCACCGTGCACTTCCAGGAGTACTGGGTACGCCTGCACGCCGAGCCGCGCGCGGTCGGGATCGTGCCGACGGGCGCGGAGACCGCGCGGCCGGCGCCCGGTGTGCTGGACGCGATCGCGGCCTGCGACATCGTGTTGCTGCCGCCGAGCAATCCGGTGGTCTCGATCGGCATCGTCCTTGCGGTGCCGGGCATCCGCGCCGCGATCGCGGAGGCGGGCGTACCGGTCGTCGGCCTGTCGCCGATCATCGGTGGCCGTCCGCTGCGCGGCATGGCTGACCGCGTGCTGTCCGCCGTCGGCGCGGAATCGTCCGCGGCGGGCGTCGCGGAGTTCTACGGTCCCGGGCTGCTGGACGGCTGGCTCGTCGACGACGCCGACGCGGACGCCGTCGCCCGGGTGGAAGCGGCGGCGATCCGGTGCCGCGCCACGCCTCTGGTCATGCACGACGTCGACGCGGCGGCGCGGATGGCGGAAGACGCGCTCGCACTGGCCGCTGAGGTCCGGTGAGCCGACCGTGACCGCCCGGCTGGAGGCGTGGGGCATAGCCGGACTCCCGGAGGTACGCGAGGGCGCCGACCTCGCGGAGCTGCTTTCGGCCGGCGACGTACGTCTGTCCGACGGTGACGTCGTCGTGGTGACGAGCAAGGTGGTGAGCAAGGCCGAAGGGCGGGTATGGCGCGCTGCCGAGGGGCAGGACGTGGCCCAGCTGCGTGCCGAGGCGATCGCGGCGGAGACCGTACGGGTCGTCGCCAGGCGCGGCGACACCCGCATCGTGGAGACCTCGCACGGCCTGGTGCTGGCAGCCGCCGGGGTCGACGCGTCCAACACCCCGGACGGCACAGTCGTCCTCTTGCCGTCCGACCCGGACGCGTCCGCGCGGAGCATCCGCGCGGGACTGCGCGAGCGTACCGGCGCGCGCGTGGGGGTTGTCGTCTCCGACACCCTCGGTCGCCCGTGGCGAACGGGCCAGACCGACGTCGCCATCGGCGCCGCCGGGCTCACGGTGGTCGACGATCACCGCGGACGCACCGACGCGAACGGCCGGCTGCTCGAGGTCACCGAGATCGCCGTCGCGGACGAGGCGGCCGCGGCGGCGGACCTGGTCAAGGGCAAGGCGGACGGCGTGCCTGCGGCCGTTGTGCGCGGCCTGCAGCGGTTCGTCACGGATGAGGACGGGCCGGGGGCGCGGGCGCTCGTACGGCCCGCCGAGCTGGACATGTTCTCGCTCGGTGCGCGCGACGTCCTGGTCGCCCGTCGTACCGTGCGGGAGTTCGCCGCCAAGCCGGTGCCCCACGGGGCGCTCGTACGCGCGGTCGGGGCGGCGGTCACCGCGCCCGCACCGTACGGTTCGGCGCCGTGGCGGTTCGTCCTCGTGGAATCGAACGACGCGCGCGACCGGCTGTATGCGGCGCTGCGGGATGGCTGGGTCGATACCGACGACGGCACCAGCCACCCGGGCACCAGCCACCCGGGCACCAGCCCGGCGGAGAGCCTCGAGACGCTACGCGGCGCGCCGGCACTCGTCGTACCGTGCATCGAATCAGTCACCGACGAGGCCGAGCGCGACCTGTTCCTGCTCTCCACGGGTGCGGCGGTCGAGAACCTGCTCGTCGCGCTCGCCGTCGAGGGCCTCGGGTCGGCGTGGACATCCGGGACCCTCGCCTGCCCGGACGCCACACGCGCCGCGCTGGACCTGCCCGACGCGTACCTGCCGGTCGGCGCGGTCGCGGTCGGCTACCCGGTCAGCCAGCCCGAGCCCCGCACCGACCGCGACCCGGCGGGGTACCTGTTGGAGCGGTAGCCGGGAGGCCGTTTCCACGTCAGCAGGGGCCGCTCATGATCGTGGGAAGCCTACCCGTGGCGGGCAGCGGGTACCTTTCCCACGATCATGGACGTCGAACCGATCTGCTGAGACCTCTAACGGATCCTGGCGCCGTACACCTTGTCGACCGACATCGCCAGCAGCACTCGCCGGTCAGACACCATGGCCGCTCGGTACTCGTCCCAGTCCGGGTGCTCGCCGGCGGCAGCGCGGTAGTAGTCGACCAGAGCCTGGACCTCGGGACCGTGCGGGTCGGTGCCCGGCCCGGTGAGCGTGGCCGTGCCTTCGGCGGTTGCCCAGGACCAGCCGTCCGGACTAGTCACCTCCAGGGTGGCCCGGGGGTCTCGACGCAGGTTGGCCGTCTTGGCGCGGCCTTCCGTGACCGACACGTAGATGACACCGGCGTCGCGGTAGTACGACGGCGTGATCGGGGACAGCTGCGGGCGGCCGTCGGACTTGATCGTCGCGAGCACGCCGAGCCGGCTCTCTTCGAGCAGGGCGTGCGGGTCGAACTCTGCGGCGGTTGTCATGGTCGAGGCAACCGACGATGCGACATCGGCTATTCCCCGACAGGCATGGCCTGAGCGCCTCAGCCGCGCGGCTTGCTCGCGCGCACGATCGCCTGGTGCATGCCCGGAACGGGTTCGTGGGTAAAGCTGACCTCCGCATCGGAGAAGCCCGCAGCAGCCAGGCCCTGCAGGTACTCGCTCTTCGAGAGGGCGCCGGCTATGCAGTCGACGTACGAACCGCGCTCGGCACGCTCGTCCGGGGCCAGCCGATCGTCGGCCACCACATCGGAGATCCCGATCCGCCCGCCTGGCGCGAGCACCCGGAACATCTCCGCGAGCACGGCCGGTTTGTCGGTGGACAGGTTGACCACGCAGTTGGAGATGATGACGTCGACGGACTCCGCCGGCAACGGCACGTCCTCGATCGTGCCCCTCCGGAACTCCACGTTCGATACACCGGCGCGGGCGGCGTTGGCGCGGGCCAGGGCGAGCATCTCGTCGGTCATGTCGACGCCGTAGGCGAAACCGGTCGGGCCGACGCGGCGGGCGGAGAGCAGCACGTCGATGCCGCCGCCGGAGCCAAGGTCGAGCACCCGTTCGCCGGCGCGTAGCTCGGCGACCGCGGTCGGGTTGCCGCAGCCCAGGCTCGCCGCGACCGCTTCGGCCGGCAGCGCACCGCGATCCTCCGCGCTGTACAGCGCCGCACCGAACGACTCGTCGACCTGCACGGACTCGCCGCAGCAGGAGTCAGACCCGGAGCAGCAGGATGCCTCTCCGCCACCGCTCACCACCCGTGTCGCCGCCGTGGCATACCGCCGCCGCACGGTCTCGCGCAGATCCTCGGCCATCTCTACTCCCACCCATCGACATATTTCGATGCATGAATCGTGCTCGATAGATCGATTCTTGTCAATACGTGTGCGACACTGGCCCCATGGCCGGCGCCGCTTCGTCCCTACTCGCTGCGGACCTGGAAGCATGCTGCCGGCCGGTCACCAGCGGCGCGATCGATGCGGGCGCCGCCACCCGGCTCGCCCAAGCATTCCGCGCCCTCGCCGATCCCACCCGGGTACGCCTGCTCTCCCTCATCGCCGCCCACGCCGGCGGCCGGGCCTGCGTCTGCGAGCTCACCAAGCCGGTCGGGCTCTCGCAGCCGACGGTCTCCCACCACATGAAGCAGCTCGTCGACGCCGGTCTCGTCAGGCGCGACCAGTGCGGCAAATGGGCCTACTACAGCGTCGACAAGACCGCCCTGAATGCCCTGGCTGCGGCACTCCAGCAACGCGACTAGCGCGGACAGCGCGACCGCCACGGGCCCGCCGTACCCGGCTTTGCATATTCATGCGTTTGCGTGCATACTTGCTCTATGTCCAAGGTCCTCACTTCCCTGCCCGTCGGCGCGCGCGTCGGGATCGCCTTCTCCGGCGGTCTCGACACCTCGGTAGCGGTCGCGTGGATGCGCGAAAAGGGGGCGATCCCGTGCGCGTACACCGCCGACGTCGGCCAGTACGACGAGCCCGACATCGCCTCGGTGCCGGGCCGCGCCACGACGTACGGCGCGGAGATCGCCCGGCTGGTGGACTGCCGCGCGGCGCTCGTCGAGGAGGGACTGGCAGCCCTGACCTGCGGTGCATTCCACATCCGGTCCGGCGGCCGCAGTTACTTCAACACCACCCCGCTCGGGCGGGCGGTCACGGGCACGCTGCTGGTGCGCGCGATGCTCGAGGACGACGTGCAGGTCTGGGGTGACGGCTCGACCTTCAAGGGCAACGACATCGAACGGTTCTACCGGTACGGCCTGCTGGCGAACCCCGCCCTGCGCATCTACAAGCCGTGGCTGGACAACGAGTTCGTCGACGAGCTCGGCGGCCGCAAGGAGATGTCGGAGTGGCTGCTCGCCCACGGCCTGTCCTATCGGGATAGCGCCGAGAAGGCGTACTCGACCGACGCGAACATCTGGGGCGCGACCCACGAGGCGAAGGCCCTGGAGCACCTGAACGCGAGCATCGAGACCGTCGACCCGATCATGGGTGTGCGGTTCTGGGACCCCAAGGTCGAGATCCCCACCGAGGACGTCACCATCGGCTTCGAGCAGGGACGGCCGGTGACCATCGACGGCAAGGAGTTCTCCTCCGCCACCGACCTGGTCCTCGAGGCCAACGCCATCGGCGGACGGCACGGCATGGGCATGTCCGACCAGATCGAGAACCGCGTCATCGAGGCCAAGAGCAGGGGCATCTACGAGGCGCCGGGAATGGCGCTGCTGCACGCGTCGTACGAGCGCCTCATCAACGCGATCCACAACGAGGACACCCTCGCCACCTACCAGGGCGAGGGACGGCGGCTCGGCAGGCTCATGTACGAGGGCCGCTGGCTCGACCCGCAGGCGCTGCTGCTGCGCGAGTCGCTGCAGCGCTGGGTCGGCACGGCGGTCACAGGCGAGGTGACGTTGCGGCTGCGGCGCGGTGAGGACTACTCCGTCCTCGACACCAGCGGACCGGGACTCAGCTACCACCCGGACAAGCTGTCCATGGAACGGATCGAGGACTCCGCCTTCGGGCCGGCCGACCGGATCGGCCAACTGACCATGCGCAACCTCGACATCGCCGACTCCCGCGCCAAGCTCGAGCAATACGCCGGCCTCGGCCTCGTCGGCAGCTCGCATCCGGCGTTGACCGGTGCCGCACAGGCCGCCTCCACCGGCCTGATCGGCGCGATGCCGGCGGGCGGGGCCGAGGCGATCGCCGCGGGCGGACAGGCCTCCGGCGACGATGAGCTGCTCGACCACGCAGCCATGGAGTCGGGCACCGACTGACCGTCGCGTACCTCGCCGATGAGTTCCATCGCCACGACGGGTCGACACCAGTGCAGGGTCGTCCTCGGCGAGAGGAAAGGTTCCATCATGGCGAAGTTCGTGACGATCGGGTACGGCGACCGCGCCGGGTACGACGGCACCGACCCGGCCGTACGGGAGGCGGCACACGAGCACGACGCGCGGCTGCGTGGCGAGGGAGCGGAGATGGGCGTCGCCGGGACACCCACCCAGGTGCGCAACCACGACGGCGGCGGCGTGACAACCGAGAGCGGCCCCTTCATGCAGTCCTCGCTTCCGGTAGCCGGCTTCGCCGTGATCGAGGCAGCGAGCATGGCCGACGCCGTGGAGGCCGTCTCGCGGACACCGTGCGCCGTCGCCCACGGTGTCGTCGAGGTCTGGCCGCTCGAGCAGACCCCGTAGGTCTCGTTAGCCTCTTGCCCTGTGGCAAACGACTGGCGCTCCCGTGTACTTCAGACCGTGGACTCCGACGCCGCCGAGATGTTCGCGTTGCTCACCACGCTGGTGAAAATGCCCAGCGTCTCCGGAACGGAGATGGAGAACGGCGCGCAGGCCGAGCTGGCGGCACGGTTCGCCGCCGAGGGTCTGGAGACCGACCACTGGGCGGTGCCGCTGGAGGAGGTGCTGGCCGAGCCGGGCTTTCCCGGCGTCGAGGTGCAGCGTAGCGAGGCATGGGGCCTGGTCGGCCGGCTGGCCGGCTCCGGAGACGGGCCGTCGCTGATGCTCAACGGGCACATCGACGTCGTGCCGCCCGGAGACCTGGCTGCGTGGACGGACGACCCGTTCTCCGGCACCGTCCGCGGCGACGTGCTGCACGGCCGTGGCAGCTGCGACATGAAGTCCGGCCTCGTCGCGGCGCTGTGGGCGGTGCGGGCACTGCGCCGCACAGGCGTACCGCTGGGCGGGAACGTGCTGCTCACCAGCGTGCAGGGTGAGGAGGACGGCGGCCTCGGCAGCTACAGCTTGCTGCGGCGCGGCTGGCGTGCTGACGCATGCGTGATCCCCGAACCCACCAGCCTGGATCTGGTGCCGGCCAACGCCGGCGCGCTGACCTTCCGGCTGCGGGTCTCCGGGCTGGCCACCCATGCCTCGCGGCGTACCGACGGCGTCAGCGCGATCGAGAAGTTCCAGCTCGTCTCGCATGCCCTTGCCGACCTGGAACGCCGGCGCAACGCCGAAGTGCACCCGCTGTTCTCGCGCTGGCCGATCGCGTACCCGCTGTCGATCGGCGTTGTCCGCGGCGGTGACTGGCCGTCCTCGGTGCCGGATCTGTTGATCGCCGAGGGACGGCTCGGTGTGGCGCTCGACGAACCGGTCACCGCCGCGCGGACGGTCCTGGAGGAGGCGGTGGCCGACGCCTGCGCTGACGACCCGTGGCTGGCGAAAAACCCGGTCACGGTCGAGTGGTGGGGCGGGCAGTTCGCGTCGGGTCGCCTGCCGGAGGGCAACGACCTGCTGGAGCGGGTACGCGCGGCGCACGCGTCGGTGACCGGCCAGCCGCCGTCGGGCATGTGGGGCGCGCCCTACGGCAGTGACCTGCGGCTGCTGACGGGAATCGGCGGCATCCCCACGCTGCACTACGGCCCCGGCGACGCGGGTCTCGCGCACGGACCCGACGAGAATGTGCCGCTCAGCGAGGTCGCCACGTGCGCCCGTGCGCTGGCCACGCTCGCCCTCGACCACTGCGGGGTTCGCTGACCGCGGGGCGGTGTTGCGAAAGCGACCTGGCGCGGCCACTCGCCGACGACGGCGCGTCGGTGCTGCCCGACCCGGCCACCGCGGACCAGGGCAGCGGCGAGGAGGACATGGCCGCCGTGCTGTAGGGCTTCCCCGCTGAGCGCCGAGTAACCTGAAGAACCGCTGATATCCGCTACCCCGCGCCAGCCCCGGTCGATTACTGCGCGGTAGCTCACCGAGCCCGCGGGAAGGCGCGCGCGAACCGACCGGGCTCCAGCCGCTGCAGCAGGCGCGTCCTCTGGTTTCGCCGCGTCAGGTCAGGCGGTCGAAGTCGCCGCGTACCCAGCCGATGTGCCGGTCGGCTGAACGGCGCACGACCTGCCGGGCGTCGCCGTCGATGACGTTGTCAAAGTTGCCGTACAGCCGGTCGAAGTCGTACTGCTCGACGTGGCCGGTGATCCGCTCGACCACGGCCGCCGACAGCGGGATGCGGTTGGGGTAGCTGCGCATGAAGCTGACCGACCGGCGGTCGGGGTTGGCGAAGACGGTGTCGCTGGTCAGCAGTGCTCCCTTCCCGCCGGCGCCTGCGGCCCAGTGCACGACCGCGCTGCCGGGGAAGTGGCCACCCGGCTGGGTCAGGGTCAGGCCCGGCACGATCTCGGTCGTGCCCGACCACGGCCGGATCACCGGGTCGGGGCGGGCGACCCAGTCCATGTCCTGCTCGGCGACCAGCACCGGGGCACCGCCCAGCGCGTGGCTCCACTCCACCTGCACGCCGAACATGTGCGGATGGCTGGCTGCGATGGCGACCACGTCGCCGAACTCGCGCACCCGGCGTACGGCGTCGTCGTCGATATAGCCGATCGGGTCCCACAGCAGGTTGCCGGCGGGCGTGCGTACCAGCTTGGCCTGCTGACCGATGCCGGCCTTCGGCTCGCTGGTGATGCCGAACAGGCCGGGTTCCAGCTCTACGACGCGGGTCTGGTAGCCGGAGCCGGCCAGCTCGTCCAGCGTCGTCCACAGCTGGCCCTCGGCGGGAACCCACTGGCGCTCGTCGGCGCAGATCGCGCAGACGTCGACCAACTCCTCGTGCTCCACCGCGCAGGTCGCGCAGATCAAGAAAGCCACGTGCCCTCCTCGATGTCGATGTGTGAACGACCGTTACAGCAGCCTAGAGCGCGCTCGTCAGGTGCCGCGGAGCTGGCTACGCAGCGCCTCGTACGCCCAGGCTTTCCATGCCTGCGGGGCCGGTCGGTGCCCGCGGAGGCCACCGACACCGCGACGCGCGAGCGTCAGATCGCACGGTAGTCGCGCGGGGCGAAGCGCGGCGCTCGGCGGGGTGGGTGCACCCCGCCCAGCTCCAGCAGCCGCTGCACCCGGTAGCGGTGCCCCGCGTACGGCTCGAGCAGCGCGAGCATGCCCTCGTCGTCGACGACCCGGCCGGCGAGCGCCCAGCCGATCATTCCGGGTACGTGCAGGTCGCCCACGGAGACCGCGTCGGCGTCCCCGAAGGCGCGCTGCAGCACCTCGGCGACCGTCCACCGGCCGACACCCGGGAGCGACGCCAGCCGGCGCGCGGCGACATCCACGCCGAGGTCGACCGCCTCCTCCAGCCGCTTCGCGACGCCTGCCGCGGTACGTACGGTGCGCGCCCGTCGCGGGTCGACTCCAGCGAGGTGCCAGTCCCAGCTGGGGATCGCCGCCCAGGCCGCCGGGTCGGGCGGTACCCGCATCCGCCCGGCGGGCTCCGGCGGACCCGGCGCCGGGTCCCCGACCCGCCACAGCACCCGCCGCCAGGCCGCGAACGCCTCGATGCCGGTGACCTTCTGCTCCAGGATCGCCGGTGCCAGCGCCTCGAACACCCGCCCGGTACGGCCGACCCGCATCCCCGCGCGCCGCCGCGCCGCCGTGCGCAGGACGCCTCGTTCGGGTGCGAAGCCGGTGTGATCGTCGTAGGCACCCAGCATGGCGGGTATGGCCTCGAGCAGCCAGTCCGCGCCCGGCCCCCACGCCGATCCGGTCACCTCGCCGCGATCGCCGGCCACCCGCAACGTGCCGGGACCGCACGGCGTGCGAACCGCCCGCCAGATCGCGCCATCGGGTGTGCTGCGAAACGCCGGGTCGCGCGGCCCGCGCCGGTGCGCGGACAGCGTGCACGCCACATCGACCGGGAATCCCGGCCGCCACACCCGCGTCGAGCCATCGTTGTCAGTGCCTCGTCGAGTCATGGCTCAACCACACACTGACAACTGGTAGTAACAGGTCACAAGTGGTCGGTGTCACCGCGCTCACCGAGCAGCTGGACGAGGCGGCGTACCTCCTGAGCCCGTTCCCTGGGCAGTACGAGCACCGCGTCCGGGGTGTCGACCACCACCATGTCCCGCAGCCCGACGGTGCCGACGACGCGGTTCCGCGTCGACACGACGACCGTGTTCTGGTCGTCGTGGGACAGCCAGTCGCCCTCGCCGAGAATGGCGTTGCCCTTCTCCCCGTGCTGCAGCAGCTCCGACAACGCGCTCCAGTCACCGATGTCGTGCCACTCGAACTCGCCCGGCACGACCGCGACCCGGCCACGGCTCGCCGCGCCGACGACCACCCCGTCGTCGATCGACTCGTTCGGCAGCCCGGGCCAGATCTCGGCCATTGCGCGCTCCCGGTCGCCGGTGTCCCATACCTGCGCGATGCGGGTCAGCCCCTCGTACAGCGAGGGCATCTGCCGTTCCAACTCGCCCAGCAGCGTGGCCACCCTCCAGGCGAACATGGAGGCGTTCCACAACGCGCCGCCGCCGGCGAGATAGCGCTCGGCGACCTCCCTGCCCGGCTTCTCGGTGAACTCGCGTACGCGCTCGCCCACGCCCCCTGGCAGCGCGTCACCGCGCTGGATCCAGCCGAACCCCGTCGCCGCGTACGTCGGGGTGATCCCCACGGTGACGAGGTAGTCCTCCTGCGCGAGCGCGACCGCGTCCGATATCGCCGACGCGAAGATCTCGTCGTCACCGACGACGTGATCGGCGGCGAACGACCCCATGACGGCCTCTGGGTCGCGGGTGGCGATCACCGCCGCCGCCAGGCCGATCGCGGCAGCCGACCCCTTCGGTTCCGGTTCGGCGATCATGTTGCGCAGCCCCAGGTCGGGCAGTTGCTCGGTCACCTTGCGACGGTGCGCCTTGCCGGTGACGACGTACGTGCGCGCGGGCGAGGCGAGCGCGCTGACGCGGTCAAACGTCGCCTGCAGCAGCGAGCGGCCGTTCTCCGACAGGGGGTGCAGGAACTTCGGCTCGTTCTTGCGGCTGAGCGGCCACAGCCTGGTGCCGGCGCCACCCGCGGGGATCACGCCGTAGAGGGACGGTTGGGGGGTCACTGTTCCTTCTCTCGTCAGTTACCGGCAGCGCGGCCGGCCTTCCATGGTCGATCGGGCGTGTGTCGACCAGCTCCCCCGGTGCCTGTCTCGCGTTCGCTTCCTCGCTCGCCTTTGGCAGGTGTCGCCACGGTCCAGACCCCCCTGTGTCGCTGACCGACCGCTACCTCCGGCTCGCTCCTCAGCTCCTTGCTCTATGGAGCTAGTCACACAGCGTAGCGGTTACTCCCCCACCGCTCGCTGGTAGCTCGCCAGGTGTGTCTCTGCAGAGATCTGCCAGGTGAACTCCTGCGACCGCGTGTAACCGGCCTCCGCCAGCGACTGCCGCCGCTCCGGCTGGTCGAGCAGGTCCGAGAGCGCCAGCGCGATGCTGTCCGCGTCCGGCTCGGTGTAGCCGACCGCCTCGCCACCGACCTCCGGAAGCGATGTCCTGTGCGTGGTGAGTACGGGCGCGCCGCAGGCCATCGCCTCCAGCACCGGCAGCCCGAAGCCCTCGCCGCGGCTGGGGAACGCGACCACCATCGCGCCGCCGAGGTAGGCGGGCAGGTCGACGTAGCGGAGGAATCCGGGACGGACCAGGCGCAGGTGTGCGGGCACCTCACTGGCCGCGGTGTCGACCGCATCGTCGTAACCGCGGCTGCCGGCGAGGACGAGCGCGGGCGGGTCCTCCCGGTCGGCGACGGCCGCCACCCAGCCGCGGATGAGGCTGGGCACGTTCTTGCGCGGCTCGAACGGGCCGAGGAACGCGATGTACGGCTTGCCGTGCAGCCCCAGCCGGCTGGACATCCGGTCGCGGTCCCGCGGGGCCGGCCGGTGGAACAGGTCGTGGTCAACGCCGTGGTAGGCGACGTCGATCCGCTCCGGGTCCGCCGAGAGCAGCTCCACCAGCTCGTGACGGGTCGCCTTGGACGGCACCACGATCCGCGTGGCCCGGCGTACCGCGGTGCGTATCGCCGAGCGCAGGAAGGTGGCCTTCACCGGCGGCAGCATGTCGGGGTCGGTGAAGACGGTGAGGTCGTGCACGGTCACGACCGTGGGCCGCTGCGCGCGCACGGGCATCGTGTAGAACGGCGCGTGCAGCACCTCGGCACCCACGTGGTCGGCCATCACCGGCAGCCCGGTCTGCTCCCAGGCGAGCCGCGCGGCCCGGTGCGAGATGGTCGTCGGTCCGGACGCGATCGTCGCGGTGGGTGCCATCCGCCCGTACCGGTCCGCGTCCGCCCGCTGGCAGGCGACCGCGATGTCCGCGCCGGCCTTGTCCAGCGCGGTCACCAAACCGTCAACGTACCTGATGACGCCCCCGCGGTCGGTACCGTCGATCAGCACACGGGGTGACAACTGCGCCTCTCCTTACGAAAGTCGGCGTCGAAGTGGTCAGTTCGAAGACTACGCCCAGCCGCGCCGGCGCCGTCGGTGCGGCACGGCCCTACGATCAGTCAGTACGTCAGCTCGCTGTAGCAAGTTCAGGTACTGACTTGGGTTACGGGAACGCGAGCCATGCCGTACGAGTTGCCGGCATGGTCGCTTGCGGGCGTTCGGTGAGTGTACGCGCGTCCTCTCGCATCTCGACGTCCACGACCTTGCGCGCCGAGGCGCCTGTCACCGCGGCGAGTGCCCGCTTGGTGCTACCGAGCAGTACGGGTTGACGCCCCACCGACTCGATCCCCCTCACCGCCGCGTCTACCGAATCGGCGTCGCCTGCGGAGGCCCGCGCGGCGGGCGTGCCGCAGGAGTCGCGTACCGGCTGGACGTACTCGGCGGCAGCCCCTCCGACCACGACGACAGCGGAGCTCGGTCCGATCGCCGCGCACAGCTCCCGCAGCGCCGCGACGGAGCCGCGCTGTGTCGGGGTCGCGACGAGTGGAACGGTCGCGACGGCGACCGGCGCCACGAACGCCAGCACGCCGATGACGGCGATCCCGTGGGTGAACCATCGCGGCGCCTGCGGCCGGTACGTGCGCACCATCCAGGACAGCCCCCACGTGCCGAGCAGGACCACCGCGGGCAGCACGACGGGGACGAGCCTGCGGTCGGCCCACGGGTGGTCCGGCATCGTGCCGGGCAGCCACAGCGCGACCATCGCGCTCCAGAGCAGGATGGGCAGGGCAGGCAGCCACCGCATCCCGCCCTTGCCGGCGATCACCCGGGCGGTGAGGAACACCGCGGCGACCGCGGCAAGCACGAGGACGGCCCACCCGACCCACCAGGCCACCCAGTGCAGGCTCCACTCCGAGTACCACCGGCTCGGGTCGACCGGCACGCCGAGACGGCGCTGCTGGGCGGCGATGAACCGGGCGTCCGCACCGCCCGCGCCGCGCGCGGTCTCCCACAGCGGCCTGGCGGCAAGCACGATGAAGAGCAAGCCGACGACGCCACCGCAGATGCGCGGCAGCGACATGGAGGCGAACGAGACCCGGGCCAGCCGTTCGGGCATCGAGAAGCCCAACCGCCCGTGCCGTACGAGCGCCGCGTAGCCGACCGCGAAGAGCACCGCGGCGGCGACCACCGCAGCAAGCGGCACCAGCCAGCCGCCCAGCGCGGCGAGGTCGGGCCGGGCGAGCAGCAGAGCGGCGGCCACGCTCAACGCGACCCCGATCGCGAGCCCCGCGGCGAGCGGCGGCGCCTGGACCCGTCGCCGCGCGGCGAGCACGCCGATGATGACCACGATCGGCACCAGGTCGCGGAACGCCGCGAGCTGGACCAGCCCGCCGAGACCGAGGAGCAGGCCGGCCGTGCCCGCGGCCGCGCGAGCGGCGCGACCGCGTAGCTCGCGGCAGTCGACGAGCAGGCACAGCCCGGCGAGAAGCAGCAGCTGGGCCAGGGGTGCGCTGTACGCGGCACGCGCAGTCAGCATCACGGGGAAGCTGCCGGCGAGGGTGATGGTGGCGAGCGGCGCCCACCGCGGGCCGACGAGCCGGCCGGCGAGCCCGGCGAAGGCGAGCACCGACAGGGCACCGAGGACGGCGTCGACCAGCAGCATGGCGGGCAGTCCGCCGATCCAGGCGCCGATGGCGAGCAGCATCGGCAGCCCCGGCATCAGCCGCGGCCACACCGCGCCGCCGTCGCTGGCGAACGACGGCGCGCTCCAGGTGAGGCCGGACGCGGCGTCGCCGAACGCCTGCTTGTGCAGGCCGATCGGCAGGCCGCCGTGCTGGGCGAGCCACCAGCCGTACTGCACGGACGCGGCCGGTTCGCGGGTGCCGATGACCTGCCCGGAGTGGAACACGGCCTGCACCACGCCGAACGCGGCCACGAAGACCAGCACCGAACCGAGCACCCACCACGGCGTGAAGCCGATCTGAGCCCGCACCAGCGGCGGCACCCGGCGTGCCCACCAGAGCAGCACAGCTGCGACGACCACGCCCACCGGGAGCGCGAGCCATGGCTCGAAGGCATCCGCGTGCACGAGCAGCGATCCGACGGCGAGGAAGCCGCCGATCGCCACGGCAGGGAGCGTAGACAACCGCATCAGCGCGCGCCCGGCCGGATCCTTGCTCGCCATCCGTACCCGTTTTCCCGGCCGCGCTGCTGCCGCCCGTTCTCGCGTCGCGCTCACCACGGGGAAGCGTACTGGGTGCGCCACGCTCCACGCTGCGTGGGCGAGCAAACACGTCTCGCGGTTGTGGTGCCGGGTCCCACAGAAGTGTCAGTAGCTCAGCTCGCTATGGCGGGCTGAGCTACTGACACGTTGTGCGTAGGGTGCGCGGCGTGGACCTACCGAGGAGTACGGCGGAGCTGCTGGACGCGGCGCGGCGGGCCGGCACGGCCCGGCCGCTCGTGACGTTCTACGACGACGCCACCGGCGAGCGCATCGAGCTGTCGACGACGACGTTCGGCAACTGGGTCGCGAAGACGGCGGGGCTGCTCGACGAGATCGGCGTGGCCCGCGGCGACCGGGTCGCGTTCCTGCTGCCCGTTCACTGGCAGTCGACGGTCTTCCTGGTGAGCTGCTGGGAGATCGGCGCGGTACCCGTCGTCGGCAGCGAGCCGGAAGACTGCGTCGCGGCCGTCGCGTCCGCTGACCGGCTGGACGAGGCGGTCGCGCTCGGCGTCGACACGACGATCGGTGCGTCGCTGGACGCCTTCGGCCGGCCTCTGTCCGGAGCGCCGGACGGGGTAGTCAACTACGCCGACGAAGTGCCCGGCTACCCCGACGACCTGTTCGTCGCCGATCCGCCCGAACCCGGCGATCCCGCCCTGGCGGGGGCCGACGGGACGCTCTCGGGAACGCGCCTGATCGAGCTGGCCGGGGAGTACGCGAAGCACCGCGGGCTCGATGCGGGCAGCAGGCTGCTCAGCGAGGCCGCACCGGACAGCCTGGACGGCGTCCTGGCCTCGGCTGTCGTGCCGCTCGCCCTCGGCGGCTCGGTGGTCCTGTGCCGCAACCTCGATCCGGCGGTCCTGGAGCGCCGGATCGAGACCGAGCGGGTCACTAAAACAGCAGGGTGAGGATCTGCGCGACGAAGAGCACGCCGAGGAGCAGGTCGATAGCCAGGCTGATCACCGCGGTGATGATGCCGGCGAGCGCCATGCCCGCACCCTGCTGCTGACGCTGCCGCACCTTGCTTCGCGCGACCACGCCGAGCACGGGGCCGACGACTCCGGCCGGAGCGCCGAGCACGGCCAATACGAACAGCGGGACGCCCATGACGGCACCGAGCGCCGAGACCACCCCGAGCACGAGGGCGGCGATCGCCAGGCCGTTCGTGGCCGGCTGGTGCGGATACCCGTACGGCGGGTAGGCCACCGACGCCGTTGGCTTGTACTCCTGGTACTGCCCGAAGCTCCGTGGCAAGTAGCCGGCCCGTGCGTACGCCGCGTTGTTCCATACCTGCTGGGTCACGGTTCTCGCCTCCCGCGCTTGACTCGCTTGCCAGGTGAGACGCGAGAACGGCGAGCGCGGTTCGGACCGATTTCAGGAGGCGCCGACGGCGACCGCGCCCCAGATGAGGATGAAGAGCAGCCAGATGAGCAGCCCGACGACCTTCAGGCCGAGCAGGATGGCGCTGATGACGATGCCCGCGGTGGCCAGGCCGTCGCCGCCCTCGCCGCTCTGCTTGAGCTGCTTCTTCGCGACGATGCCGAAGATGAGTCCGAGCAGCGAGCAGATGAACCAGATCACGAACCCGCACAGGGCGAACACGAGCGACAGGACGGCCATCGTGTTCGTCGGTGGCTTCGGCGGGTACGCGTAGCCGTACACCGGCGCGCCGTACTGCGCAGGCGGGTAGGGCGTTCCCTGCGCGTACGGATCGACCTGGCGAGGATCGTACGGGGAGCCGTAGCCGCCGGGGCCCTGCTGGTACGTCACGGTAACCCCTCCCCGGCTAGACGACCGGCGGCCTGCCGAGCCGCGTCATCCGCCACGCAGTACGCCACGATATCGGCCGGCGGGCCCCCGCGGGGGCGGAAAGTCCCTCGCTCAGGCCCCGGAACCACGGGCGGAGGCTGGCGAGCGACCGCTCGCGGGCGAGTGTGAGCGCCACCCAGTCGCCGACGTACCCCACTGCGAGCGGCAACGGCAGGTTGCGGCGCGCCAGCCACACCCGGTTGCGCGCGTTCATCCGGTAGAAGTTGGCGTGCCGGGCGGGGCTCGTACACGGGTGCCCCATGACGGCGTGCGCGTCGTACACGATCCGGTAGCCGGCCTCGAGCGCGCGCCAGGCGAAGTCGGTCTCCTCGTGCGTCCAGAAGAACTCGTCGGGAAGGCCGCCGACCTCGTCGATCACCGCACGGCGGATCGCGCAGGCACCGCCGAGGAAGGTGGTGACCTCGCCGGAGCGCAGCGGGTCGCCCGCGCGCAGGCGCGGCACGTGCCGGCGGGCACTCGCGCCGTCCTCGTCGACGATCCGGAAGGACAGCACGCCGAGGTTCGGGTCGGTCGCGAACCTGGCGCGCACCCAGTCGCCCAGGCCCTCGTCGGGGTACCAGCCGTCGTCGTCGAGGAAGCAGATCACGTCGCCGTGCGACGCCTCGGCGCCGCGGTTACGGCCGGCGGGAAGGCCGACGTTCTCCGGCAGCGAGACGTGCACGACGTCGTCGCCAAGACCCGACACCGGGGCGCCGTTGCCGACGACGACGATCTCGATCGGCTCGCCGCGCTGGGCCCGTACGCTGTCGAGCCCGCGGCGCAGCTCGGTCGGACGGTCGCCCATGGTGAGCACGACGCAGGACAGCTTCATGCAGGCCCCTCGGCACCTTGCGTGATCATGAAGGTTCGTCGTAGGTATAGCAACGAACATCTTTCATGATCACCGGGTAGGAAACGGGTCATCGGAGCCTCCGGCTCAGCAGCACGCTCACCAGGTGCAGGACGACGAAGACCCCCGCGACCACGAAGCACGCCGCCAGCAGCACCCTGGTGGCCATCAGCCCGCCGGCGACGGTGTCGTAGCAGGCGGCGAGCAGCGCCAGTAGCGACAGCTCGATGCCCTGGATGATGCGGTGGACGAGCAGCATCGACGCGACCCGGCGCAGGGCGCCGATGCGCGCGCTGCGCAGCTCCGCGGAATCCTCGGTGGCGGCCGGCTTGCCGGCACGCGACCGCGCGACGTCGACCTGGTCGGTCTCGGACTTGATCAGGATCAGCCCGAGCGCGCCGAGCGCGCCCAGCTCGACCCAGCCCCCGGCGAGGCCGTCCTGGGCGCGGAAGCCGAGCCCGACGAACACCGCCGCCTCCGCGAGGTAGGCGCCGACGCGGTCGAGGTAGACCCCGACGATGCTCTTGTGGTCGGTGAACCGGGCCAGCTCGCCGTCGGCGCAGTCGAGCAGGAGGTACAGCTGCAACAGCACCGCCGCGACCACCGCGGACCACAGCCCGCCGAGGCCCAGCACCACCCCGCCGGCGACGCCGACGACGATCATCAGCCCGGTCACCTGGTTGGGGGTGAGCGGCGTACGCAGCAGCAGCCAGACGGCGTACGGCGACAGTCGGCGCATGTACAGCCGGCCCGCCCAGTGCTCGCCGCTGCGCCTGTCCAGGACGCCGGGCGGCTGGGTGACCCGGCGGATGTCGGCGGGCGAGGCGGCCCGCCGCGTCGCGCGCGCCCGTGCCGTCTCGCTCATCGGCCGCAGCCCTTCCCGAACGCGGGGGCCGGCGCGGCGCAGGTGGCGGTCACGGCGCCGTCGCCGTGTCGGCGTCGTCCATCTCGGGGTCCACGGTGACGCCGCTGTCGGCCGCGTACGCGGCGATCACGTCCTCGATCGGCGCGTCCTTCACCAACTCGCCGTGTCGCAGGTAGAGGCCGCGCGTGCAGAACTTCTTCAGCTGGGCCTCGCTGTGCGAGACGAAGAACAGCGTCTTGCCGCCGGAGAGCATCTCCTCCATCCGCGTGAAGCACCGCTCCCGGAACGCCCGATCGCCGACCGCGAGCACCTCGTCGACCAGGATGATCGGCTCGTCCACGCTGGTCACCACGGAGAACGCGAGCCGCACCTTCATGCCGCTGGAGTAGTGCCGGAAGGGCATGTCAAGGTAGTCGCCCACCTCGGCGAAATTCACGATCTCATCGAAGCGCCTGTCGAGGGTCCGCTTGCCGAGACCGTGCAGGCCGCCGACGAGGTAGATGTTCTCCCGCGCGGTGAGGTCGCCGACGAAACCACCCGTGATCTCGATGAGCGGGGCGACGCCCTGCCTCACCTTGACCGACCCCTCGTCGGGGAGCATCACGCCCGCGATCAGGCGCAGCAACGTGCTCTTGCCGTGCCCGTTCGCGCCGACGAGTCCGACCGCGTCGCCCTCACGCACCTTGAACGAGACGTTGCGCAGTGCCCAGAACTCCTCGCGAGAGGCCGCGGAGCCCCGGCCCTTGAGCAGCAGCTCGCGCACGCGCGCCTTGCGCCGGCGGCTCCGGTTGAACTTGATGCCGATGTCGCGGGCGACGATCACGTTCTTCTTGCCGCCCTGGCCATCCTGGTCCGCGCTGCTCACTAAATCTCCTTGAGCACGGTGCTCTCGAGGCGCCGGAACACGAAGAGCCCGAAGGCGAGCCACGCGACGGATATGACCGCAGCCTGTGCCACGACCCCCCAACCGGCGAACTCGCTTTCGAAGATCGGTCGGCGGTAGAGCTCCAAGACCCCGACGAACGGGTTGTACGTGTACAGATCCCCCAAGACCCCGGCCAGCCGATCGCGCACGACCGTGACGCTGTAGAGGATCGGCGAGGCGTAGAAGAGTACCCGGATGATGACTCGTATCACCCGCAGCAGGTCGCGGTAGAGCACGCTGAGCGAGGCGAGGAACAAGCCGATACCAAGGATCAGTGCCGCTTCGATCAGGATCGCCAGCGGGTAGTCGAAGATGACGTGCCAGGCGACCGGGACGCGCAAGGCGATAAGGAAGCCGATGAGCACGGGCAGCGCGAACGCGAACTCCGAGACGAACTTCGAGCCCACCACGCGCAGCACCCAGATCTCCCGGGGGATGCCGGTGGACCGGACCAGCTTCGCCTCCTTGGTGAGCGCCTGCGACGACTCGGTGATCACGCCGGTCGCCCACCGCCAAGGCAGTATGCCGGCGAGCAGGAACACGATGTA
>JBOHBN010000405.1:0-19580 GCA_050698355.1 Streptosporangiales bacterium | reverse complement strand
GTGTCGGGTTGAGCTATAGCTAAACCAGACACTGAAAACCGCCTAGGTCGGTTCAGGCCTCGGCCGGGACTTCTCCCTCGCCACCGCCGCCCTCGCCGCGGTGCTCGGCCAGGATCGTCTCGATCTGCTCCCGCGGCAGCGCGAACCAGTACGCGAGGAACACGGTGACCGCGGCGAGGATGAACGTCCAGATGGCGCCACCGAGCAGCCCGTAGAGGTCAAGGTTGCCAACGTTCTTTGACGGGTCCGCGGCTGACCCGAACCCGCCGAGGTAGCTGATCAGGCAGAGCCCGCCGAGCCACACGATGATCCACCAGCCGTTCTTGAAGTGCAGGGTCGGCGTCCTACCCCTTGCCACCGCCTGGTTGATGCCGAACAGGACGAAGCCGATCGCGACGGCGATGAACAAGAACCTGTCCTTCTCCCACCCGGTCCAGTACACGACCAGGTTGGACGCCCACAGCGCGAGGAATGAGATCACCCAAGCAGCCGGCAGCCGGAACGGCCGCTCCCGCTCCGGAAGCCGGCGGCGCAGCGCGAGCAGTACCAGCGGCCCCGCCCCGAACGAGAGCACCGTCGAGGAGGTCACGAACCCGACGAGCGACTGCCAGCCGGGGAACGGAAGGAAGAAAAGGCAGCCGATGACGAACGCCAGCAGCAGGCTGACCCACGGCACGCCATTCTTCGATACCGCGGCGAGCCCCTTCGGAGCGTTCCGGTTCCGGCCCATCGCGTAGGAGATGCGCGCGCTGACACCGTTGTAGATCAGGCCGGTGTCGGCGGGCGAGATGATCGCGTCCGCATACAGCAAGCCGGCCAGCCAGACCAGCCCGACGGTGCCGGCCAGTGCCGCCAGCGGACCGAACTCCGCGGGTGTCCCGCTGCCGGAGAAGATGTGCTCACCGACCTTCGACCACCCTTCGGCGGTGATCGCATCGGTCGGCGAAGCACCGATGAACGCGAACTGCAACGCCACGTAGATGACCCCGCAAATCACCACGGAGCCGACAACTGTGAGCGGGACGTTGCGCTTGGGGTTGTCGGTCTCCCCGGCCAGCTCCACACCCTGGCGGAACCCGAGGTACGCGAACGCGATACCGGCGCTGGACACCGCCGAGAACACCCCGGCCGCACCGAACGGGGCGAAACCGGCCGTCGCGGAGAAGTGATCGCCATTGAACGAGACCGTGATCAGGGCGACGACCACAAGGACGATGATGAAGAGCTTCCACCAGACCAGGATGTTGTTGATGCGGGCGAACCACCGGACGCCGAAGAAGTTGACGATCGTGAAGACGGCCATCAAACCGATGGACACCCCGAGGCCCGGGGTGGTCAACACCGGTACGCCGTCCCTGAGCGTCTGGATCCAGGGCAGGTAGTTCTTCGCGTACTGCACGCACGCGAGCACCTCGATCGGCGCGACCGCCGCGGCCGCGATCCAGGTGATCCAGCCGATGATGAAGCTGGCAAAGGAACCGTGTGAGTACTGCGGGTACCGGGCGACCCCGCCACTGTGCGGGAACATCGTGCCCAGCTCGGCGAACGTCAACCCGATCAGGATGAAGATCACGGCTCCGACGGCCCAGGAGAAGACCGACGCGGGCCCCGCCATCTCCGACGCGGTCAGCGCCCCGAAGAGCCACCCGGAGCCGATGATCGATCCGACCGCGGTGAAGAGCAGCCCGATCGTGCCGAAGTCCTTGCGTAACCGCTTGTCGTCCCCCGCCGCGACCTGAACATCGCGTGACCCGACTGCCATGGTGGGGCCTCCTCGCTGCACAGCCGACGCTGCCGGATCTCGACAACATCTGAGTCAGCCGGGGAGCTTAGCTTCACCTGGCCTTCGTAACCAGAGGAACACGCCAAGACGTTGCGTTACGATTCGATCGCTTCCAGAGTGCCGGTCACGGTGAACGCTGCGTAACCGGTCAGAATGGCCCTGGCCAGGTCATCCGCGGTCAGCCCGACATCCTGCAGGATCTCGGCCCGCTTCGCGTGCTCGAGGAACCGCTGGGGGAGCCCGAACGTGCGCACCGGCGTGTCGCAGTCGGCATCCTGCAGCGCCTGGCTGAGCGCCGCGCCGACGCCGCCGGCGCGGCCGTTGTCCTCGACGACCGCCACCATCGCATGCTCGCCGGCCAGCGCGACCAGCGACGCGTCGACCGGCTTCACCCAGCGCGGGTCGACGACGGTCACCGCGACGCCCTCCGCCGCGAGCCGCTGCGCCGCCTCCAATCCGAGCCCCGCCATCGCCCCGACCGCGACGAGCAGCACCTCGGCACCCTCGGAGCGGAGCAGCACGTCGGTCGTGCCGACCCGTTCGACCGCGTCGATGTCCGCACCGACCGGGCCCTTGGGGTAGCGCAGCGCCGTGGGGCCGTCGGTGACGTCGACCGCCTCGCGCAGCTGCTCGCGCAGCCGGCCGCCGTCGCGGGGCGCGGCGATCCGCAGCCCCGGCACCACCTGCAGCACCGACAGGTCCCACATACCGTTGTGGCTCGGCCCGTCATCGCCGGTCACGCCGGCGCGGTCGAGCATGAACGTGACCGGCAGCCGGTGCAGCGCGACGTCCATCAGCACCTGGTCGACCGCCCGGTTGCGGAAGGTCGCGTAGACCGCGACGACCGGGTGGAGCCCGCCGAGTGCGAGGCCCGCGGCCTTGGTGACCGCGTGCTGCTCGGCGATGCCGACGTCGTACACCCGGTCGGGAAAGCGTTCCGCGACCGGCGCGAGCCCTGTGGGGTGCAGCATCGCCGCGGTGACGCCGACGACGTCGTTACGCCGGGTGGCGATCGAGCACAGCTCGTCGCTGAACACGTCGGTCCACCCGGTCGGCTGGGTGCTGCGCACCTGGTGCAGGCAGTCCTGCTCGTCGTCTTCGGCAGGCTGGTAGCCGCGGCCCTTCTGCGTCACGCAGTGCACGATCACCGGGCCGCCGAACCGCTCGGCGTTGCGCAGCGCCACCTCCACGGCCGCGACGTCGTGCCCGTCCACGGGCCCGACGTACTTCAGGCCGAGGTCCTCGAACATGCCCTGCGGGCTCAGCGCGTCCTTCAGGCCGCGTTTGACCCCGTGGAGCGCGTCGTACAGCGGTGCGCCGACCAGCGGTGTCCTGCTGAGCGACTCCTTGACCAGCGCCAGCACCTGCTCGTAGTGCGGGTTGGTACGCAGCGTCGTCAGGTGGCTCGCAAGGGCGCCGTGCGTCGGCGAGTACGACCTGCCGTTGTCGTTGACCACGATGACGAGGCCGCGGTCCTTGCTCGCCGCGATGTTGTTGAGCGCCTCCCACGCCATGCCGCCCGTCAGGGCGCCGTCGCCGACCACGGCGACGACCCGCCTGTCGATCTCGCCGCGCAGCTGGTACGCGGTGGCGAGCCCATCGGCGTACGACAGGGCCGGTGAAGCGTGCGAGTTCTCGATGGTGTCGTGGTCGGACTCGGCCTGGTTGGGGTAACCGGACAGGCCGCCGCGGTGCCGCAGGGTGCCGTCGCGGAAGCCGGCCTGCCGGCCGGTGAGCATCTTGTGCACGTACGCTTGGTGGCCGACATCGAACAGGATGCGGTCGCGGGGCGAGGAGAACACCCGGTGCAGCGCGATGGTGAGCTCGACCACACCCAGGTTGGGACCCAGGTGCCCCCCAGTTCGGGAGACCTCGCTCACCAGCAGTTCGCGGATCTCCGCGGCCAGTTCGCCCAGTTCGGCCCCGTCGAGCCGCTTCACATCGTCTGGTCCCTGGATGGATGCGAGCACACTCACCCGACGAGCCTCCCGTCCGCGCGGTTTACCGAACTCTTGTCAGACTCTCACAGTGCTGGAGCACTGTGAGAGTCTGACAAGTTCGTCAGCGGAGCGTGCGCAGCACGTACTGCAGGATGCCGCCGTGCCGGTAGTAGTCGGCCTCCGCCGGGGTGTCGATGCGTACGGTCGCGGTGAACTCCTTGCCGTCGGCCGACACCCTGACCTGGCGCGGGATCTCCTCGCTGCCCTCGACGCCGTTGACGTCGAAGCTCTCCTCGCCGGTCAGGCCGAGGGTCTCGGCGTTCTCGCCTTCGGCGTACTGCAGGGGCAGCACCCCCATGCCGATCAGGTTGGACCTGTGGATGCGCTCGTACGACTCCGCGATCACCGCGCGGACGCCCAGCAGCAGCGGCCCCTTGGCCGCCCAGTCGCGCGACGACCCGGACCCGTACTCCTTGCCGGCCAGGATGACGAGCGGCACACCGTCGTCGGCGTACGCCATCGAGGCGTCGTAGATCGACTCCTGCGCGCCGTCCGGGATGCGCCTGGTGAAGCCGCCCTCGACGCCGGGGACCAGCTCGTTGCGCAACCGGATGTTGGCGAACGTGCCGCGCATCAGCACCTCGTGGTTGCCGCGCCGCGAGCCGTAGGAGTTGAAGTGCTTGCGCTCCACGCCGTGGCTCGCGAGGTACTCGCCCGCCGGGCTGGCCAGCTTGATCGCCCCCGCGGGCGAGATGTGGTCGGTCGTCACCGAGTCACCGACCTTCGCCAGCGCCCGGGCGCCGGTGATGTCGCGCAGCGGCGCCGGCTCTGCCGGCATGCCGTCGAAGTACGGCGGGCGACGCACGTACGTGGACTGCTCGTCCCAGTCGAAGATCGTGCCCTCCGGCACGTCGAGACCGTTCCACTTCTCGTCGCCTGCGAACACGTCGGCGTAGTCGCGGACGAACATCTCCTGGTGCAGGGCGCTCGCGATGACCTCGTCGACCTCCGCGGGCGAGGGCCACAGGTCGGAGAGGTAGACCGGCTTTCCGTCGGCGCTCGTGCCGAGCGGGTCGCTCGTCAGGTCGACGTCCATCGACCCGGCGAGCGCGTACGCGACCACCAGCGGCGGCGAGGCCAGGAAGTTCATCGCGCAGTCGGGGTTGATCCGGCCCTCGAAGTTGCGGTTGCCGGAGAGCACTGACGCGACGGACAGGCCCGCGTCGCCCACCGCGGCGCTGATCTCCTCGGCGAGCGGGCCGGAGTTGCCGATGCAGGTCGTGCACCCGTAACCGACCAGGTTGAACCCGAGCTTCTCCAGGTACGGCGTGAGCCCGGCGCGGTCGTAGTAGTCCATGACGACCTTCGACCCTGGCGCGAGCGTGGTCTTCACCCACGGCTTGCGGGTAAGACCGAGGTCGACCGCCTTCTTGGCGAGCAGGGCGGCCGCGACCATGACCTGTGGGTTCGAGGTGTTGGTGCACGAGGTGATCGCCGCGATCACCACCGCGCCGTGGTCGAGCTCGAACTCGGTGCCGTCGGCCAGCCGCACGGGCACCGGGTTGCTCGGCCGCACGGCGTCCTCACCCGACTGCTCGCGCAGCGCCTTGCGGAACGCCGGCCTGGCGTCGGTCAGCGCGATCCGGTCCTGCGGACGCTTCGGGCCGGCGATGCTCGGCACGACCGTGCCGAGGTCGAGCTCCAGGGTCTCGGAGTACCGCGGCGTGCGGTCCGGGTCGTGCCACAGGCCCTGCGCCTTGGCGTACGCCTCGACCAGCGCGGTCTGCTCGGCGGAGCGGCCGGTGAGCCGCATGTACTCGATGGTCTCCCGGTCGATCGGGAAGATCGCGCAGGTGGAGCCGTACTCCGGGCTCATGTTGCCGATCGTCGCGCGGTTGGCGAGCGGGACGTTGCCGACGCCGGGCCCGTAGAACTCCACGAACTTGCCGACGACGCCGTGCGCGCGCAGCATCTCGGTGATGGTGAGCACCAGGTCGGTGGCGGTGGAGCCCTCCGGCAGCTGGCCGGTCAGCTTGAACCCGACCACCTGTGGGATCAGCATGCTCACCGGCTGGCCGAGCATCGCCGCCTCGGCCTCGATACCGCCGACGCCCCAGCCGAGCACGCCGAGACCGTTGACCATCGTGGTGTGCGAGTCGGTGCCGACGAGCGTGTCGGGGTACGCCACACCGTCGCGGTCGAAGACCACGCGGGCGAGGTACTCGATGTTGACCTGGTGCACGATGCCTGTGCCTGGCGGGACGACGCGCAGGTTGTCGAAAGCCTGCTGCCCCCACTTGAGGAACTGGTAGCGCTCGGCGTTGCGCTCGAACTCCAGCTCGATGTTGCGCTCGATGGCGTCGTGCACGCCGAAGAAGTCCGCGATGACCGAGTGGTCGATGACCAGCTCCACGGGCGCGAGCGGGTTGATCCGGCTCGGGTCGCCGCCCACGTCGCGCATCGCCTCGCGCATGGCGGCCAGGTCGACCACCGCCGGCACGCCGGTGAAGTCCTGCAGCAGCACGCGCGCGGGCGTGAACTGGATCTCCCGGTCCGGCTCCGCGGTCGGGTCCCAGTTGGCCAGCGCCGCGATGTCGTCGGCGGTGATGCGCGCACCGTCCTCGGTGCGCAACAGGTTCTCCAGCAGCACCTTCAGGCTGTACGGCAGGTCGCTCGCCCCCGGAACGGCGTCGAGCCGGTACATCTGGAGTTCTCGCTCGCCGACCCGCACCGTACCGCGCGCGTTGTAGCTGTTGGCCGCCATCGCCTCGCACCGCCTCTCTCGACCGCTAAATTACCTCGACGTCAAGCTACCTTATCCGAACGCGTCCTGCGTGCGGGGGTAGCCCGCCCGATCGATACGCTCCCGCTATGGCTACAAGCGACACCACCCGTCGTTTCACACCCGCGCCCAGGCTCCTCGCCTCGATCATGGGCATCGTCCTCCTGATCCTCGGCGCGTTCGGTCTTGCCTGGCACCTCGTGTTCGGGCTTCTGCCGGAGTGGATACTCGGCGAGAACATCGGGCTGGACATCTTCCACCTGGCCATGGGCGTGCTCGCACTGCTCGTCCTGCCGGCACGGGTGACGATCAAGGCGTACGGCCTGCTCGCCCTGGTTGTGTTCGGCTTCGGCACGATCATCACCGCGGTCAGCGTGGAGTTGGAGAGCGAGGGCATCTACGGGCACGGGATGCCGTACTGGTTCACGCACAACTCCCTCGGCTTCAGCGAGACGAACTACATCGTCTACGCGCTCATGGCGATATGGGGGTTCCTGCTCGTCAAGACCGCGATGGAGGTCGACCCGTGGGGCAGCGGCGACAGTCACGAGACGCTGCGCTCGATGCCTGACCGTGAGCACGTCATCGAGGACGAGCGTCGCGAACTGACCCGTTAGAACCCGCCGCCGCGGCGAGCAGCCGCTCCCCCAGCTGCCGAGTCGTCTGCCGCAGTTCGAGACATTCGACGATCCGGTACGGCGCGGGAATCGCCGCGAGCTGCTCGGCGTACCAGTACGGGTTGCCGGTGCTGCCGACAAGGCGGGTGCTTTCTGCATCGACCGGTTCGAGCCGGCCAAGGGCACGTGGCAGGCAAGGCGCCACCGCATCGAGCGGTGCGTCGATGATGACCTCGACGTCGTACTCCCAGCCGACGGCGAGGTGCTCCTCGAGCATGGCGACCGGGTCGAGGTCGGCGGGTGGGCTGAAGGCGTCGCCCTGCACCTCTACCGCGCGGACCCGGTCGACCCGGTAGGCGCGCCGGGCGTGCGCGCGGTGCGACCAGCAGAGCAGGTACCAGCGGCCGTGGCGTACGACGACGCCCCATGGATCGACGTCCATGGACCACTCAGAACCTGCCTCGGAGCGGTAGTCGAGCCGCACTCGCCGGTGGCTCGCGCATGCCTGGACCAGGGTGCTCGTCGTCTCGGGATCGGGGCGGGCTGCGGCGCGGTCGGGTGCGGGCGCCGTCGTCCGGCGTACCGCATCGACCTGAGCGGCCACCGGCGCCGGAAGCGCGCGTACGACCTTGCCGACGGCGCTGCCGACCGGATCGGTGGTGTCGCTCGCCTCGTGGTGACCGTCGAGCACGGCCATGACCAGGCCGAGGGCCTCCGCGGGGCTGAACACCAGCGGCGGGAGCCGCAGGCCGCGACCGACGCGGTATCCCCCGTACGGCCCGCGCTCGGAGTCGATCGGGATGCCCGCCTGGCGCAGGATGCCCACGTACCGCCGGGCTGCCCGCGCCGAGACGCCGAGCTTGCCGGCGAGCCGGTCCGCGGTGATGCCCGGGCTGTCCTGTAACAGTTGGAGACACCGCAGCGCCCGGGCGGTCGGGTTGGTCTCGTCCACGGCGAAAGGATCGCAGATAACCGGAAACGATACGTCCACAATAGGGTCTACGGTTTCGCCATGACCACGACCGACCCCCCTTGGGAACCTCCAGTCGCAGGCAGCGAGGTCGAACACCTCGTCGGTGCACTCGATCGCCAGCGCGCGACCGTCCGGTGGAAGGCCGGCGGCCTCGACGCGGCCGGCCTGCGCACCCGTATCGGCGCCTCGTCCATGACGCTCGGCGGCCTGCTCAAGCACCTTGCGCTGGTCGAGGACCACTACTTCACGGCGAAGCTGGGCGGCGAACCGCTCGGGGCGCCGTGGGACGAAGCCGACTTCGACGCCGACCCGGACTGGGAGTGGCACTCGGCCGCCGAGGACACCCCCGACCAGCTGTACGCGCTCTGGGACGGCGCCGTGCGCCGCTCCCGCACGCAGCTCCGCGCCGCGCTGGCGAGCGGCGGGCTCGATCAGCCCGTCGACCTCTCCTGGCCCGACGGTCGCCGGCCCAGCCTGCGCCGGGTCGTCTGCGACCTGATCGAGGAGTACGGGCGGCACACCGGTCACGCCGACCTGCTGCGCGAGGCCGTCGACGGCCTCGTCGGTGAGGACCCTCCCGCGGGATGGCGCCCATGAGCGAGCGGTCCTGACGCCATGGAGCTGGAGTTCTGCGGCGAGATCTGGCACTGGCGAGGCCCGTCGCCGTACTACTTCGTCACCGTGCCGGACGAGGCAAGCACCGACCTGCACGACATGTCCGCCGTGCTCAGCTACGGGTGGGGGTGCATCCCGGTCAGCGCGGAGATCGGCGTGACCGGCTGGAAGACCTCGCTGATCCCCAAGGATGGGCTCTACGCCGTCCCGCTGAAGGACGCGGTACGCAAGGCCGAGGATCTGGACGAGGGCGACACCGTCACGGTGCGGCTGACCACCGAAGGCGTGCCCGGCCACCGTCGCTCATCGGGTGCCTCCTCGCTGCAGGGCGGCGGCGATCTGCGCCGTGGTGGGTAGGTCGAGCCGGCAGCAAACTCCCCCGCCGACCGGACGGCCGGTGACGGCGTCCAGGCCGTCGATGAGCAAGGTCGGCGAGGGGTACGGGCCTTCGACCTCCTCGATGACCGCACTGATGCCGGTGGCCTCCAGCGCGCGCTGCAACCGCGCGCGGACCCGGTCGACCAGCGGGCAGTCGGCTACGTGCTCCAGACGTATGGACACGCCCTGTCCCGGAGTCACCGCGGTTCCTCGGGTCGCTCTTCGCTGGCGACGTCCAGTGCGTGCAGCAGCGGGCAGTCCCGCTGCTGCCGTGGGCGTTCGCAGGTCGCTACCAGTCGCGCCAGGGCATCGCGCATCGACGCCAGGTCCGCGATCCGGCGCTCCAGGTCGGCCAGGCGTTCCTGCGCCATCAGCCGTACGGCGTCACACTGCTCGGGTCCGCCGTCGGCCAGATGCAGCAGCTCCTCCACGTCGGCGAGCGTGAAGCCGACCTCCTGCGCCCGCTTCACGAACCGCACCACGCGTACGGCCTCCGGCGGCCACGAACGGTAGCCGGAGGCAGAGCGGCCGGGCTCCTTGAGCAGTCCGCGGCGCTCGTAATAGCGCAATGTCTCGACACCGACCGCGGCCCGCGCGGCCACCTCGCTCGTTCTCACCCCAACAGCATGAACCCCGTACGCAGGTACAGTGTCAAGCTGCATGAATGCGGCCCGCGAGTGTTCCCTGCCCCTCGCCGGACAGCTCCTGCACGACGCCGCGCCGGCCGGCGACGGCCATGAGGATCGCCTCGCCGGCGCCGCGCACCTCGGGTCCCCGCCCAGCGGACCAGTCGCAATCGGTGGCGACGAGACGCAGGCCACGGGCACGCCAGAAGGCACCGATGGGCGGCGCCTTCATCGCTGAACGCAGCGTGGGCACGAGCCGCTCGGCGGGGATGTCGCGCGGGAGTCCGAGCGGGCGCCGGATGTCCTGCTGGTGGATCATCCCGTCGACGAGCGCGACCATGCCGCCGAACGCCGCGGTGAGACCTCGTGGCCGCAGGTGCGCGTTCAGCACCTGCAGCAGGTCCTCTGGGCTCCGCTGTGCGTTCGCGGCGACACCGACCGCGTTGGCGCGGCCGAGCCGGAACCGCCCACGGGCCGAGCGCCGCAACACCCCCGGCCAGTCCAGCTCGTCGTAGCTGACCGCGTGCGCCACCACGTCGCGCACCCGCCAGCCCTCGCAGAGCGTTGGCGCCTCCCACTGCTCCGGGGAGAGCGTCGTGAGGAACTCCAGGAAGGAAGTCCGCTCGTCCTGCGCGAGTTGCATGAGGCTCATGGCAGGTTGCCTACCCTGTCGTCTCGGCGACCTCGAGCCCCTTGTGGCGAGCCAGGCTCCAGCACGGCGAGGCACTCCACGTGCTGGGTCATCGGGAACAGGTCGAACGCGCGCAACCCGGTGAGGTGCCAGCCGTGTCCGGCGAAGTAGCCAATGTCGCGGGCGAGCGTCGCCGGGTCGCACGAGACGTACGCGACGCGGCGGGTACGGGTGCGGGCGAGCGCGTCGACGACGTCGCGGCCCGCGCCCGTACGCGGCGGGTCCAGCACGACCAGGTCCGCGCGACGCAACCGCAGCCGGCGCAGGACCGCGAGCACATCACCCTGATGCACCTGCACGGTCGGCAGGTCGGCGAGATTGTGCCGCGCGTCCGCGGCGGTCTGCCGGGCGTGCTCGATCGCGGTCACCCGGCCTCCGGGACCGAGCCGCTCGGCGAGCACACCGGAGAACAGCCCCACGCCCGCGTACAGGTCCAGGGCGGACTCCCCCGGCTCGGGCTCCAGCGCCGCGAGCACGGCGTCCGCGAGCGCGTCGGCCGCTCCCGGATGCACCTGCCAGAAGCCGCTACCCGTGACCTGCCAGGTGCGGCCCGCGGCGCGCTCCTGCACCCGGTGGCGCGAGCCCTTGCCGGGTGTGGTCTCCAGGAGGGTCTCCCCCGTGTCCGCCGAACCGACGGCGGTGACCTCACGCACGTGCGGCCAGGTGCGCTGCTCGACACCGAGCGACTCCACGGCCGGGTGCGCGATCGCGCAGGCGGCCACCGGCACGACCTCGTGGGAGCGGTGCGCGCGGAAGCCGGGCCGTCCTTCGCCGTCGACGGCGAACCGCACCCGCGTACGCCAGCCGAGCCCGTCCGGCGCGCCCGGCACCTCCTCGACCCGTACGGGCACGTCGACGCCGGCGAGCCGCTGCAGCTGTTCAGCGACGACCGCCGCCTTCAGCTCCCGTTGCGCCGGCAGGGATGCGTGCTGCCAGTCGCAGCCGCCGCACAGTCCCGGACCGGCGTACGGGCACGGCGGCTCCACCCGCTCCGGTGCGGCGACCAGCACCTCGACGCAGTCGGCGCGCAGGTAGCGCTTGGCGGTCTCGGTGACCCGCGCACGTACCCGCTCGCCGGGCAGCGCGTGCCGTACGAAGACCACCTGCCCCTCGTGGCGTGCCACGCAGAAACCGCCGTGTGCGACCGCCTCCACGTCCAGCTCGAGCATTGCCTCGGTGCCGGCCGTCACACGCGGTCCTTACCGTTCTGGTGCTCGTGCCGCAGGCTGGTCTCCAGCTTGCCGATGACCAGCCGCGACGAAGCGAGGTGCCAGGGCACGTTGGTGACCATCACCCCGGGCTCGAACAGCAGGCGCGCCTTCAACCGCAGCGCGCTCTGGTTGTGCAGCAGGTGTTCCCACCAGTGCCCGACCACGTACTCGGGGACGAACACGGTGACGACGTCGCGCGGGCTCTGCCGGCGGATGCTGCGCAGGTACTCCATGAACGGGCGGGTGATCTCCCGGTATGGCGAGTCGAGGACCTTCAGCCGGACCGGGATGGCCAGCTCATCCCACTCCTGCCGCAACCGCTCGGTCTCCTCCGGATCGACCTGGACGGACACGGCCTCGAGCACGTCCGGGCGGGTGGCACGCGCGTACGCGACCGCACGCAGCGCGGGCTTGTGGATCCGCGAGACGAGCACGACCGCGTGCACCCGCGACGGCAGCGCCGTGTCGACCTTCTCGTCGGGCTCCAGCTCGACGCGGACCCGTTCGTAGTGCCGCCTGATGCCCTTCATTGTGACGAACAGCACCGCCATCGCGGCGATGGCGATCCACGCGCCGTGCAGGAACTTGGTCACCAGCACGATGATCAGCACCACGCCGGTCAGGCAAAGGCCGAACGTGTTGATCGCGCGGGATCGCTGCATCCGGCGGCGGACCTTGGGTCGCTGTTCGGTGCGCAGCAGCCGCGTCCAGTGCCGCACCATGCCGGTCTGGCTGGTGGTGAACGACACGAATACCCCGACGATGTACAGCTGGATGAGCCGGGTCGTCTCGGCGTTGAACGCGATGATCAGCACGGCCGCGGCGAGCGCGAGCAGAATGATGCCGTTGCTGAACGCCAGCTTGTCACCACGGGTGTGCAGCTGTTTGGGTAGGAACCCGTCCCTGGCCAGGATCGAACCGAGCACGGGGAACCCGCTGAACGCGGTGTTCGCGGCCAGGATCAAGATCACGCCCGTCGCGGCGATGAGGAAGTAGAACGCCGGCGGGAAGTTCCCGAACACCGTGTGACCGAGCTGCCCGATCACGGTTTCCTGCTCGTATCCGGGTCCGACCGGCTTGCCGTGCAGCAGCAGCCTCGACGCCGCCTCCGTCGGGTCCACGTAGTGCAGGCTGGTGACGCGAGCCAGCACGATGATGCCCATCAGCATCGTGACCGCGACGGTGCCCATCAACGCCAGCGTCGTGGCGGCGTTGCGGCTCTTCGGCTTGCGGAACGCCGGCACACCGTTGCTGATCGCCTCGACGCCGGTCAGGGCCGCGGAACCGGACGAAAACGCCCGCATCACCAGGAACACCGCGGCGAGGCCGGTGAACCCGTGCGCGAACTCCGGGTCGGGAGCGATGGTGAACTTGGCGCTCTCCGCCGACGGCAGGTCACCGAAGAAGTAGCGGATGAACCCCCAGGCCACCATGCCGAGGATCGCGACGATGAAGCAGTAGGTCGGGATCGCGAAGGCGGTACCGGCTTCCTTGACCCCGCGCAGGTTTATCGTCGTCAGCACCAGCACGATACCCACCGCGACCCACACCTCGCGTCCCTGGAGGAAAGGCAACGCGGCGGAGGCGTTCTGCACGCCCGACGAGATGGACACGGCCACGGTGAGCACGTAGTCGACGAGCAGCGCGCTCGCGACCACCAGACCCGACGTGCTGCCGAGATTCGTCGTCGCGACCTCGTAGTCCCCGCCACCGCTCGGGTACGCGTGCACGTTCTGCCGGTACGACGCGACGACTGTCACCATCACGACGACGACCGCGAGCCCGACCTTCCACGAGTAGGAGTAGGCGGAGAGCCCTGCGATCGAGAGGATGATGAAGATCTCGTCGGGCGCGTACGCCACGGACGAGAGCGCGTCGCTGGCGAACACCGGCAACGCGAGCCGTTTGGGTAGGAGGGTCTCGTGCAGCTGCTCGGACCGACGTGGCCGGCCAACGAGCAGCCGCTTCAAAGCTTCCGCGGCACTCGGCACAGGCACTGATGCTAGCCCCAGTCCTTCATCACCGATGCGGTGAGTTCACGCCCTCGGCGAGTGCTCGAGCGCACCTGCAAATGCGCCGGGTCTGCGTGCCGACACGTGAAAGATCGGGGCCAGGGCAGTGGACTTCGCCGCCGGGTGCGGGAGCGTGTAGCGTTGCCGGTTGGCGTCGAGGACCGGAGGAACTGCCGTGCACTGCGTCATCTTGGGGTGTGGCCGCGTCGGCTCCCGGCTGGCCCACGCATTGGAGGCGAAGGGGCACTCGGTCGCGATCGTCGACCAGAACCCCGCAGCCTTCCGCCGCCTCGGCAGCCACTTCGAGGGCAAGCGCGTTGAGGGCTTCGGCCTCGACCGCGCGACGCTGGAGGAGGCCGGGATCGAGGAGGCGCACGCGTTTGCCGCCGTCTCCAGCGGTGACAACTCCAACATCATCACCGCACGCATCGCCAGGGAGACGTTCCAGGTCGCGAACGTCGTCGCCCGCATCTACGACCCCCGGCGCGCGGAGGTCTACCAGCGCCTCGGCATCCAGACCGTCAGGACCGTCCAGTGGACGACCGACCGGATCCTGCGCCGGCTCCTGCCTGAGGACAGCGAGACCGTCTACCAGGACCCGACGGGCACCGCGACGATCGCCGAGCTCCCCTTCCACCCCGGGTGGATCGGGCACCGGGTGCGTGACGTGGAGGACGCGGCGCCGTGCCGGGTCACCTTCCTCGTCCGGCTGGGCGAGACGGTGCTGCCGAGCGAACACACCCCCCTCCAGGAGGACGACCTCCTCTACGGCACCGTTCGCACCGGCGACCAGACAAGGGTCGCCACGATCCTGGCGTCCGCTCCGGAAGGGAGCGAGTGAGATGCGCGTCACGATCGCGGGCGCGGGCAACGTCGGCCGCTCGATCGCCGGTGAGCTGCTCGACAACGGTCACGAGGTGCTGCTCATCGACCGCGACCCGCGCGCGATCCGGGTCGACTCGGTGCCGCGCGCGGAGTGGCTGCTCGCCGACGCCTGCGAGATCTCGTCGCTGGAAGAGGCCGGCACCCAGCACTGCCAGGTCGTGGTCGCGGCCAGCGGCGACGACAAGGTCAACCTCGTCGTCTCGCTGCTCGCCCGCACCGAGTTCGGCGTGCCGCGTACGGTCGCTCGGGTCAACCATCCCGACAACGAGTGGCTGTTCAACGAGTCCTGGGGAGTGGACGTGGCGGTGTCGACGCCGCGCATGATGTGCGCGCTCGTCGAGGAGGCCGTCTCCGTCGGAGACCTCGTACGGCTGATGACGTTCAGGCAGGGCAACGCGAGCCTGGTCGAGACCACGCTCACCGATGAGTCGCGGCTCGTCGGCGAGAAGGTGAGCGGCGTGTCATGGCCGCGTGACACGTCGCTGGTGGCGATCCTGCGCGGGGGCCGCGTGCTCGTCCCCAGCGGGGACGACCCGCTCGAGGCCGGCGACGAGCTCCTGTTCGTGACCACCGAGGACATCGAGGGAGAGCTCGACCGGCTCCTGCGGTGACTGGTCCGCGATGGGCGGTGGCGTCGCCACCCCCCCCGGCAACCCCGGTCAGTTGCCGCGCGCCTTCCCGCTGGCTCGGTCAGCTACCGCGCGGTAACCGACCAGAGTCCGAGCGACGTCCGGGCAAAGCGCGCTCGCTATCGCTCGGCCTGGTCCGCCTTGGCCTTCGCCAGCCAGCCGCCGCCCGGCACCATGACCGGCGGCACCCGGCGCAGGCAGATCCAGGTGGCCCAGAGCACGAGCGCGAAGACCGGCCAGCCGAGCACCACGTTGACGATACCGAGCGCCACCGTTAGGTGCAGCAGGTAGAGCGGCAGCAGCACCGCGAACCGCACCGCGAACATGACCGCCCAGATCAGGCTCGCCAGCGCGTACGCCTTGCGCCTGGCCCTGTTCTGCCGCCACGCGAAGTTCTCCCCGAGCAGCGGCCCGAGTACGACGCCGAGCAGCGGCCACCGCACCAACACCGACACCGCGTACAGCACCGCGAAGCCGGCGTTCTTGATGATGCCCGGCAGGAAGTAGTTGTCCGCACTGCCGGTCTTCCAGGCGACGACCGCGGCGATCAGCACGCCGACGAAGCCGCCGATGACGAACTGCTTGGTTTCCTTGCGAGCAAGTCGGACCCCGAGCAGCACCGCGGCGCAACAGATTGCCGCGATGGCGGCGATGCGCAGGTCGCGCAGGACCGCGAACACCATGACGAACACCAGGGCCGGGACGCTGGTGTCGAGCAGTCCACGGCCACCGCCGAACGCCTGCATCAGCGACCGCCGCTGGTCTACCTCGGCCGCCCGGGAGCCCGCTTCTGGCCGGGCGTCATCCTCCGCCTGCGCGCCCAACGAGGCTCCCGTCCTAGCTCGCGATCAACTCGTAGCGCGGGTTGTACATCGCCCGCTGGCCATCCGACGTGGTCGTGACCAATCCCTCGGCCCGCAGCCGCCGACCGGGCTCGATGCCCAGGATCTTGCGCCTGCCGAGCCACACCAACGTGACCTGGTCCGAACCGTCGTAGAGTACGGCCTCGAGCGCCGGCGAATCACCGCGGGGCTCCAGGGTTACGGTACGGATGCTGCCTGCGACCGTCGCACGGGAGCGGTCGATGCAGTCGCATACGCGGGTCGCACCGAGCTCCTCGGTGCTCTCCCGCAGCTCCTCGGCCTCGAGCTCGTCCGTCGAGGAGAAGAACCGGCGGAACCTGCCGAGCAGGCCGCCATGGCGGTCAGTGCTCACAGGAACCACGGTAGCGGGTACCGGTGATGTTCGGGACCTCAACCTGCCGGCGATCGGCGAACCCCCTTGTACCTGTTCTCGGTCTCCTCCTCCTGGCCGGTGAGCCCCAGCGACTCGCGGGTCTCGCGGGGCAGGTCCATCGGGATCCGCTCCTGCGGGGCCATCGCCTCAATGCCGCGGTCGACCACGATCCCGCGGAACACGTCCTCGAGCGGCGCGGCCTCCTTGGGGTCGTTAGCCGCCCGACCGGCGAACGCGCCGCGCAGGAACCAACGCGGCCCATCGACGCCGACGAAACGCACCTGCTGGGTGCCCTCGCCAGCGCCTTCCTCGTTCGTGACGGGCACGTCGGCCATGAGCTCGCGGCCGAAGGCGCCGTCGATCGCTACCGCCTTGCCGCCGCTCTCCTTCAGGCTCTTGATCATCTCGGTCCGGACGTCGTCCCAGATCCCGCGGCTCTTCGGCGCCGCGAACGCCATCAGCTCGAGCGCGCTCTCGCCGTGCAGGACGGTCGCCACGACGACCCGGTCGTCCTCCATGCCGACCTGCACGCCGATCTCCTCGGCGACGGGCACCTTCACCGCGCCGAGGTCGAGCCGCTCCATCTCCGGGTAGTCGTCCTGCACGTCCCACGGGCCGTCCGGCGTCGTCGCGAGGTCCCCCTCGCCGGCGTCGCCCTCGTCCTCCTCGACGTCCTCGCTGGCCTCGGCGACCTCATCGTCCTCGGCCATCTCCTCGTCCGCGGGCTCGTCGCTCTCGCTCACCTCGGCTACGTCGAGTGCCTCGGCGTTCTTGTCGGCCCTGCGGCGTCGAAAGATCAAGGGAGTCCTCTCCCTACTGGGTCGGTCTTGTGTGTCCGTTGCGCAGGCTACCGCGCGAGCTGAGCGGCGGTGTCGAACCCACCCGTCGACCCGTGCCCGTTCTCGCCACGAGCAGAACCGGGCAGGCGGTCCACCTCGTGCAGCACCATCCGCTCGACCCGCTGCACCACGAGCTGCGCGATCCGGTCGCCCCGCGCGAAGCGGGCGCGTTCGTGCCGGTCGGTGTTCAGCAGGACGACGAGGATCTCCCCGCGGTACCCGGCATCCACAGTGCCGGGCGCGTTGACAATCGTCACCCCGAGCCGGGCGGCGAGGCCGGAGCGCGGGTGCACGAACGCGGCATAGCCGTCCGGCAGCGCGATCGCGACCCCGGTACGCACCGTCGCCCGCTCCCCCGGACCCAGCTCGACGTCCTCGGCGGTGACCAGGTCCGCGCCCGCGTCGCCCGCGTGCGCGTACGAGGGCAGCGCGAGGTCGTCGTCCACCCGCCTGATCAGCACGTCCACCCTCATCGCCTCACCAGTTCCTTCCGGTCGCTTCGTCCTATGCTGGATCGGTGAGCTTCGACGAGCGGCTGTGGGTGCCATGGTGGTGGTGGCTGTTCGGCGCGCTCGTCATCGCACTGCTCGGCGCCGAGATCCACGTCGGGTTCAGCTGGATCGTCGCGGTGGTCACCTACCTGGTGCTCGGCGGCCTGGCCATGGCGCTGCTGCTGCGCTGGGGTTCCGCGCGCACAAGGGTGGCCGACGGAGTGCTCGAAGTTCGCACCGGCCGACTGCCGCTCGGGCACATCACCGACGTGCGGGTGCTCGACCGCAGCAGCAGGCGCGCGGTGCTCGCCAGCCAGGCGAGCCGCAGCGCCGTGCTCCAGGTACGCGGCTACGCCAAGGGTCTGGTCTACGTCGCCACCGACGGCACCGGCGGCCTGGCCTCGTACTGGCTCATCTCCAGCCGCCACCCGCGCGAGCTCGCCACCGCTTTGGGGTATCACTGTGCTTATCGTTACTAGCCCGACTCTCCAGTAGGCCGTTCGCAGGTCTGAAGGCTGTACTGGTCGGCCTCCTTCCGAGTCGACTAGTAACTGGTCGGTCTGCAAAACTGATCTTGCACGTCTCGACACGAAAGGCAGCATATGGCCGGCAAGAAGTCCGACCTCGGGTGGAAGGTCATCGCGGCGCTCAGCACGGTCGTGGCGGGGATCGCCGCCCGCAAGGCGGTGGAACTGGTGTGGTCGAAGGCCGTGGGGCAGGCGCCTCCGGACAACCCTGAGTCACCGGAAATCGCACTACGCGAGGCGGTTGCGTTCGCCGTCGCGAGCGGTGTCGCCGTCGGGCTCGCCCGGACGCTCACCACGCGTCAGATGGCCAAGGCCTGGCAGCGCGCACTCGGCGAGCTGCCCGGCGCGCTCCGGCCGGACGACGACTAGCAACTAAGCCGACCGCGGCCCGCACCGGTGATCATGAAAGTTCGGCGTAGCCATAGCTACGAACATCTTTCATGATCACGGGGAGGGGGCTCAGCGCTCGGTGACGAGCAGCGTACGTCCGCGCAGGTCGTCGCGTACGGCACCCGCCAGCCGCTTCGTGCCGCGCCGGTTGAGGTACCCCCCGGCGACCGCGCCGGTGAGCAGCGGGCCGAGCGTGGTCAGGTTGCGGCCGAGCCGCGCGAGCAGGCGCTGGCGCAGCTCGCGTCGTGCTCCGGCGCCCAGCGCCGCAGTCAGCGAGCCCGGCTCGAGCGCGTTGACGCCCCGCTGCTTCGCCCACGCCTGGACGTAGGCCGTGCCGCGCTGGCGGCCCGTGTGGCCGACCTCCACCCCGTACACCTCGTGCAACTCGGCGATGAGCTTGATCTCGATCGCGGCGACGACCAGAGTCTCCGCGGCGATCTGCACGGGCACCGAGAGCAGCGTAGGCGGCGCGGCGTACTCGACGGCCGCGAGTGCGCCGCCTGCGGCGCCGACGACGGCCGAGCCACGTGAGGACGCCTCGACGAGCGAGTCGGCCAGCGCCTCCCCGGTAAGGCCGTGGTGATGGGCGCGCAGCGTCTCCAGGTCGCGGACCCGCAGTCGCGGCGTCACCGCCTCGAGCACGCCGCCCATCCAGCCCATGAGGCCGTGGGCGTGCACTGAGCGGGTACTGCCGGCGATGGACTTGGCGACGCCCGCCAGCAGCCGGCGCCGCTCCTTGCCCTCGATCGGACGCTCCGGGTCGGACAGGCGTTCGACTGCCTCAGCGACCCGGTCGGTCGCCTCGTCGTGCTGTTCGGCGCTCTCGGCCTGTCGCGCTTCGCGCTCACCCTGCGTCGGCCACTGGTCAGACGCTGTCACGTGGTGTCCCTTTCTGAATGGGCACGTCCCCCTTCCACTCTCTCATCTCGAGCGCCGGAACGCAGAAGACGCCGGG
>JBOHBN010000404.1:0-16181 GCA_050698355.1 Streptosporangiales bacterium | reverse complement strand
GCGTACAGGCGGTCCGGCTCGTCCGTGCGTATGCACGGCCGGTTCGGCGGTACCACCGCGATCTCGAGCGCATAGAACTCGCGGAACTGTTCCGCCGCGGCCATCGCGGTGCCGGTCATGCCGCATGCGGTGGCGTACCGGCGCACGAGCGCCTGGACAGTCAGGGTGTCGAGGATCTCACCGGTCTCGCTGGCGGTAAGGCCTTCCTTGGCCTCGACCGCGGCCTGCAGTCCGTCCGGCCAGCGTTGCAACCTGGCCACCCGGCCGCGCGAGTCGTCGACGAGCTGCACCCGCCCGTCGCGCACGACGTAGTCGACGTCGCGCGACAGCAGCACCCGCGCGTGCAGGGCTGCCTGGACCGCAGCCAGCGTCTGGAGCTGGTCGGCCGCGTACAGGTCGATGCCGCCCAGCGCCTCCTCGATCGCCCGCGCACCGGCCTCGGTGAGGTGGACGGTGCGCTTGTCGGCGTCGACCTCGTAGTCGCGCCTGGCCCGCAGCGTCTTGACCAGCGCGGCCATGCCATCGTCGGCGACGCCGCTGTCGGCAGCTCCGGCGAGCACCAGCGGCACCCGCGCCTCGTCGACGAGCACCGAATCCGCCTCGTCGACCAGGGCAACGTCCTGCCCGGGGACGACGAGCTCGGACACGTCGGTCGCGAGCCGGTCGCGCAGCACGTCGAAGCCGACCTCGCTGACCGAGACGTACGCGACGTCGGCGGCGTACGCGGCGCGGCGCTCGTCCGGCGTGGAGTCCTGGCCGATCCATCCGGTGGTGAGCCCGAGCAACCCGTACACCGGCCGCATCCACTCCGCGTCGCGCCTGGCCAGGTAGTCGTTGACGGACAGTACGTGCACGTCCCGGCCGAGCAGCGCGTACCCGCTGGCCGCCAGCGCTCCGGACAGCGTCTTGCCCTCGCCGGTGGCCATCTCCGCGACGTGCCCGCCGACCATGGCGAGGGTGCCGAGCAGCTGCACGTCGTACGGCCGCTCGTCGAGGCCACGGCGGGCCGCCTCCCGGCCGAGGGCGCACAGTTCCATCAGCTGGTCGTCGGTGAACGATCCGCTGGCGGCCGCGCCGAGCTTGCCCGCCGCGGCGGTCAGCTCGTCGGCGGGAAGGTCGCGCAGGCCGTCTTCGCGGGCGGCGATGCGCGGCAGCAGTGACCGGTAGGACTCCAGGTCGACTGCGCCGGTGCGGTCGAGCATCCGCCGGATCCGTCCGGAGACTCGTTTCCGCAAACTCGCCATTGCCACGAGGGTACTGCGTGGCCGACCTGGCCACCCGACCAGTACGCGACCGTGATTCGTGCTGCAGTTTCGGTCTTGCCGAACGCAACATGTCGTCGTACGAGCCCGTCTATACGGGTTGGACTGTCCGGGTCGAGGTACCAGGCGTCATCGAGCAGTCCGCGGATAGCGGTCCATGGAGGGTGATCGACGAGTAGGCAGTTGCCCTCGGTGATCACAAGCGGTACCTGGCTTGCGATAGGACTGGCGCAGGCGACTGGACCAGCTTTGTCGCCCGGGAGAGCAAGCCCTCGAATTCTTCGATCGCAGGTGGCTCGTTCACGACGGTACCGTCGACACGCAACGCCTACACTGATTCTTCCGTCGCCGGGTCTTCCTGCGTGCGTGCTCCGGTGATCAGCGCGACGACGTCGTCCATCGAGTCACGGCCGGGGTAGGCGATGCCCGCGCGGCGCCCGAGACGCATCACCTGGACACGGTCGGCGATGTCGAACACCTGCGGCATGTTGTGGCTGATGACGGCTACAGGGATGCCCCGTGAGCGCACCTGCCGGATCAGGTCGAGCACCATACCGGACTCTTGCACGCCCAGCGCGGCGGTGGGCTCGTCCATGATGACGACCCTGCGACTCCACGAGATGGCGCGGGCGACGGCCACGCCCTGGCGCTGCCCGCCGGACAGCGTCTCGACGAGCTGACTGGTCGAGTTCAGGCCAATCTTCAAAGTGGACAGGTTGTCCTGCGCCTGGCGGCGCATTCCCCGCTTGTCCAGCTTGCGAAATATCGACCCTAGGGGCCCGCGAGAACGCTGTTCGCGCCCGAGGAACATGTTGCTCGCGATGTCGAGCGCGGGCGCGACCGCGAGGTCCTGATAGACGGTTTCGATCCCGCGTTGCCGAGCCTCCAACGGGCTGTGCAGCGTAATGGGTTCCCCGTCCAGCAGCACCAAGCCCGTATCCGGGCTCAACGCACCGGAAATGATCTTGGTCAGGGTCGACTTTCCCGCGCCGTTGTCTCCGACGATGGCGACGACCTCGCCGGGATAGACCGCGAAGTCCACGTGGTCCAAGGCGGTGATGCGACCGTAGTGCCTCGAAACGTCTTTCGCTTCCAGCACCGGAGTCGCCGTGTAGTCCGGCACTGTGCGCTGACTGCCATCGCCACTCGATGGTTCGACCACGGCTCACGTCCCTTCTCGGCGCCGCAGTCGGTCGACGCCGACGGCGAGGATGACGAGCAGACCGATCGCGATGTCTTGGTAGAGCGCGTCGATGCCGACGATGGTCAGCCCGTTGCGGAGAACTCCCACGATGAGTGCGCCGACCAGTGCACCGATGACGCTGCCGCGCCCTCCGAACAGGCTTACCCCGCCGATCACCACAGCCGTGATGCTTTCCAGGTTGTACGTGAGCCCAGCACTGGGGTCCGCGACGGTCGCACGCCCGAGAAACAGCAGCGCGGTGACCCCGTAGATGACCGCCGCCGCGAGATAGACCGACGTCAACACCCCGCGGACCCGCACGCCGGTCAACCTGGCGGCCGCACGGTCGTTGCCCACCGCGTAGACATGCCGACCCCAGGCGGTCTGCGTCAGCGCGTACCACACCACGATCAGGACGCCGAGCATGACCAGCGGCCCGATCGGGACCATGGCCCCCCCAAGTGTCCAGGTGTCACCCAGGGCGAGCAGCCCCGATGGCACGTTTGTGATCGGCGCCCCACCGGCGTACAGCTGTGCTCCGGCGCGTGCGGCGGTGAACAGGCCCAGCGTCACTATGAACGGCGTCAGTCCCACCGCTGCGACGGCCGCCGCCTCGAACGCGCCGAAGCACAGCACCACGGCGAACCCGCAGAGCACGGCGAGTGGGATTGGCAGGCCGGACGTCGCCAGGCTCGCCATGACAACCGTGGAGAACACCATGACGACCCCGTTCGCCAGGTCGATCCCGGCGACGAGGATGATCAGCGTCTGGCCGATCGCCAGCGTGCCGATGGTGACGACCTGCTGCGCGATGAGCAGGAGGTTGCCGACGGTCCCAAAGCGCGGAGCCACCAGGCTGAAGACCACGCACATCGCCACAAGCGCGACGGTGGGACCGAGCAAGCCCGTGGCCTGCCCTTTCCGCGCCGCCGAGGCAAGGACGTCACGGAAACGTTCTTCCGGGACCGTGGTCGACGACGTCGTCATCACTTGCCCCAGCAGTGCTTCATACCGTAGTCGATGCTCTTGCTGGGAACACCCTTCTGCGGGTTCTTCGTGACCAGCACCTCACCGGTGTCCACCCGGCTGGGGATGTCCTTGCCCTGCGCAGCCTTGATGGAGAGGTCGATCGACTTGGCCGACATCTTCGACGGGAACTGCATCACGTCCGTGTCGATCTTGCCGGCCTTCACGGCCCTGATGCCGCGGCAGGAACCATCCATCGAGACCACCGTGATCTCGTCGGTAAGCCCGCGTTCCTTGATCGCCTGGGCGGCACCGAGAGCGGCGGGCTCGTTGATGGTCCACACCAGGTTGATGTTGGGATTCTTCGCCAGCGCGTTTTCCATGGCCGTCTGAGCCTTAGCCTGGTCGCCGTGCGTGATCAGGTCGACATCGGCCTCGGACTTCTCCATCCCGAACCCCTGGAGGAACCCGTTCATCCGGTCTCGGTTCACCGAGGAGCTGGGCGTGCCCTCCAGCAGCGCCACCACCGGCTTCTTGTCCCCCATCGCGGCCTGGGCCCACTTCCCGTTGAACTTGCCGGCCTTGAGGTTGTCGGTAGCCACGAAACTCGACGACAGCGACTTCGGCTTGACCGCCGTATCGGCCGCGATGACCGCTATGCCCTGCTGCTTGGCCTGCTTGAGCGCGCGGTTCAGCCCCGATGACACGTTGGGCACGACCACGATCGCGTCGACGCCGCGCGTCGTGAAGGTCTCGATGGCGGAGATCTGAGTTGAGACATCCCCGTCGTACTTTCCAGCCTTCACCGTCAGATCGACGCCCTTGGCCTTCGCGGCTTTCTGCGCCGCTTGCTTCATCGCCCCGAAGTAGGGGTTCGATAGCGTCTTCAGCACCATGCCGACGGCCACGTCCGAGCCCCCGGAGGAGGCGCCGCCACCGCAGGCGGCGACACCGAGGAGTACCGCCCCGGCCAGCGCGCCACACCGCGTTACCCGCCTCCGTGCGGCGGCTGATCCCAACCGTGCCGAGCTTCGATGGCTGATCCGCATCACCACTGACCTCCTTGCACCACCTTCGGGACGACGACCCGTACCGATCTGTTGTGCGGAGCGCCGATGACCTCCGTGACTGCTGTACGCGGTGCGACGGTACAGCGACGCAAACGCTTGCGCAAGCGCTTGCGCAATGGTTTGCTGCGATGAACCGACACGAGGAGACGCATGCGGCCATGGTGACGATGGGCGATGTCGCCCGGCAAGCGGGCGTTTCGGTGACCACCGTCTCCCACGTGGTCAACTCGACCCGACGAGTCAGCGCGGCGGCCGAACGTGCCGTGCGCGATGCGATCGCGGCCACCGGGTACGTACCCAACAGCATCGCCCGCTCTCTCGTCACCGCCAGCACCCGCTCTATCGGCCTGGTCATCTCCACGGTCAGCAACCCGTACTTCAGCGAGCTCGTCTCGGCGATCGAGTCCACCGTGATGGAGGCTGGCTACACGCTTCTGCTCGCAGATCCTCACGACGAGCCCGAACGCGAGCGCCAGGTGGTCGACGCGCTGCGGGCACGCCGCGTGGACGGCCTTCTGCTCGCCACCTCTGAGGACGAGTCGGGCCTGCGTCGATACGTCGACCATCCGGGCGGCGAGTCCCTGCCCATCGTCCTCATCGACCGGCTCGCCAGCACCAACTTCGACCAGGTGGGCGTCGATAACGAGCAACCGATGGCGGGACTCGTCCGCCACCTCGCCGAACTCGGTCACGGCCGGATCGGCATGGTCACCGGACTGGACGGTCTCACCACCACCGTCGAGCGGGTGAAGGGCTATCGCCGCGGTCTCTCGGACGGCGGCCTGCCGTACGCGAGCGCGCTCGTGGCGAGCGGCGCCTCCGACGTGGAGCCCGCCCACCAGGCCGTACACCACCTGCTCGACCTGCCAGACCCGCCCACTGCGCTCGTGATCGGCAACAATCACATGATGGTCGGAGTGCTGCGGGCACTCCACGAGCGGCGCCTGCGGGTGCCGGACGATGTGGCGCTGGTCGGTTTCGACGACACGGAGTGGGCCGACCTGCTTCCCGCACCGCTGACGGCCATCGCGCAGCCATGCCAGGAGATTGGTCAGACGGCCGTACGGCTCCTGCTGTCACGCCTCGATGACGGAACGCTCCCGCCGCGGACCATACGGTTCGACCCCGTGGTCGTGCACCGCTCATCCTGCGGCTGCTCGGTCAGTGAGCGATCGGACTACCTTTCACCACGTGGAGGAACATCGCCTGCGGAGGAGCCGTAGCCAGATCATGACGGGCACCATGATGCACGGCCCCTGCCTGCACGGAATTTCGTTGGCGACGCCTGCCAGCTGGCCGGTACCGTGCAGCTGTCCTTTGCCGGCTCGGATCGAAAGGAGCGAGACATGTCGCCGCAAACCCGCAGTTCGCTCCGAAAGGTCCAACGAGTTGGTCTTCTCCCGCTCTTTCACGTGCGCCCATTGCGGCGCAGCCGTATCGAACGACGCACCCGGAACCTCCCACCGCAACCACTGCCCTAGCTGCCTGTGGTCGCGGCACCTCGACCGCAATGCACCAGGCGATCGCGACATCAAGTGCTCCGGCGGGATGGAACCGATCGCCGTGACGGTCCGCGCCAAGGGCCGGTGGGTGCTCATCCACCGCTGCACCGACTGTGGCCGCCTCAGGCTCAACCGGACAGCCGGCGACGACAACGTGCTGCTCCAGCTGGCCGCGCTGCCGCTGACCATGCCGCCGTTCCAAACCGGACGGCTTGCCGGTGGGTGAGCCCACGGCCGTCACCCGGCAAGCGCCCGCAGCTCCTCGACGGCATCGACCTCCACCCCACCCCGCAGTACGCGTAGCACGCCGGCGCGTTCCAGCTGCTTGAGCGCACGGTTCACGGTGACGCGGGCTCAGGCCGACGGGTTCGGCCCCCGTCCGCATCGCTCGGCTCGGTCGCTTGTGTGTCAACTGATACAGATCGTGCGCGCCCACTCGCCGTAACGTGCCCACGTAATCGACGAGAGAAGCCAAAGTGTATGTACTCGAGCTCTCCTTCGACGACGATCCGCGCAGGCTCGACGAACGGGCGGCGCACAGGGGACGTTGCTCATGTTCAACGTGGACGGTGAGCAGGCGGTAAGGGAGTTGATGGAGGCCAATCCGTACTACCGTGTCCCGGGCGTCACGGTGCGCGGCGTGCGACGCTGGGACCCGATCGTGTAGTAACGACCCTGGGAGCCACCATGTGCCGGAGCATCAAGACACTGCGACCGCCGTACACCGAGACCGTCACAGGCGATGACGTGCACGCCGCGGCGCTGCAGTACGTGCGCAAGATCTCCGGCTTCCGCGCGCCGGCCGCGCACAACGCGGAGGCGTTCGAGCGGGCGGTGGAGACGATCGCGACCGCCACCCAGGAGCTGCTCGACGGCCTGGTGGTGCGCGGCACTCCGAGCCGCGCATGACGTACGAGAACGAGAGCGCGGAGGACGAGCCGCGCGAGGTACGCGTGCAAGGCGCCGTGGTCGACTCGTACCCGGAGGTCGCGCCCGAGGCTCTCCGCGGGGCGGTGCGGCGGGTGACCGAGATCGGCGAGGCCGTCCTGCACCGCCCGTGCCGCGAGGTCACCGAGGTCGGCACGGCAGCACTGCACCAGCTCGTCGACGACATGTTCCTCACCATGTACGTCGCCGAAGGCGTCGGGCTCGCGGCGAACCAGATGGGCGTGGACCTGCGGGTGTTCGTGTACGACTGCGGCGATGAGGACGGCGTCCGCCACGTGGGCCACCTGGTCAACCCCGTGCTTGAAGGACCGGTGGAGGAGTCGCTGGCCCAGAAGAGCGAAGGGTGCCTCTCCGTCCCGGGCCCGCATGCCGACCTCGCGCGCCTCGATCGCATGGTCGCGCGCGGAGCGGACATCGACGGGCGCCCTGTCGCGATCGAGGGTGCCGGGTACTTCGCCCGCTGCCTGCAGCACGAGACCGACCACCTCAACGGCCGGCTCTACGTAGACCTGTTGGACGAGGACGAGCGCACGCGCGTGCTGGATGAGATGAAGCAGATGCGCGACGAGGTCATCGCCGAACGGGAGGCGAACGCCGCGGTGCTGCTCGACTCGTAGGGCTCAGCTCAGCGCAGCGACGGACGTCGGCGGGACAGCCACCAGGCACCGAGCACTGCGGCCGCCGCGAGCGCCAGCCAGCACGCCAGCATCGCGACAAGCGTCGGCCAGCCGTACCAGCCATAGGCTGCGCCGCCGATCCCGCCGCCGATGCTGCTGCCCACGTAGTAGGCGAACAGGTAGAGCGCGGATGCGGGCCCGCGCGCCATCGCGGGCGCCCGCGTGCCGACCCAGCCGCTCGCCACCGAGTGCGCGCCGAAGAAGCCGCCGGTGAAGATCACCAGGCCGACGAGTGCCGTGACCAACACATCCGGCACGCTCAGTCCCAGCCCGACGAGTGCCAGCGCGAGGCTGACCCACAGCACGGCGGGGCGCCCGTACCGGTCCGCGAGCCCCCCCGCGATGCCGGAGGTGATGCTGCCGGCGAGGTAGGCGAGGAACGCGAGCGAGGCGAGCGCGGCCGGGATGTCGAACGGCGGGCGAACCAGCCGGAACGGCAGGACGTTGTACACAGCCACGAACGCGCCCATGCCGAACATCGCGACGAGGTACGGGCCGTACAGCACCGGGTCGCTGAGTGCTCGCCGCAGCCCGGTCACCACTGCGCGCGCGGGGCCCGGACCGGCCGCCCGCGCCCGTGGCTGTGGCTGTGGCAATAGCACTGCGAAGGCGACCGTGGCGACCGCCGCCAGGACGCCGACCGCGGCGAGGCCGACACGCCACCCCGCGACGTCGCCGAGCACGCCACCGACGATGCGGCCGGACATCCCGCCGATGGTGGTGCCGGCGACGTAGATCCCCATGCTCGTGCCGAGCGCCGCGCCCTGCAGCTCGTCGGCGACATGGGCCATCGCGACCGCGGGTACGCCGGCGAGCGCCATGCCCTGGATCGCGCGCAGGACCAGGAGCACCGTGAACGACGGCACGGCCGCGAGCAGCAAGCCCGAGGCGGTGGCGACGCACAGGGACGCGATCATCACCGTGCGCCGGCCGACGACCTCCGAGAGCATCGCCAGCGGGATGCCGGCGACCGCGACGCCCGCGGTCGCGGTGGAGATGACCAGCGTGCTCGCGCCGGGCGACACGGAGAAGTCGTCCGCGAGCTGCGGCAGCACGGCCTGGGGCACGTACAACAGCGCGAACGTCGCGATGGTCGCCGCGAGCAGCGCGACTCGCAGGAAGGCGATGCGGGTTTGGTCCACCGCACCCGCATCGCCCATCACCGGGCACGTTAGTGCAGCGTCACGGCGTACGGCCGAGCAGGCCAAGCAGCCGGTCCTGCAGCGGGGCGTCCGCGGACACCGGCACCTCGGGACCGCACACCCCGTCGCGGCGCAGGTTGTCGCCAAGGGCGACGGCCCCCTCGTACGCCTGCTTGACCTCGTCGGCCGGGAGCGTCTCGTCCTGCCCAGTCGCCCTGGCGATGTCCCAGCCGTGGATCAACAGGTCGAAGTTGACGAACTGATCGACCGTCTGCTCCACGCTGGTCCGGCCGAACATCCCGTCGTACTCCGCGCCGGCGCGTTCGGGGTCGTCGAGTAAGGCCTGCATCGCGTCCCGTGCCTCGACCCACGCATCGAGTGGTCGGTCGTCCACGGACGTGGGCAGGTCGAGCGACAACCCGGCGTACTCGGGCAGGTGCTGGTGGAAGTCGTGCACGTGGCGCAGCACGTCGCCCGCGGTCCATCCTGCACAGGGAGACGGGTCCTCCCAGTGCTCCTCGGGCACGTCGGCGACGTGCCGGGTGAACTCGGCGGCGAGCTTTCGGTACCTGCTGGCTATCTCGGTCATGACGCAAGTGTCGTCATGTGGGGTTCCCCCGTCGTGTACGGATCGGACACGAGTGCCGCTGGGCTGGTACCTGCGATGGCGCGGCAGTCCCGGGAGAGGTGCGGCTGGTCGGTGTAGCGGGCCGCGGCGGCCAGGGCCGCGAGGCTGCGCGGCGCGGCTGGGTGTCGCGCCAGGCTGAGGAACCGTTGCAGCCGCAGGATGCGCCGTAACGTCACCGGACCGTACCCGAAAGCCTCCAGGCAACGCCGGTGCAACTGCCGTTCGCTGAGCCCGGCCTCCTCCGCCATGGCCTCGACCGGGGTGGCGATGTCTCGCGCCAGCATTCGCCGGACGGTCAGCGCGGCCGGGTCGGGCGGTGCCGCGTCGGCGAGCCAGCCCCTGACCGCTTGCTGGAGGGTGTCGAGTCGCGCGGTGGGGTGTCCGGCGGCATCGACCTGATCGGCCAGGCGCCGCGCCACCGCGGCACCGCGTACGTCCTCCAGGCGGACGCGGAGGTTACGGGTCTCGGCCGTGTGGAAGCCGAGGACGGATCCGGCCCGGCCGGCACGGAAGCGCACGCCTACGGCCTCGGTACGCGGCGGCAGGGTGAAATCCCACGCCGTGGTCTCCGGCCCGCAAACGACGACAGCGCCCGGGGCGATCCACAGCACGTCGACGCACCCGTCGGGGACGAGCTGGTGCCGTCCCTCGGCCCGGGCCGTCCACCCGGTGACCAGGTCGCGGGACAGGTCCGGCGCGACCGGCGCTGGCGCGTACCAGGACATGGTCACACGGTAGCTCCGGCCGAGGCGGGCGGTCAGCGCCCGCGACTGGTTCGGCACGGGGCGTGCCGGTAGGTTCGTCACCGAGCGTCCCCATGACGAACAATGGGGACGTGCAGGTCGCGCTGCTCGGTCCGGTGGAGGTGCGAACCGACGAGGGTCGTCGGGTCGTGCCGAGCGGTGCGCGCCCGCGCGCCCTGCTCGCCCGGCTCGCGCTCGACCCGGGCACCGTCGTGGCCACCGGCACGCTGGTCGACGCGCTGTGGGGCGAGGACGCGCCGAGTTCGAACGCGCTGCACACCGTCGTGTCGCGGCTGCGCAGGACACTGGCCCAGGATGATGACAGCGCGGATCGCCTGCACTCGCAGGCAGCGGGCTACCTGCTGGATCTGCGCGCGGAGGACGTCGACGCGCTGCAGGCCGAAAAGCTCGCCGCGCAGGCGCGTAAGCGGCTCTCGCAGGGAGCTGTCGCGGACGCCGAGGACCTCACCAGTACGGCCCTGGAGCTGTGGCGGGGCGACCCGTTCGCCGATCTCGACGGCGCGTCGTTCGCCGAGCACGCCAGCGCGCGGCTGCACGAGCTGCGCCTCGACCTGCGCGACCTGGCCACTGAGGCAGCGTTGGCACGGGGCCGCGCCGTGGATCTCACCGAGCTGGCCGTGCGCGCGGAGGCGTACCCGCTGCGGGAGCACTTGCAGGGCCTGCTGGTGCGGGCGCTGTTCGCCGCCGGCCGGCAGGCGGACGCGCTGCAGGCGTACGAACGCACCCGCAACGCGCTCGTCGAGGAACTCGGCGTCGACCCGTCGCCGGAGCTCGAACGCATCCACCTCGCCGTGCTGCGCCAGGAGGACACGGTCCTGCCGCAGGCCCGGGACGAGGGGCGGCGCTCCAACCTGCGCGCCCAGCTGACCAGCTTCGTCGGCCGGGACGCGGAGGTCGACCGAATCACGACGGCGCTCGGCGAGTCCAGGTTGGTCACGATCGTCGGACCCGGCGGCTCGGGGAAGACGCGGCTCGCGAACGAGACCGGCACGCGAGTGACGGATCGGTTCCGCGACGGCGTCTGGTTCGTCGAGCTCGCGCCGGTCCACGACCCAACTGATGTGCCGCATGCGGTGCTCTCCGCGCTCGGCATGCGCGAGCAGGCCCTGCTCGAATCAACCCGGATGGACCCCGGTCACCCACCGGCCGATCCTACTGAGCGACTCGTCGACAACCTGCGCGCCTCGGAACTGCTGGTCGTACTGGACAACTGCGAGCACCTCGTCTCCGCGATCGCCGACCTCGCCGACCGGCTGCTCGCCGCATGCCCCGAGGTCCGGATTTTGGCCACGAGCCGCGAACCGCTCGGGATCACCGGGGAAACGCTGTCGCCGCTCCCGCCACTCGCAGACCATGCTGCCGTCCAGCTCTTCACCGACCGGGCGACCGCCGTACGGCGGAACTTCACACTGGACGCGGAGACCGACGGCGCGGTCGCCGAGATCTGCCGCCGGCTGGACGGGCTCCCTCTCGCGATCGAACTGGCGGCCGCCCGAATCCGCGCGCTGTCCGCTCCACAGATCGCCGCCCGGCTCTCCGATCGGTTCCGGCTGCTGACCGGCGGAAGCAGGACCGCGGTGCCGCGCCACCAGACACTGCTGGCGGTTGTGGACTGGTCCTGGGATCTGCTCGATAAGCCCGAACGCCTGCTACTGCAGCGGATATCGGTGTTCGCGGGCGCGGTCACGCTCAAGGACATCGAGCGGGTGTGCGCCGACGACACGCGGCCGGAGTCCGACGTACTCGACCTGCTCGCGGCCCTCGTCGAGAAGTCGCTGGTCGAGCCGATCGGCGATGCCACCGTCAGGTACCGGATGCTGGAGACCATCCGCGCGTACGCAACCGACCGGCTGGTCGAGTCCGGCACTGCGGACAGCCTGCGCGAACGCCATGCCGATCATCTACTGACGGTCGTACGGGAAGCCGAACCCCACCTGCGTGGGGCAGACCAGCTGACCTGGCTGGCCCGGCTCGACGACCTGCGCGACGATGTCACGGCGGCGCTGCGGTGGAGTACCGATGCATGCCGAGCCGACCTTGCCGTCGGCATCGCCGCCTGGGCTGGCTGGTACTGGGTCCTGCGTGGCATGCACGGCGAGCTGCTCCAACATCCCGAAGAGGCACTTGCGGTACCTGGAGACGTCGACCCGCTCCCACACGTCATCACGAACGCGTACGCATTGATCGCATGCTTCGGGCGGGACGGGCTCGACGCGACGAGAGACCGGTTCGTCGCGCTACTCGAACAGTCGGAGCAGTGCCCGGACCCGAACGCGCACCCCCTCCTCGCGTTGCTGCCCGCGATGAAGGCGATGTTCGAACCGGAGCAGACCGAGGAGGGCCTTCGTCACCTGGAGCACGTGGCGTCGAGCTACCCCGACGCCTGGACCCGCGCCACCGCCCGGTTCGCCGCCGGGCACGTCCTGGACAACCTAGGCCGCCCGGAGGCCGCACTGACGGCGCACGAGCAGGCACATGCGGAGTACCAGGCCGTCGGCGACCGCTGGGGCCACTCGGTCTCGCTGAGCACGCTCGCCGATATCCACGTCCGGCACGGTGAGTGGGAACGCGCACTCGCCTGCTACCGCGAGGTGGACAGCGATCTACGCGCGCTCGCCACGCACGGCGACATCGCGATGACGCTGCTACGGATGGCGAGCGCGCAGGCAAGGTCTGGCGACCTTGAGGGCGCGCAGGCGTCCGTGGCCGAGGCGCGAGAAACTGCCCACAGGTACACGTCATCCAGCCAGCGCACGATGGCCGACGTCATGGACGCCGAGGTGGCCCACCATTGCGGTGACCACGAGCGCGCCTACGTGCTGCTCACCCGAGCGCTGGCCTCGGCGGCCAACGTTACGGACGGACCGGGCGAGGCCCAGATACGCGGTGCCATCTTGGTCCCGCTTGCCCACACCCAGCTGCGGACGGGCCGGGTCGAAGAAGCGCGGCGCGGCCTCAGCGAGGTCGTGGCAACCACGGGCCCGGTTCCTGACATTCCCAAGGAGACGCTGCTCATCGAGCAGTGGGCCGACTGGGCAACGGCCGTGGGCAGGGCGACCGACGCCGCTCGCCTGCTTGGTTCCGCTGAGGTGCTTCGCGGCTCGGCGACGTTCTCCCATCACCCGGACCACGACGAGATCGTGCGGCTGATCCGGGCCGCGCTCTGTGACGAGACATACGCGCGCGCGTACGCCGAGGGCACCTCCCGCGACCGCGACCAGGCACGGGAGTGGGCCCGTGCCTGGATCGCCGCCCGGTCCTGAGACCTTTCGGGGACCGGCTACGTACGGCGCCGGTAGATGGTGACGGCGAGTGGCGCGAACACGGCGACGATCGCGGCCGCGCCGATCAGGGACCAGGCGATGTCGCCGGTCGGCACGGTTCCATGCAGCAGACCGCGGACGGCGCTGATCAGGTGGCTGATCGGGTTCACCTGCACGAACGCCTGCAGCCAGCCGGGCAACGTGTCCGCTTTGACGAACAGGTTGCTGCCGAACGTCAGCGGCATCACCACGACCACGGCGAGCCCCTGGACGGCCTGAGGGCTCTTCACCAGCAGTCCCAGTGTCGCGAAGATCCAGCAGATCGCGAAGGAGAACGCGAGCACGAGTGCACTACCCGCGAGGACCCCGCCAGCGTTGCCGAAGTGGAAGCCGAGCACAGCGCCGAAACCGAGGGTGATGAGCAGGCTCACTACCTGCTTGACCACATCGGCCGTGACACTGCCGAACAGCGGGGCCCAGCGCGCGATCGGCAGGCTGCGGAACCTGTCGAACACGCCCTTGCTGATGTCGTCGTTGAGGTTGACCCCGGTACCCATGCTGCCGAACACCAGCGTCTGCACCAACAAGCCGGGGAGGATGAACTGCAGGTAGGAGTGCCAGTCGCCGGCGATCGCGCCACCGAACAGGAACACGAACAGCACGATGAAAATGACCGGCTGAATCGTGACATCGAGCAGGCGGTCGGGCGAGTGCTTGATACGGACGAGCCCCCGCCAGGTCAGCGTGAGCCCGTGCCGTAAACCGGCGAGCGGCGATATCCGGTGCCGTTCCAGGGGTTCTGGCCCCGGCGGCGCGGTCAAGGTCGTCATCTAAACGAGGCTCCGTTCGTGTGCATGTGCTTTCGTGGCTTCCGCGGCGTCGTCCTCCGCGCGGTGACCGGTGAGGGCGAGGAACACCTCGTCCAGGCTGGGCTGACCGAGGGTCAGCTCCGTCACGACGACGCCCGCGTCGTCGAGCCGGCGCACGGCTGCCAGCAGCATCGCCGGGTCGTCGACCGGCGCGGTGACGGTCAACCCGTCGTTCTCGCGGGTCGGGACCTTGCCGGTGACATCGGCGGCGATCCGTTCCAGCACACCGACCTCGGCGACGTCGCGCGCCCGCATCCGCAACGTCTGCCCGCCGATCCGTTCCTTCAACTGGGTAGCCGTACCACTGGCGGCGACGAGACCTCGGTCGAACACGGTGATCTCGTCAGCGAGCTGTTCCGCCTCGTCCAGGTATTGCGTGGTGAGCAGCACGGTCACCCCTTCGGCGACGAGGCGGCGGATCTCGTTCCATACGTCGCCGCGGGCGCGCGGGTCCAGGCCCGTGGTCGGCTCGTCTAGGTAGATGAACGAGGGGCTGGCGACCAGGCTCGCTGCCAGGTCGAGACGGCGGCGCATGCCACCGGAGTACGTCTTGACCAGCCGCCCGCCCGCAGCGCTCAGCTCGAACCGGTCGAGCAGCTCCGCCGCGCGCGCCTTGGCGGCCCGCCGGGGCAACTCCAGCAGCCGCGCGATCATGACGAGGTTCTCGATGCCCGTGATCTCCTCGTCGACAGAGGCGTATTGGCCGGTCAGGCCGATGAGCCGCCGTACCTCCGCCGCCTGGCGCACCACGTCGTACCCGCCGACAGCTGCCCTGCCCTCGTCCGGACGGATGAGCGTCGACAGGATCCGCACCGCGGTCGTCTTGCCGGCACCATTCGGCCCGAGCAGGCCGAGTACGCGGCCTTGGGGTACGACCAGGTCAACGCCGCCGAGCGCCACCGTGCTGCCGAAACGCTTGACGAGACCCTCAGCCTCGATCGCGTTTGTCATCAGTTGTCCTCCAGTCGAGTCGCTTCACTCGCCAACCTCGCGGGCGCGGCTGACAGCGACCGCACAGCGCGCTGTCAGTAGATGTCAACGTACGTTGACGATCCGCTATGTGTCAACGTACATTGACAAGCCGGGCGATCGCTAGGGTCGAGCCCATGAGCGACCTGGCGCCGGAGGGCGTGAGCAGCGCGGAGGCGGACGTCGTCGACCTCTGCCGGGACCTGATCCGCATCGACACCTCGAACTTCGGCGACGGGTCCGGCCCGGGCGAGCGCGCGGCCGCCGAGTACATGGCCGGGAAGCTGGACGACACCGGCTTGCCGTACACACAGTTCGAGAGCGAGCCGGGACGGGCGAGCATCGTGACCCGGCTGCCTGGCGCCGACCCGTCGCTGCCCGCGTTGCTGGTGCACGGACACCTGGACGTCGTGCCCGCCATCGCCGCCGATTGGCAGGTCGACCCGTTCGCGGCCGAGGTCCGCGACGGCTGCGTCTGGGGTCGCGGCGCGGTCGACATGAAGGACATGGACGCGATGATGCTCACGGTACTCCGCGACATGGTGCGCACCGGGCGCAGACCCCGCCGCGACATCGTGTTCGCGTGGCTCGCCGACGAGGAGGCGGGCGGCAAAAAGGGCGCGAAGTACCTCGCCGCGCAGCATCCCGACCTGCTCGCCGGCTGCGACCACGCGATCAGCGAGGTCGGCGGCTACTCGTTCGAGGTCTCCCCGGACCGGCGCCTCTACCTCATCGAGACCGCGCAGAAGGGGATCGCCTGGATGCGGCTGGTCGTCGACGGAACGGCAGGCCACGGGTCGATGACCAACGTGGACAACGCGGTGACCCTGCTCGCGCAGGCCGTCGGCCGGCTGGGCGCCCATGAGTGGCCGCTCGACCTGACCCCGACGGTACGCACGTTCCTGTCCGAGATCTGCGACGCGTTCGGCATCCCGTTC
>JBOHBN010000403.1:0-2438 GCA_050698355.1 Streptosporangiales bacterium | reverse complement strand
CCGCCTGGCAGAGCTGGAGGCGGAAGCCGGGGCGGGCCGCCGGTCGGCGCGTAAGGAGCGCGCGCAGGACACCGCGCGCCTCGCCGTGCTGGTGGACGCCCTCGTGTCGGCGGCGCAGGGCGTACGCCGCGAGCTCGCCCTTCCGACGGTCGGCGACCGTCCGGCCGACGCGGTCGCGGGCCGGTACGGCCTCGAGCCCGGCGAGCCCGTACCGGCCATGAGCCAGGAGGGCGGCCCGGAGGTCATCGACCGGCTGCTCGGCGTGCCGTACGCGCACCTGATCGTGGACGGGTACAACGTCACCAAGACGGGCTGGCCGGAGCTGACGCTCGAGACGCAGCGCTCCCGCCTGCTCGCCGGGCTCGCCAGGCTCGCCGCCCAGGGGCTCGGGGAGGTGACCTGCGTCTTCGATGGCAGCGACGTGCGGGGGCGGGTGCCCGCCGCGACCGCCCGCGGCGTGCGCGTGCTGTTCAGCCGGCCCGGCGTCACCGCCGACGACCTCATCGCGGAACTGGTGGCCGCCGAACCGCCCGGCCGGCGGCTCGTCGTCGTGTCGTCCGACCGCGAGGTCGCGGACCGGGCGCGACACGCCGGGGCGTACCCGGTGCCGTCGATGGCGCTCGTCCACCGCATCACCAGCGGCTGAGGCCGACCGTACCGCCGCAAGCCTGAGCACGCGGTGAAGGGCGTCTTGACGGCTTATCACCGGGTCAAGCTGCCCTTCACGGGGTGATCTCGGTCAGTAGCTGCCGGCCCGGCTGGACGGGTCCTGTCGGTGGCGGCCGCTACGTTGCGGGCTGCAAGGGACGAGAGGAGGTCGACATGCTGATCGACTGCGACAGCTGTGAGATGCGCAACATCGCCTGCGACGACTGCATGGTCACCGCACTGCTCGGCAGCGCGCCCGCCGAGGCGCCCGGTGCCGTACGGATCGACGAGGGGGAGCAGGCCGCGCTCGGCGCGCTCGCGGAGTCCGGGCTGGTGCCGCCGCTGCGGCTCGTACGCCCGGGTGAGCACCCAGGCCAGCACGGCGGCGACCGTGGCCACGCACCGTCACGCGGAGGGGATGGTGACGCAGCGCGTCCACAGATCCGCGCGTCGCTTTGACTTCATCACGGAATGGTCACTAAGGTCTGCGGCGAGCATGGTCGTACCCCTGCCGCCTGCCCCGGGCGGCGCGATCAGCTCCCGCCGAGTTCGTTGTCGATGCCCCGATGTCGGTAACGGAGCCGGGGACCCGATCCCCAGGGGTGAAAGGCGTGCTGCGGCATGCCAAGGGCGACTTCCCCGCCCGAACCCGTCAGCTGACCCGGTAGGCGGCCGAGGGAGTGAAGGAGTCGCCCTGTGGCGACGCACAGACCGCCCCACAGTTCTGTACGCCCGAAAGCCGCCAGAAAGCGCCTCGTCGAGGCTGTGCGCACCGCGCTGGTCGCGCTCGGCGTCCTGGGCGTGCTGGTCGCGATGACCCCCGGTACCGCCGCGGCGGACCCGAAGCCGGATATGAACACGGTGGAGAAGAAGGTCGACTCGCTCAACGTCAAGGTCGACAAGGTCACCGAGCAGTACAACCAGGCGCGGATCCACCTCACCTCGGCGAAGAAGCGCGCCACCCACCTCGAGAAGCGGGTCGAGGCCCAGAAGAAGCACGTCAGCAAGCTCCGCAGGACCATTGCCTCGCTCGCCACGTCGGCGTACATGAGCGGCGGCTCCAACCTCGCGTCGCTCATGACGACCGACAACCCGCAGGACTTCATCGACAAGGCCACGAGCCTGCAGCAGCTTTCCAGCCAGGACAGCCGGCGCATCGACAAGTTCAAGAGGGCCGCGAAGACCCTGGCGAGCAAGCAGGGCGCCGCCAAGAAGGCTGTGAAGCAGACCAAGGGCATCAAGAAGAAGCTCGCGGGCAAGAAGTCGACCATCGAGAAGTCCCTCAACAAGCAGCAGGACCTGCTGAGCCAGCTGCGTGCGAGCGCGAGGGCGGACCGCGCCTCCCGCAGCAACGACCGTGCTGCGGCGCCCGAGCCGAGCAACCTCCCGTCGGCCAGCGGCACCGCCGCCCAGGCCATCGCGTTCGCGAAGGCCCAGCTCGGCAAGCCGTACTCCTGGGGTGCCGCGGGGCCGGACGCCTACGACTGCTCCGGCCTGACGATGGCCGCCTACCAGGCCGCGGGCGTATCTCTGCCGCACTCCTCGCAGGCGCAGATGGGCAGCGGGCCGAGCGTGCCGCGAAGCGCGCTGCAGCCCGGCGACCTGGTGTTCTTCGGGAGCCCGGTGCACCACGTGGGTATCTATGTCGGCGGCGGCCAGATGATCAACGCGCCGAACAGCGGCGAGGTGGTGCAGTACGCCTCCCTCAACGAGAGCTACTGGGCCTCGACCTACGCCGGAGCGGTGCGACCCAGCTGACCGAACCCTCGACCAGACCGGCCCCGGGGGGG
>JBOHBN010000402.1:0-10119 GCA_050698355.1 Streptosporangiales bacterium | reverse complement strand
CCAACGTGTCAGTAGCTCAGCTCGCTATAGCGAGCTGAGCTACAGACACGTTTCCGGTTACTGGTTGGCAACCGCAACCGCAACCGGTCAGGCGGTGCGGACGTACTCGGCGACCTGGGCGTGTGTGGCGTACCACACGTCCGAATGCGTGGCCATGTGGTGCAACAGCTCGTCGAGAATCGCCATCCGCGAGCGGTGCCCGATGATGTGCGGGTGCATGGTGAGCTGGAACAGGCCACCCTCGGCGTACGCGGCGTCGAACTCGTCGCGCCAGATGGTCAGCACCCCGCGCGGCGGCGTGTACGGGCGGAGCGACGCGTAGCGCTCCATCATGAAGTACGGGGCGTCGTCGCGAATCCACTCCACCGGGATCTCCACGACGCCGGTGGGCTCACCGTCCTCGACCAGCTCGTACGGCTCGTCGTCGGCCATGAGCGAGGAATCGTAGGCGAGCCCCAGCTCGCGGGTTATCGCGAGCGTCTGCGGGCTGAAGTCCCACGACGGCGTGCGCACGCCGACCGGGCGCGTGCCGGTCAGCTGCTCCAGCGTGTCGACCGCGCGGTGCGCGAGCTCGCGCTCGTCGTTCGGCGCGAGCCGCGTCGTGCGCTCATGGATCCATCCGTGCGTGGCGACCTCGTGCCCCGCCGCCGCGTAGTCCTTGACCTCCTCGGGATGGAGCAGCGCCGATACCGCCGGCATGAAGAACGACGCGGGCGCCTGGTACCTCTCCAGCAGGCTAAGGATGCGCCGCGCACCGACCCGCGAACCGTACTCGCCCTGCGCGAGCCGGCCCGGGCTGACGTCGCGGTCACGCAACGGGATCGTCTCATGGTCGGAGTCGAACGAGATGGCGACAGCTGCCCTGGCACCACCGGGCCAGGCGCGCGGGGACAATGACCGGCCTGCACGTACGTGCTCCACGTGTCCGCGCCAGGTCTGCTCCTCCCACTGCCAGGGCTCCAGCTCGGCTTCAGTCATGCGTCACCATCCATTCAGCGCAGTTCCTCTCTGGACCGTTCCTTGAACGTCAGGACTGTCAACAAGCTCACCACGGCGGCCGCGATGACGTAGAAGGTGGGTGCGAGACGTTGTCCCCCGGACACGCTGATCAGCAGCGTCGCGATGAACGGCGCGAAACCGCCGAAAGCCGCGGTCGCGATGTTGTACGGGATGGACAGCGCGCTGTAGCGCACGTTCGTAGCGAACAGCTCCGCGATCGCCGCGGGCCCCGGGCCGGAGAAGATCGCGAGCGAGGCGGCGAACGCCAGGACGACGAGGATGACGGCGACCTTCGACGCTCCGACGGCGACGAACAGCGGGAACGGCAGCACGATGAACAGTGCGCAGGACGTCAGCAGCATCGGCTTGCGGCCGATGCGATCGGAGAGCAAGCCCATGAACGGAACCAGTATCGCCATGAAAGCCAGCTCGACCATCGTCGCAATGAGCGAGAACGTCTTCGACAGCCCGACCTCGGTCTCCAGGTACGTCGGCAGGTAGGTCAGGTAGATGTAGTACGCGACCGTCCACACGATCGTGAAGCCGAACGCGCGGAGGATGTCGCGCCAGAACGACCGGAACGTCTCGAGCAGAGGCGCCCGTTCGACCTTGCCCTTCGCGTCGAGTTCGCGGAACTTCGGCGTGTCCGGGATCCCGTACCGCAGGTACAGGCCGACCGGCCCGACGATGATGCCCGCGAGGAACGGAACCCGCCATCCCCACGAGTACAACGCGTCATGGGACAGCAGGCCCGTGACCGCCGTGCCCACCGCAGCACCCAGCAGTAGCGAGACCACGATCGTGAACTGCTGCCAGCTGCCGATGAACCCGCGTCGGTCCTGCCTCGCGTACTCGACCATGAACGACGCGGAGCCGCCCCACTCCCCGCCCGCGGACAGCCCCTGCAGCAGGCGGAGGATGAGCAGGATGATCGGCGCCCAGATACCGATCGTCGCGTACGACGGGATGACACCGATGAGGAACGTCGAGACCGCCATCAGCACGACGGTGAACATGAGCGCCTTGTTGCGGCCGAGCCTGTCGCCGAAGTGTCCGAGCACGATCGCGCCGACCGGCCGCATCACGAACCCGACGCCGAATGTCGCGAACGTCAACAACAGCTGCGTGGAACCGGTGGGGAAGAACACCGCGGAGATCACAACGGCGAGGTAACCGTAGACAGAGAAGTCGTACCACTCGATGACGTTGCCCACCGCGCCGGCGAAAATCGCCCGAAGCGGCGTACGGGTGGTGGCCGGCGTCTCGGCCGGCCCTGTGGTCGGAGCGCCCATCTCGTCTCCTCACGGCGCCGCGAGCGACGCGTACGTGTCCGGCCTGCGATCGCGGTAGAAGGCCCACTGCGCGCGAACGTCATCGACCATAGCGGTGTCGAGGTCGCGTACGACCAGCTCGTCGGCACGGTCCGACGCAGCGTCGCCGACCAGCTGGCCGCGCGGGTCGGCGAAGTACGACGTTCCGTAGAAGTCATCGTCGCCGAGCGGCTCGACGCCGACCCGGTTGATGGTGCCCACGTAGAAGCCGTTCGCGGCGGCCGCCGCGGGTTGCTCCAGCTGCCACAGGTGCGCCGAAAGCCCGCGGCTCGTCGCCGACGGGTTGAACACCAGCCACGCGCCAGCGAGGCCGAGTGCGCGCCACCCTTCGGGAAAGTGCCGCTCGTAGCAGATGTACACGCCGATGCGACCGACCGCGGTATCGAAGACCGGGTAGCCCAGGTTGCCCGGCCGGAAGTAGAACTTCTCCCAGAAACCGGGCAGCTGCGGGATGTGGTTCTTCCTGTGCTTGCCGAGGTACGTGCCGTCGGCGTCGATGACCGCGGCGGTGTTGTAGTAGACGCCGGGTTGCTCGATCTCGTACACCGGCACGATGAGCACCTGCCCGGTCTCGCGGGCGAGGTCGCACATCAGCCGCATGGTGGGCCCGTCCGGCACCGGCTCGGTGTACTCCAGGTAGGCGTTGTCCTGCACCTGGCAGAAGTACGGTCCGTAGAACAGTTCCTGGAAGCACACCACCTGCGCGCCGCGGGTGGCCGCCTCGCGCGCGTACGCGACACCCCGCTCGACCATCGAGTCCTTGCTGCCCGTCCATGACGCCTGGACGAGTGCCGCGCGCACCACCGTCACGAAGAACTCCATACCTTGCGGCCGCCGACGTACGTGGCCTCGACGGGAAGGGAGCCGAGCGTGTCGGGGGGCACGGCCAGCGGGTCGTCGCCGAGCACGACGAAGTCCGCGAGGTATCCGGGCTCGAGGCGTCCCTTGTACGCCTCCTCACCCGCCGCGCGCGCGGAGTTGGTCGTGTAGCAGGCAAGCGCCTCGCGGGCGCTGAGCCGTTGGTTCTCCCCCATCACCGGTCCGTCGAAGCCCTGCCTGGTCACGCAGCTCTGCAGCCCGAGCAGCGGCTCGTACGGCCCGCACAGGAAGTCCGACGATCCGGCCACGCAGATGCCCGCGTCCCAGAACCACCGGTGCGCGAACATGCGCTCCAACCGCTTGCTGCCGTACCAGTCGAGCAGCTTGCTGCCGTGATAGTTGACGTAGCTGCCGAACGGCACCGCGATAGCGCCCAGCCGCTCGATGCGGCCCACGATGTCCTCCGACACGATCGTGCAGTGCTCGATGCGGTGATGCAGGTCGGGCCGGGGCCGCTCGCGTTCGACCTGCTCGAACACATCGAGCAGCAGCCGGATCGCCCTGTCACCGTTGGCATGGACGCCGACGCGCACGCCATCCTCCTGGGCCCTGCGCACCGTGTCGAGCAGCTGCTCCTCGCTCCTGGTCTGGATGCCGTGGTCCTCGGTGCCCTCGAACGGCTCCTCCACCAGGCAGGTGCGCCCGCCGATCGCGCCGTCGACGAACGACTTGATCCCCTGGATGCGCAGCTGATCATCGTCGAACGACCCTGACGCGGCAAGGCGGCGCATCTCGTCGTAATGCTCTGCGGTGATCAGCATGCTGACGCGCAGGCTCAAAAGGCCGCGCCGCTTCGCCTCGACGAGCAGCTCCACGTCGTCCGGCCCGACAAGAGCGTCACCGATGGATGTGAGCCCGGCGGCGTGGAACATCGACTGCGCACGTTGCAGGCCGACGAGCTTGTCCTCGAGCATGCTCTGCGGTGCGACCGTACTGCCGGTGTGCGAGACCTGCGGGTACGCGAAGTCGAACAGCGCCTGCTCGTACAGCACGCCGTTCAGCCGGCCCGCGGCGTCGCGGCCGTACGCACCGCCCGGCGGATCGGCGGTGGTCTCGTCGATCCCGCCGGCACGCAGCGCCGCCGAGTTCGCCACGCCCCAGTGGCCGGCCACGTGGATCACCAGGACGGGGTTGTCTGACGCGGCGTTGTCCAGGTCGTCCCTGGAAAGGGTACGGCTCTCGGCGGTCTTGCCGTCGTCGTATCTGCTGCCCCTGATCCAGCTGCCCGCGGGTAGCGCCGCGGCCTGCTCGCGTACCTTCTGCTTGATGTCGGCGATCGAGCCAACCGCACGGTACGACACGTCGACGTGCAGCACGTCCTCGGCGGCCTGGACCAGGTGCATGTGCGCGTCGTTCAAGCCGGGGACGATGACACTGTCGCCGAAGTCGGTGCGCGTGGCGCCGGCGTGGCGTGCGACCAGGTCGTTGGCCCGCCCGACCGCGACCACGCGGCCGTCGGACACCGCGATGCCCTGCGCGTCCGATCCGTCGGTTCCCATCGTTTCCACGTGCCGCGCCGTGAAGATCTCCACGCTGCCCTCCCTAACCGTGCCGGCCCCCGACGTCGAGCGTCAGGTACTTGGTGCGTACGTCATCCGCGGCGGCGAACTCGGCGCTGTCGCCCTCGTACACCGTCGTGCCGCTGTCGAGGATGTAGAACCGCTCGGCGACTCGCTGGCACAGGTCGAGGTTCTGTTCGACGAGCAGGACGGCCACGCCGGTGCGTTGCACCTCGCCGATCACACGGACCACCTCGTGCAGGACGACGGGCGCGAGGCCCTGCGACGGCTCGTCGAGCAAGACCAGCCGGGGCCCGGTCACCAGGGCGCGTGCGATCGCGAGCATCTGCTGCTCGCCGCCCGACAGCTGGAACCCCCAGTGCCTCCTGCGAGACGCGATGCTCGGGAAGATCGCGTATACGTCGTCGAGCGAGTAGGAGCTCCCCTTGCGCAGCGCGATCTGCAGGTTCTGCTCGACACTGAGCTTCGCGAAGATACCGCGATGCTCCGGCACGTAACCGATTCCCAGCCGGGCGATCTCGAACGGCGACATCCGACGCAGGTCCCGGCCGTGGAACTCGATGACACCGCCGCGCTCGGTCTCGATGCCCATCACCGACTTCAGCGTCGTGGTCTTGCCCGCACCGTTGCGGCCGAGCATCGCCACGACCTCGCCCTCCGCGACGTCCAGGCTCACGCCGCGGAGCACCTGGCTCTTGCCGTAGAACGCGGTCAGCGAAGCGAGGTGCAACATCAGAGACCGACCCCCAGGTACGCCTCGCGGACGCGAGGATGGCTCCCGACCGTACGCGGGTCGCCCTCCACGAGCAGCGCCCCGTGGTCGAGCACCGTCACGACGTCCGAGACCGCCATGACCAGCTCGACGTGGTGCTCGATGAGCACGATCGTGTGGTCCTTCGCCAGGTCCTCGAGTAGGTCCTGCATCAGCACGACATCTTCCGAGCCCATGCCGGCGCACGGTTCGTCGAGCAGCAGCAACCGCGGTTGACCGGCCAGCGCGAGCGCTACGCCGAGGAGCCGTTGCCGGCCGTGGCTCAGCTCCCCGGCGGGGATGCCGGCCTCGTCAACGCGCAGGCCCACGCGGTCGAGCACTTCCCACGCGCGCTCGCTGGCCGCACTCGACGTGCGTACCGGGGCGAGGAAGTTGAACGCCGAACGCCGGCGGCTCGCCTGCGCCGCGATGCGCACGTTCTCGAACACGGTGAGCGTCTGGAAGATGCTCGTCACCTGGAACGAGCGACCGATGCCGCGGTGCGCACGGACATCGGGGCGTAGCTGGTCGATCCGCCGCCCCTCGAAGACAACTCGGCCGCTGGTCGGTGTCAGCTCACCGCTCAGGATGTTGAACAGCGTGGTCTTGCCCGCACCGTTCGGGCCGATCACGGCGTGCACGCTGCCCTGCGCGACATGCAGGTCGATATCTTCCAGCGCGACCAGGTTGCCGAACCTGCGGCCCACATTCTGGACGTCCAGCACGGTCTCACTCATCCCTGGCACCCCGCTTACCCAGCAGCCACCGGGCGAGTTGGGCGAGACCGCCCCAGATACCGCCCTTCAGGAACAGCACGAGGACGATGAGCACCAACCCGAGGATGATGTTCCACCGGGCCCACACGTACGAGAGCTGGTCGGAGAGCACGGTGATCCCCAGCGCGCCGAGGAACGAGCCGTACAGGTTTCCGCTACCGCCGACGATGGTCATCACGAGGATGTGGCTCGAGGTGCTCAGCTGCATCGCGGAGTCCGGGACCGAGCGCAGCAACAACGCGTACACCACGCCGGCAATGCCGGTCACCGCGCCGGAGATCGTGAACGCGAGCACCTTGAACGCCTTCACGTTGTAGCCGAGAGCACGTGCCCTGTCCTCGTTGTCGCGTACCGCCCGCAGCGTGCTACCGAACCGTGAGCGGGTGACGATCAGGATGAACACCATCACGAGGACGAAGAGCACTCCGGACAGCACGTACATCTTCACGTCACTGTCGTAGCCGAACAGTGCCGTGCCGCCGATCTTCAGCGCTGGTCGCGGCACTCCGAGCAGGCCGTTCTCGCCGCCGGTGAGGTCGCCGAACGCATAGACCAGGAACGCGAACATCTCCGCGAATGCGAACGTGAGCAGTACGAAGTAGATGCCGCGCCGCCGGACCGCGAGGAAACCGACCGCGGCTGCGACCGCCGCGCCGAGCACCAAACCGGTGAGCAGCGCGCGGATCAGCCCCCAGTGCAGATGGATCATTACCAGCGCAGAGCCGTACGCGCCGAAGCCGAAGAAGATGCCTTGACCGAACGACATCAGTCCGGCGTGCCCCCACAGCAGGTTGAGCCCGACCGCGGCCATCGCGTACACGAGGACGAGCGTGCACACATAGTAGGTCGGAAGCACGAAGGGCAGTGCCGCGGCGCTGAGCAGGGCGGCGACGGGGAGGATGAACGCACGCCACCGCGCGGACGGCGTCGGCGCCCGCCCGGCCGCCTGGGCCTCCGCGCTCTGTTCCGCGCCGTCACGGTGCTGCGGCTCGGGTTCGGAGCGGACCTCGTCCATCTGGGGCTCGGGGGCGTCAGGTGGCACGGCTCTTCCGCCCCAGCAAGCCCGCCTGCCTGCCGAGCAGCACGGCCGCCATGAAGACGTAGATGACCACGTTGCCGCCAACGGGCCACACCATCACCGTGAGGCTCTGGATGATCCCGATCAACAAGCCGGCGACGAGTGCGCCGGAGAAGCTCCCCATGCCGCCCACGACGACCACCACGAACGCGAGGCCGAGCACGCTCTGGCCGATGAACGGGTTGAGGCCCTGCATCGGGGCAGCGAGCACGCCGCCGAGCGCGGCGAGCCCCGCGCCGACGGCGAACGTCAGCGCGAAGACCAAGCGGATGTTGATGCCGAGGCTCGACACCATGTCGATCGACTCCGTGCCGGCGCGGACGATTGCACCGAACCGGGTCCGCTCCAGGCCGAACCAGATCGCGACGGCGAGCGCCGCGGTGAGCAGGATGACGAAGATGCGGTAGTTGGGGAACTGCAGCACCAGCAGATTGGTGCGCCCCTGCAACAGGTCCGGCGTCGGTACGTTGCGCGGAGTCGCCGTCCACATGAGGATCACCAGCTCGACCGCGATTAGCGCGACGCCGAAGGTGAGGATGATCTGATAGGTGTGGTCCGCGCCGTACAAGTGCTGGAGGACCACCCGTTCGAGCGCGAGTGCGACGATCGCCACGATGACCGGCCCTATGATGATCCCGGCCCAGAAGCTTCCGGTCAGCTGCACGGCCTGGTACGTCAGGTAGGCGCCGAACAGATAGAAGGCGCCGTGCGCGAAGTTGACGAAGTCCATGATGCCGAAGATCACGGTGAGGCCCACCGCGATCAGGAAGTAGATCATCCCGTTGCCGATGCCGTTCAGCACCTGTGCCAGGATCGCATCAAGGCTCATCTCACCTCCTGCCCACCGACTGCACGCTCACGCCCGTGGTCAGGACTTCGCCAGATGCTTGCACGCCCGCGCGAAGGTGTCGCAGTAGCTTACGATCCCTTGCGTGGACTTCGCATTCAACAGCGCATGCACCACGGCTCTCGCGATCGTCTTCGTCGCACCCGCGTATACTCGCTCGAGGCAGTCGGTCTGGTCGCATGACCCCTTCCACTTGTCGGTCGACAACGCAAAGATCGTGTCACCGTCCCCCAGGGTGTGGATCGTGTCGATAGCGATCACTTCCCCATCGCCTCCGCGGCTGGCCATCTGCGCGGTCTGCGCGTCGCTCAGCCCGGCGTTCGTCGCGACAACCGCGATCGCCGTGTGCGGGTGCGCCGGTTGCTTCGAGCCCGCGCTAGCGTTCGTCGCGAACGCCTTCCGGCACGCGCGCTTCGTCGGCAGGCGCAGGCCCTTGAACTCGTCACCGAGTCCGAGGTAGCGCGCGTAGAATCCGCAGTTGTTCGGGTTGACCGCCGTCCCCGCGTTGACCGCGATGAGCGCGCCCACCGTCAGCCCGTCCTTGTACTCAATACTGGCAGTGCCTATACCACCCTTGAACGGCGTGGAGTGGGTGCCGGTGCCTGCCCCGACATTGCCCTGGGCCACCCGCCCAGGCTGAGTGTTGTCCGCCGCGCGATAACCGAAGTCCGCCGTCGGGCGGGCGTCGAAATCGCCACCCCTGCCGAGGTCGAACACGATGGCGCCCGACACCAGGGGATCGACGTCGCACCGCTTCGGCCCCACCTGCAGGCCCTCGCAGTGCTGCTCCATCCACCTCATCACGCCGCCGAACGTGGCGAGCCCGTAGTAGCTCCCGCCGCTCAGGAACACCGCGTCGGACAGCTGCGGGTTCTTCTTGGGATCGAGGACATCGGTGTTGATCGTCCCCGGCCAACCACCCGGCACGGAGACGCCGTTCACCGCGCCGTCCGGGGCGCGGACGACCGTGGTGCCGGTCTGGTAGTCACCGTCGGTCCTGGAGTACTGACCCACCTGGATGCCGGCCACATCGGTGATCGCGTTGAGGTGTCCCGGGCGAGGGAAGGCCTCATTCTTAGTCTTCGCCGGTCCCGTCTCACCCTGGGCACTTTTCGGTGGAGCTGCGGCAGACGCGACACTCGCTTGGGTCAACGCACCGACCAGCACCATAGCCATCGCTGCGGCGAACACGGGCCTGCGTCTCATCGTGCAGTCCTTCCAACGGTCGGCTCCAGCATCTTCGGGCTCCCCTCGGAAAGCGAACGATCAGGGCTAGTCAGGTCACAGCTTGCACTGGGTCTGACCGGTGGGCCGGAACGACTTGCCGCTGGAAACGATCTCCATGAAGTCGTACTTGTCGGCCATCTTCGCCTTGGGCTTGCCCTTGAGCAGGTAGTAGTCCTTCTCGACCTGGTGGTTGTCGCTGCGGATATGCTCCGGGCCGGTGACACCGTCGTACTTGTATCCCTCGAGCGCCGCGATCACCTTGTCCGGGTCAGTGGACCCGGCCTCCTTGATCCCGTCGGCGAGCAGCTTGGCCTCGACGTAGCCCGTCGCCATCGGGTAGTTCGGCGGCTGGCCGAGCTTCTTCTGTACGAAGGCAACGAACTTCTTGTTCTCCTCGGTGTCGATCCCGTGCCAGTACTGGCAACCGAAGTACAGGCCGTCGACCGTGTCCGCACCGAGCGCCTGGTACTGGCTCAGGCCCGACGACCATGCGCTGAGAACCGTCATCTTCTTCTTGACGCCGAACGACACCGCCTGCTTGATCGTGTTGGTGTTCTGGGAGCTGAAGTTGAGCAACAGCAAGACATCCGGCTTTGCTGCCACCGCATTGGACACATAGCTGGAAAACTGGGTCTCTTCCAGAGAATGGAACGAGTTTCCGACCAGTTCCGCATCGTGTTGGTGAAGTACGTCCTTCGCGTTCTTTAGCAG
>JBOHBN010000401.1:0-5749 GCA_050698355.1 Streptosporangiales bacterium | reverse complement strand
GCGTCGAGCGACACGGCCGAGTACGCGTTCGCCGAGTCGAGGCCCTCGAGCACCTCGTCCTCGGTGATGCCCAGATGCTTGGCCAGCTCCCGGACGGTCGGGGACCTGCCGCCTTGCTGGGACAGCTCGCTCGTCGCCTTGGCGAGGGCAAGCTTGAGCTCCTGCAGCCGGCGCGGCTCGCGGATCGCCCATCCCTTGTCCCGGAAGTGCCGCTTGATCTCGCCGACGATCGTCGGGGTGGCGTACGTGGAGAACTCCACGCCTCGGGAGGGGTCGAACCGGTCGACCGACTTGATCAACCCGATCGTCGCGACCTGCACCAGGTCGTCGGTCAGCTCGCCGCGGTTGCGGAACCGCCCCGCCAGGTAGTCGACGAGCGGCAGGTGCAGCTCGATGAGCTCCTCGCGGGCCGCTTCGCGCTCCTTGGAGCCGTCCGGCGCGTCGTGCTTCTGCCGGAAGAGTTCGTGCACCCGCTCTCTGTCCGGACCGTACGAGGAGGAGGCCGTGACCGTCACCTCTGCTCCGAGTGGCCGGTCTTGTGAACGGTGATTGATGTGGTCGCGCCATCGGTGTGGACCTGCGCGTCGTCGCTGACCGCGCGCAGGACGGTCCAGCCGAACGAGTCCGCGGGCAGCGGCGCCTCGCCGGTGCTCGCTCCCAGCGACACGGCGAGGCCGTGGTCGCCGTCGCGTCGGCACTCCAGGTGCAAACCATCCGAGGCGCCAGCACGCAGGAGCATGCCGCTCGCCTCGTCGACGGCGATGCGCAGGTCGTCGAGCTCGTCCAGGGTCCAGTCCAGCATCGAGGCGAGCCCGGCGGCGGCCGCGCGCGCCACCGAGACATAGGCGGTGTTCGCGGGCAGCGACATGACAAGCGCCGCCTCGCCACCCCCGCGGGGGTCTGCTGGCTTTGTGGGCATATCCACCTCCGACACTGGACCCTACTCAGGCGGTCCGACCGGTTGTCGGGCGTACCCGTGTGTCGGTGAGCGCCCGTACGGTTCGACGGTCTCAGGTCGTCGTCAGGCTTGCTCCTTGCGGCGGGCGCGGTACGCGGCGACGTTGGCGCGGGTCGCGCAGCGTTCCGAGCAGTAGCGGCGGGAGCGGTTCGTCGAGGTGTCGAGGAACGCGTTCCGGCACGGCGCCGCCTGGCAGATCCCCAGCCGGTCGGGCGACAGCTCGGTGACGAGCATCGCGATGCCCATCACCGCGCGGGCGACGTAGCGCTCGGTCGCCGACCCGACTTCGCGCAGGTGCAGGTGCCAGCGGGCGTCGTCGTGGTCGGTCACCACCGGCCGCACCGGGTACTCGTCGAGCAAGGCGTTGAGGCGTTTCACGGCGAGCGGCACGTCACCTGCATGTACTGTCTCGAAGACGTCCCGCAGCCGGTCGCGGACCTGGCGCGCCTGCTGCAGGTCCGCCTTTGTGCAGGTCGCGCGCGAGCGCGGCCGGTCGGCGAAGAAGCCGCGTAGCTGGGCCAGATCGGTCAGCTGGTCGCCGTCGGGCCGGCTCCGGTCGTCGGTGTTGATCAGCGTGACGGCCAGCTCCGCGTACGAGGAGAGGTCCACCCGCTCAACGGTACGTCCCGCGGCGGGAGGTGATTGCTAGGCTCCGGATCATGTTCGCGGTCAGCGCAATGCGGTTCGACGAGGCAAACCCGCTCGCCGGGTTGGAGTGCGGCGAGAGGGACGCGCCGGAGGCCCCGGCTGGGTGGACGACGGTGGGCGTACGCGCCGCCGCGCTCAACCAGCACGACCTGTGGTCCCTGCGCGGAGTGGGGCTCTCCACCGAGGAGCTGCCGCGCGTGCTCGGCTGCGACGCCTCGGGGATCGACGCGGACGGCAACGAGGTCGTCGTCCACTCGGTCATCTGCGGCGAGGACTGGCTCGGCGACGAGACGCTCGACCCGAGGCGGTCGCTGCTCTCCGAGCGTTACGACGGGACGTTCGCCGAGCAGGTCGCCGTGCCGCGGCGCAACCTGCTGGCCAAGCCGGCAACGCTCTCCTTCGAGGAGGCGGCGTGCCTGCCGACCGCGTGGTTGACCGCGTACCGGATGCTGTTCGCGAACTCCGGTGTACGGCCCGGCGGCACCGTGCTCGTCCAGGGTGCGGGCGGTGGGGTCGCCACCGCTCTCATCGCGCTCGGCCGGGCGGCGGGCCTGCGGGTGTGGGTGACGAGCCGCGACGCCGGCAAGCGGGAGCGCGCGCTGGACCTTGGCGCGCACGAGGCGTTCGAGTCGGGCGCGCGGCTCCCCGCGCGCGTCGACGCGGTGCTCGAGACGGTCGGCGAGGCAACCTGGGGTCACTCGCTTCGGTGCCTGCGTCCCGGCGGGCGGATCGTCGTCGCCGGGTCGACGAGCGGGCCGAACCCGTCCGCGGAGCTGCAGCGGGTCTTCTTCCAGCAGCTGTCGGTCATCGGCTCGACCATGGGCAGCCGCGACGAGTTACGCGGCCTCCTCTCCTTCCTCGACGTCTCCGGCGTACGCCCCACCATCGACCGGGTGCTGCCGTTGCGCGACGCCCGTGACGGGTTCGCCGCCCTTGCCGGCGGCGACGTCTTCGGCAAGGTCGTCTTCACCCTCGACTGAGCGTGCCGGGACGCGCAGCCTCGACCGTGGGAGGTCGCTGATGGAACACGCCACGTCTGCAACGGGTGGATCGGTCCAGCGCGAGGTCGGCAAGATCGCGGCCGCGTCGTTCGTCGGGACCGCGCTCGAGTGGTACGACTACTTCCTGTACGGCTCGGCGTCGGCGCTCGTCTTCGACAAGCTGTTCTTTCCCTCGCTGGACCCGGCCATCGGGGTCATCGCGGCCTTCACCACGTTCGCCGTCGGGTTCTGCGCCAGGCCCATCGGCGCCGCCTTCTTCGGCCACTTCGGCGATCGGTACGGGCGCAAGCGCACCCTCATCGCCACCGTGGTCCTGATGGGCGTGTGTACCGGAGGTATCGGGCTGCTGCCCACGTACCAGAGCATTGGCGTGGCGGCCCCGATCCTGTTGACGGCGCTGCGGTTTCTCCAGGGGTTCTCCGTCGGCGGCGAGTGGAGCGGCGCCATGCTGCTGACCATCGAGCACGCCCCTGTACGCCGGCGCAATGTCTTCGCCTCGCTCGTGCAACAGGGTTCTCCTGTCGGAACGCTGCTGTCCAGCGGTGCGCTCGCGCTCGTGGTGCTGCTCCCGGATGACCAGCTACTGGCGTGGGGCTGGCGGTTGCCGTTCCTCGCCGCGTTCCTCCTGCTCGCCGTCGGTCTCTACCTGCGGCTACGGGTCGAGGAATCCCCCCTGTTCCAGCGTGTGCTGGCGGAGAACAGGCAGCAGCGGGTGCCTGTGGCGACCGCCCTGCGTACGGTGCCGCTGCGGATGCTCGTCGGCATCGGCGCGCCGCTCATCGTCGTCGGCGGGTTCTACCTGATGACGACCTACGTGATCAGTTACGGCCACAACACGCTGGGGTTGTCGAGGTCGCTGATGCTCGACGCCACCCTCGTCGCGGCCGGTGTGGAGATGTGCGTGCTCGCGTTCTTCGGCCGGCTCGCTGACCGCATCACCCACTGGAGGGTCTGCGCCATCGGCTCGTTGGTGTCGCTGCTGGTCGCGTTCCCGGTCTTCGCGCTGATCGACACGAAGGTGCCGGCACTCGTCATCATCGGCGTCGCGATCGGTGTGGGCGCGCTGTCGATCCCGTACGCGCCGATGGGTCCGATGCTGTCGGAGATGTTCCCCGACGAGACCCGCTACAGCGCGGTTGCCCTCTCGTACAACCTGTCCGGCGTGGTCAGCGGCTTCGTCCCGCTCATCGCCGCCGCGGTGTTTCGGGCCTCGGGCCAGGCGTCGTGGAGTATCGCGGGGTTGCTCGCGCTGATCGGCCTGGTCAGCCTTGTCGGTGCGCTGACCGCGAGCCTCGCGCTGCGCCGCCACCGCTACGCGTACGTAGAAACCCCCGCCGCGAAGTGACGACGGCAGCTGGTGCCGGGCCTCGTCAACGCGAGCGCGCGACCAGGTCCCGGACCTGTCCTCGTGCCAGGTCGACGGTGGCCTGCAGCTCGCGCAGCGCCTCCTCGTCCACGCCGGACTTCACGGCCGTGCGTATCTCCGCGCGTAGCTGCTCGACGCCGCCCAGGACCCCCTTGCTGAGCCGGTGCGCACCGGCGCCGTCGCCCAGCCATTCCCGGCCGCTGCCGCGTACGGCCTCCGTGGCCTGCCGCACCGCGTCCTGGACCTGGCGCATCGCGTCGTCCCAACCGGGCACGTCGGCCATGCCCGGCCACTGCGCGCCGTGCGCATCCTCGTCGTCGTACTGGCGCCGGGATCGGTTCTCGCGGGTCTGCCGGGCGGCGGTCTTCAGCTCCTCGCGGATCTGCCTGACCGACGACCGGACGTCCTCGCGCACCTCCGCGGCGAGGTCGTGTACGGACCGGTCGATGTCGCGCTCGAGCTCGGCCAGCTCCTCCTGGCGCCGCCCCAGCTCCTCCCGTCCGGCGTCGGTGAGCTGGTACACCTTGCGCCCCTCCGCCACCTGGTGCGAGACGAGGCCCTCCTCCTCCAGGCGGCTCAGCCGCGGGTAGACCGTCCCCGCCGACGGCGCGTACACGCCCAGGAACCGGTCCTCGAGCTGCTTGATGATGTCGTAGCCGTGCCGCGGCTCCTCGTCCAGCAGCTTCAGCAGGTACAGCCGCAGTCTGCCGTGGCCGAACAGCGCCCTCATCATGCGGTGGCCTTGCCCGTCGCGCGCTGCCGCCGTAGCAGGTGAACGTCGCCGGACACGGTCTTCACCTCGACCCGGCCGCGTCCGTCACCGAGCACGCCCTCGATCGACCGCTTGCCCGGGCTCCGCTGCGTGTGCAGGCCGTCGAATCCGGACGAGGTGTTGCCCGACGTGGTGAACGCACGGACCGTCGCGCCGGTGCTCTCGCCCAGGCGTACGGTGACGTCACCCGAGACGCTGCCGAGCCCGACCTTTCCGTTGTCGGCGAGGTCGAGGTCGGCGGTCAGGTCGCCCGACACCGTGTGGCCCTCGATGCGTTCGCTCGTCGCCTCCACGACCGTGAGATCCCCGGAAGTGGTCGCGAAGCTCAGCGTCGCGGCGAGGCCCTGCGCCTCGAGCGCACCCGAGACGGTGTGCGCGTCGACGGCCCCGGAGAGCCCGTCGAGGGTGATGTCGCCGGAGACGCTCTTCACCTTCGCCTGGCTGTCCAGCCCGGCCACGACCGCGGAGGCGGACACCACGTTGACCCGCACCGGGCACTGTCGTGGCACGGCGATCGAGACGACCGCGCGCCGCCGCCGGCCGAACCAGGAGAACCGCCCGACCCATTCCTGCGCCCTGCCCGTACGGCCCTCGTGCAGCAGGTCGCGCAGCGCCTCGCCCAGCCCCTGCAGGGCCTCCTTGCCGGACATGCTCTCGAAGTCGAACACGCTCCCCAGGTCCTCGTAGCCGACCTCCAGCCGGCCGTCCTCCTCGGTCACCACGAGCGGGTCACCCTCGATCTCGTGCACCTCCACTCGGGGCGGCCCATCCGTACCGACCACGTCGACGTGGCCGCGCACCAGCCGCACCTTGAGGTCCGTCACCGCGTCGAACCCCAGGGTTTCCGGATACTTGATCGATGCCTGAGTTCCCACCGCTACCTCCCGCAGAAAACGAGCTATATCGTGTTGCTGATGACGGTAGCCTCGCCCGCAGTCGAAGTCAAGATATATCGCGTCTGTCGTACTGGGTGATCATGAAGATTCGTTGTAGCCATGGCTACA
>JBOHBN010000400.1:0-33183 GCA_050698355.1 Streptosporangiales bacterium | reverse complement strand
GGGCGGTGGTCGCGCCGCCGGACGCCGCGGCAGCGACCGCCGTCGCGCGGCGCGCCGGCATGCCACGCCGCCTGCTCGCCATCCTGGAGGGGGAGAGCCTCTTCAACGACGCCACCGCGCTGGTGCTCCTCCGCGTCGCCGCCGCCGGCATCGCCGCGGGGGCCCTGTCGCCGTCCGGCGCGGTGCTGACGTTCGTGTACGCCGGTGCCGTCGGGGCGGCGATCGGGGGTGCCGCCGGCATCCTCATCACCTGGCTGCGGCGCCGGCGGGTGCCGACGCTCATCGAGACCGGGCTCTCCCTGGTGACGCCGTTCGGGGTCTACCTCGCCGCAGAGGAGGCGCACACCTCAGGCGTCATCGCCGTCGTGGTCACGGGCTTGCTGCTGGCTCACCGGTCGCCCACGGAGCAGGCACCGCAGGCCCGGCTCACCGACGTCGCCATGTGGTCGACGGTGCAGCTGCTCGTCGAGGGCGGCGTGTTCATGCTCATCGGGCTGGAGCTCACCTCGATCGTCGCGAGCGTACGGCAGCCGTTGCCGGTGGTCGTCGTGGTCACCGTCGTGGTCGTCCTCATCGTGGTGCTCATCAGGCCGGCATGGGTGTTCGCCATGACGTACCTGGCCCGGGTGGTGCCCTGGTCGTCGCGGGGCCGGCCGTCGGCGGGTGGCCTCGCGGTCATCTCGTGGGCGGGTATGCGCGGCGTGGTGACGCTAGCGGCGGTGCAGACCATTCCGCTCGAAGTTCCGTACCGGGATCTGTACCTGCTGATCGCCGTCGTGGTGATCCTCGTGACGCTCGGCCTTCAGGGCGGCACGCTTCCCAAGCTGGTCCGCCGGCTCGACGTACGACCGCCGGACCCCCGGTACGACGCGCTACAGGTCGCCCGGGCGCAGCAGCAGGCGGCGGAGGCCGCGAAGGAACGGCTGCGCGCGATCGGCACCGCCGAGGACCTGCCGGAGCAGCTGGTGGAGCGCCTGTCCAGGCAGCTCGAACTGCGGGCGAACTACGCGTGGGAGCAGCTCGGCGAGCAGGAGACCGAGACCCCGGGGCGGCTCTACGCGCGGTTGCGCCGCGAGATGGTCGCCGCCGAGCGGGAGGTCATCGTCCGGCTGCGCGACAGCGGGGAGCTGGAGGAGGAGCTGCTGCGCGACCTGCAACGGCATCTGGACCTGGAGGACGCGCTGCTTCCCGAGGTGTCCGAGCCGGAGGAGGGCGCCGGGCACCAGGACGTGATGCCGGTACGGAGCGCACCCGCCTGCGAGCACCTGCGCGAGTCGCCGACCACCGTTCCCGACGCGGACCCGCGCGAGTGCCGGGAGTGCCTTGCCCAGGGCAACACCGCGTGGGTACACCTGCGCGCCTGCCTGCGGTGCGGGAACATCGGCTGCTGCGACTCCTCCCCGTACCGCCACGCGGAGGCGCATTTCGAGTCGACGGGGCACCCGGTCGTCGGCTCGGCGGAGCACGGCGAGCAGTGGCGGTGGTGCTACAAGGACAAGCGCGTCGGCTGACGGGGGATCCCCCGCGGGGTTGGGATCCGCCCGGGGATCCCTCGTCGGTCGGTACGCTCGGCGCGTGAGCGTTGAGGACAGCAGGAGCGACGGCGACACGACACCCGTGACGGACGAGCCCGGGCACCCGCGCATCAGCGAGGTGCGCGAGCGGGTGCTCGCCGGCGGCGCGGCGAAGTACCACGACGCCAACGCCGCCAAGGGCAAGCTGTTCGCCCGCGAGCGGATCGCCCTGCTCGTCGACGACGGGTCGTTCGTCGAGGACGGCGTGTACGCCAACGTGCTCGCCGGCGACCTGCCCGCCGACGCCGTGGTCACCGGGTCCGCGACCGTCGGAGGCAGTCCGATCTGCCTGATGGCCAACGACTCCACGGTGAAGGCCGGCTCGTGGGGGACGCGTACGGTCGAGAAGATCATCCGGGTCATCGAAACCGCGTACCGCACCGGCGTGCCGATGGTCTACCTGGTCGACTCCGCCGGCGCCCGGATCACCGACCAGGTGCAGATGTTCCCCGGGCGGCGCGGCGCTGGGCGGATCTTCCACACCCAGGTACGGGCCAGCGGGTCGATCCCGCAGGTGTGCGCGCTGTTCGGCCCGTCCGCGGCGGGCGGCGCGTACATCCCCGCGTTCTGCGACGTGGTCGCGATGGTCGACCAGAACGCCTCGATGTACCTGGGCAGCGACCGGATGGTCGAGATGGTGGTGGGGGAGAAGACCACGCTGGAGGAGATGGGCGGCGCGAAGGTGCACTGCTCGGTCTCCGGCGTGGGCCACTACCTCGCCGGGGACGAGGCGTCCGCCGTCGAGTTCGTACGCGGGTACCTGTCGTACCTGCCGAGCAACTGGGCCGGGGACCCGCCGGTGGACGAGGCCCGGCCTGCCGAGGACATCGACCTGGACGCCCTCGTGCCCGCGAGCGACCGGCAGGCGTACGACATGCGCAGGTTTGTGCGCGGCCTGGTCGACCAGGGCTCGTTCTTCGAGATTCACGCGCAGTGGGCCCGGGAGCTGCTCGTCGGTTTCGCGCGCCTCGACGGCCGTACGGTCGGTGTGGTCGCGAACAACCCGATGTTCAAGGGCGGCGTGCTGTTCGTCGACTCCGCGGACAAGGCGACCAGGTTCATCCAGCTGTGCGACGCCTTCAACGTGCCGCTGCTGTTCCTCTCCGACGTGCCCGGCTTCATGGTCGGCACGGCCGTCGAGCGCCAGGGCATCATCCGGCACGGCGCCAAGATGATCACCGCGGTCAGCGAGGCGACGGTCCCGAAGATCTGTGTGGTCGTGCGCAAGGCCTACGGGGCCGGCCTGTACGCGATGTGCGGTCCGGGCTTCGAGCCGGACGCGACGATCGCCCTGCCCACGGCGAAGATAGCCGTCATGGGAGCGGAGGCCGCGGTCAACGCGGTGTACTACAAGAAGCTCCAGGCGATCGAGGACGAGCAGGAGCGCGCGGACTACGTCGAGCGGCAGCGCGCCGAGTACGAGGACGACATCGACGTGCTCAGGCTGGCCAGCGAGCTCGTCGTCGACGATGTGATCCCGGCGTCGGCGCTGCGCGGCGAGCTGGTGCGCAGGTACGCCGCGTACCGGACCAAGAACCGCGACTTCTCCCGCCGCAGGCACGGCGTGACCCCGGTATGAGCACCCCCGTACCCGGCCGTCCGTCTACCATCGAGATCGTGACCCGTGTACTGCTTGCCGAGGACGACACCTCCATCTCCCAGCCGCTTGCTCGCGCGCTGCGCAGGGAGCAGTACGAGGTCGAGATCACCGAGAACGGCCCCGCGACGCTGACCAGGGCACTCGAACGCGGCACCGACCTGCTGGTGCTCGACCTCGGGCTGCCCGGTATGGACGGGTTGGAGGTCTGCCGCCGGCTGCGCGCGACCGGTTGCGGTGTGCCCATCCTCGTGCTCACCGCCCGCGCCGACGAGGTGGACACGGTCGTCGGGCTCGACGCCGGTGCCGACGACTACGTGACCAAGCCGTTCCGGCTGGCCGAGCTGCTGGCGCGCGTCCGGGCGCTGCTTCGCCGAGGACCCGCGGAGAGCCCGACCGTGCGTGGCGTGCGCATCGACGCGGACAGCAGGCGCGCCTGGGTCGGGGATGACGAGATCACGTTGACCGCCAAGGAGTTCGACCTGCTGCGGCTGCTGCACCAGGAGGCGGGCAAGGTCGTCCCCCGCGACCGCATCATGCAAGAGGTGTGGGACGCCAACTGGTGGGGATCGACCAAGACGCTGGACATGCACATCTCCTGGCTGCGCCGAAAGCTCGGCGACGACGCCGCGACGCCCCGGTTCATCACGACCGTGCGCGGTGTGGGGTTCCGGTTCGAGCGGGATTGACGGCGGTTCGCGTGTTCCTGACGCGGTCCGGAGGAAGACCAGCGGGCGTGCGCGTACGGTTCATCGTCTCCACGCTCATCGTCTCGATCGTGGCGGTGCTGCTCTTCGGCGTCCCGCTGGCGGTGGTCGTCAACCGGCTGATCCTCGACCAGGCACGGCAGCGGCTGCAGCGCGACGCCGACCAGATCGCGGCGTCGGCGCAGATCCACGCCGAGCGCGGCGAACGGGTAACAAGGCCCGACCTGGTACGCACGTATCCGCACAGGTACGTGGTCGTCAAGTATCCCGGCCACGCGACGGTACGCGCGGGACGCGCGCCGGAGAACCGCATCCAGGCGCGCTCGCATACGCCGGACGGCGCTCTCGTCGTCGTGAGCTCCGACCGGAACGCGGTCGACGACCAGATCGCGCGCGCGATGGTTCTCGTCGCGGGTCTCGGAGTGGTTGCGATCGGGGTAGCGGTGGGCCTCGCGATCGTACAGTCGCGGCGGCTCACCTGGCCGCTGACCGATCTTGCCGAGCGTGCCGACCGGCTCGGTTCTGGAGAGGCGCTGCCGCGCGGCCGCAGGTACGGGATCGCCGAGCTGGACCGGGTCGCCTCCGTCCTGGACAACAGCGCGGCACGCCTCGGGGAGCTGCTCGCGGCCGAGCGGGAGTTCGCCACCAACGCCTCGCACCAGCTGCGTACTCCGCTCGCGGCCCTGTCGATGCGGCTGGAGGAGATCGCCGCGACCGCCCGGTCGCCCGAGGTGGTCGAGGAGGAGGCACAGGCCGCGCTCGCCCAGGTGGAGCGGCTCACCCAGGTGGTCGACCACCTGCTCGCCGCCGCCCGTACGGGCGCGGAGCGGGTCATCGCGCCAATCAGCATCGACGACATCGTCGACCAGCAGGTGGCCGAGTGGGAGCCGGCATTCCGCCGTTCCGGTCGCGCGCTCGCGTTCGCGGGCAGCCGCGGCCTGAGCGCACGGGCGTCGGCCGGCGGGCTGGGGCAGGTGATCGCCACGCTGCTCGACAACGCGCTGGTGCACGGGGCCGGTACGGCGACCGTACGGGCGTCGGCGACCTCCCAGTCGGTGGTCGTCGAGGTCAGCGACGAGGGGGAGGGCGTACCTCCGGGGATCGCACCGGAGATCTTCCACCGGCACGTGTCCGGCGCCGACGGAACGGGCCTCGGCCTGGCGCTCGCCCGTACCCTCGCCGAGGCCGACGGCGGGCGGCTGGAGCTGGTCGCTGACCGTCCCGCCCGTTTTGCGGTCTTCTTGCTGCCCGTACGCGGCGATTGAGTGGCCACGCGGTGCCTTAGATGCCTCTATGAGGGCGTGAAGGGCACCGTGTGGCCCTAGCTGGTGTCCTCCTCAGGGTGCGGCAGTCCGGAGTGCGGGTCGACCGGAGGGGCGTCGGGCGGCAGGAACACCCACCGGCGGTACGACCAGAACCGGAACAGCGACGCGAGGCCGACCCCGATGACGTTCCCGGAGAGGTTGTCGGCGAGCCGGTTGCGGAAGATGTCCGGCCAGATGTCACCGAGCCAGTAGTGCGTGAGCCCTAGCACGAGCAGCTGGATGAGCAGGCCGACGCCGTTGAGCACGAAGAACAGGAAGTACTCCCGCGGCAGCCCGGAGTCCTTGCGGTGCCGGAACGTCCAGAACCGGTTGCCCGCGAACGCCGCGCTCGTCGCGACCGCCGCGGCGATCACCTTCGCGGTGAGCGTGCCGAAGTCGTAGAAGAGGTTGAACAGCCCGGTGTCGATGATGTACGCGGCCATCCCCACCGTGCCGAACTTCGCCAGCTCGTGCACCAGGTGGGCGAACCGCACGTGCAGCGTGCCCAGGAAGCCGGGCCTGCGCTCGCGGGACGAGGCGCCCGCGTCGTCCTCGGCGGCCCTGCTCACCGAGCCAGGCTAACGGAACCCTTGCGGTTCTCGACGGCCCTGTTGACCGAACCGGCCGCGGTGATCGTGGGAAGCCCACCCGTGCTCCGCCACGGACGGGTTTCCCACGATCATGCATGCGGGCGCGGGGTAACGTCACAGCAAAGGCCCGGAGACCCTGGGCACCCCGCGCGCACGACGTACGGAGGATCCCGTGCTTGATTACCGGCTCGATGACGAGCAGCAGGCCCTGCGCAAGACGGTCGAGGAGTTCGCCCACGAGGTGGTCGCTCCCCGGATCGGCGAGTACTACGAGCGGGACGAGTTCCCGTACGACATCGTCGCGCAGATGAGCCAGATGGGCCTGTTCGGTCTGCCCTTCCCGGAGGAGTACGGCGGGATGGGGGGCGACTACTTCACGCTGTGCCTCGCGATCGAGGAGCTCGCCCGGGTGGACTCGTCGATGGCGATCACGCTGGAGGCGGGCGTGTCGCTCGGCATCATGCCCGTGTACCGGTTCGGCAGCGAGGAGCAGAAGCGGGAATGGCTGCCGCGGCTGTGCCGCGGCGAGCTGCTCGGCGCGTTCGGCCTGACCGAGCCCGGTGGTGGCTCGGACGCCGGTGCGACGCGAACGACCGCGCGACTCGACGGCGACGAGTGGGTGATCGACGGGACGAAGGCGTTCATCACCAACTCCGGTACGGACATCACGGGCCTGGTGACGGTGACCGCCGTCACCGGCACGGCCGCCGACGGCGGCAAGGAGATCTCCGCGATCATCGTGCCGTCGGGCACGCCGGGGTTCACCGTCGGTCAGCGGTACTCCAAGGTCGGCTGGAACGCGTCCGACACCCGCGAGCTGGCGTTCTCCGACTGCCGGGTGCCGCGGGAGAACCTCGTGGGCGAGCGCGGACGCGGCTACGCGTACTTCCTGCAGATCCTGGACGAGGGCCGCATCGCGATCGCGGCGCTCGCCACGGGCCTCGCGCAGGGCTGCGTCGACGAGTCGGTGAAGTACGCACGGGAGCGGCAGGCGTTCGGCTCGGCGATAGCGGCGTACCAGGCGATCCAGTTCAAGATCGCGGACATGGAGGTACGCACCCAGACCTCACGGCTGGCGTACTACCGCGCGGCGGAGCGGATGCTGCGCGGCGAGCCGTTCAAGCACGAGGCCGCGATCGCGAAGCTGCACGCCTCGGAGTGCGCGGTGACCAACGCGCGCGAGGCGACGCAGGTGCACGGCGGGTACGGGTTCATGAACGAGTTTCCCGTCGCCCGGATGTGGCGGGATGCCAAGGTGCTCGAGATCGGCGAGGGCACCAGCGAGGTCCAGCGCCTCCTCATCGCGCGGGACCTCGGTCTTCGCTGATGTCCAGCCAGGTTGTCAGTGGGTGGTTGACCTATAGCTCCACCAGGCACTGACAACTGACCTTGTACGCTCGGGGCCGTGCGCTATCCAGCGGGGTTCCCGGTCGTCGGCATGGTGGGTGCGGGACAGCTCGCCCGGATGACCCACGCGGCTGCGAGCGGGCTGGGCGTGGGTTTCCGGGTGCTCGCCGCCGACCCCGCCGACGGCGCGGCCCTGGTCTGCGGTGACGTGCAGGTCGGCGACTACGCCTCGTTGGACGACCTGCGCACGTTCGCCGCCGGGTGCGACGTCGTCACCTTCGACCACGAGCACGTCCCTGGTGCGCACGTACGCGCGCTCGCCGGCGCCGGGCATGCGGTACGGCCGGGCGCGGACGCGCTGCTGTACGCGCAGGACAAGCTCGCGATGCGTGAACGGCTGGCGCCGCTCGGCATCCCGTGCCCCGCGTACGCCTCCGCGCCCGACCCCGCCGACGCGCCGAAACACGTACAGGCGTTCGCCGACGAGCACGGCTGGCCGGTCGTGGCCAAGGCGGTGAGCGGCGGGTACGACGGCAAGGGCGTGTGGGTCGTCGACGGGCCGGACGACCTCGTCGCGCTGCCGCCGGTGCCGCTGCTGCTGGAAGAGCGGGTGGAGTTCCGCCGCGAGCTCGCCGCGCTCGTCGCGCGCTCGCCACACGGGCAGGCCGCCGCGTACCCGATCGTGGAGACGGTGCAGGCAGGCGGCATCTGCGTCGAGGTGCTGGCTCCCGCGCCCGGCCTGGACGAGGACCACGCGCTGGCAGCCCAGCAGCTCGCGTTGCGCGTCGTGGGCGAGCTCGGCGTGGTGGGGCTGCTCGCCGTCGAGCTGTTCGAGACCGACGCCGGCGTGGTCGTCAATGAGCTCGCCATGCGCCCGCACAACTCCGGCCATTGGACGATCGAGGGCGCGCGTACGTCCCAGTTCGAGCAGCACCTGCGCGCGGTGCTCGACCTGCCGCTCGGCTCCACCGTGCCGGTGGCGCCGGTGACGGTGATGGCGAACCTGCTCGGCGGGGAGGACCCCGACGTGTACTCCCGGTACGTGCACGTGCTGGCCAAGGACCCGTCGGTCAAGGTGCACCTGTACGGCAAGCAGGTACGCCCGGGTCGCAAGATCGGCCACGTGACGGCGGTGGGCGACGACCTGGACGGGACGCGGGAGCGCGCCCGCGACGCGTGCGACTATCTGCGAGGGGACACATGAGTGGCCAGCCACTCGTCGGGGTTGTGATGGGCTCCGACTCCGACTGGCGGGTGATGTCCGCGGTCGGCGAGGCGCTGGACGAGTTCGCCGTGCCGTACGAGGTCGACGTGGTTTCCGCGCACCGGATGCCGCGGCAGATGCTGGACTACGGCGCTTCCGCGGCCGAGCGGGGGTTGCGCTGCCTGGTGGCCGGGGCCGGCGGTGCGGCGCACCTGCCCGGGATGCTCGCGTCGGTGACGCCGCTGCCGGTGATCGGCGTGCCGGTGCCGCTCGCCCACCTGGACGGGATGGACTCGCTGCTCTCGATCGTGCAGATGCCCGCGGGTGTGCCGGTGGCGACCGTGTCGGTCGGCGGCGCGCGCAACGCGGGACTGCTCGCCGTACGTATTCTCGCGGCCTCCGACGAGGGTCTGCGCGGGAGGATGAGCGCATTCCAGGATGACCTGGAGGCGCAGGCCAAAGCCAAGGGCGACCGGCTACGCGAGCAGCTCTGAGCTCCGCGGTCACCGCGGGCCGGGACGCGACCACTCGACGGTGGGGCAGCGATCCATCACCATGTCGAGACCAGCAGCGGTGACCCGCTCATAGGCATCCTGGTCCACCACGCCGAGCTGAAACCACACTGCCTGCGCCCCGACCGCGACGGCGTCGTCGGCGACCTGACCGGCAGCCGCCGAGTTGACGAAGACGTCGACGACGTCGATGCCGTACGGGATGTCCGCGAGCCTGGCATAGCCGGTTTCGCCGTGCACCGCTTGCGCGCTCGGATGCACGGGAACGATGCGCTTGCCGTGCTGCTGCAGGAACCGGGCCACGCCGTACGCCGCCCGCGTCCGGGACGGCGACAACCCGACCACTGCCCAGGTGTGGGTGTCGCGGAGCAATCGGCGGACGGTCGCGTCCGTGGTCTCGGTTGTCGGCACCCTCAGGGCCGGCCCAACGCGCGGTACTCCCACCCGGCGGCACGCCAGGCATTCGCGTCGAGCACGTTGCGGGCGTCGAGGATCCGCGGGTGTCGTACGAGGGATGCGAACGCGGCCGGATCGGCCGTACGGAACTGCTTCCACTCGGTCAGCAACAGCACCGCGTCCGCGTCGCGTACGGCGTCCTCGAGCGTGTCGGCGTAGTCGAGCTCGGGGTGGAGCCGCTTGGCGTTCGCCATCGCCTCCGGGTCGTAGACGATGACGCGCGCGCCCTCACGGGCGAGGCTCGAGGCCACCTCGAGTGCGGGGGAGTCGCGTACGTCGTCGGAGTCGGGTTTGAACGCGGCGCCGAGCACGGCGACCTGGCGTCCCTCCGCACTGTCGCCGAGCAGCTCGCGGGCCACTTCGACCGCGCGGGTGCGGCGGCGCAGGTTGATCGCGTCGATCTCCTTGAGGAATGTGACGGCCCCGCCGCCGCCCAGCTCCTCGGCGCGGGCGGTGAACGCGCGGATGTCCTTGGGTAGGCAGCCGCCGCCGAAGCCGAGCCCGGAGCGCAGGAACTTGCCGCCGATCCGCTCGTCGTGCGCCAGGGCCTGGGTGAGCATGGTGACGTCACCGCCGGTCGCCTCGCACAGCTCGGCCATCGCGTTGATGAACGAGATCTTCGTGGCGAGGAAGGCGTTGGCCGCGCCCTTGACCAGCTCCGCCGTCGGGTAGTCCATGACCAGGAACGGGCTGCCGCGCTCGATGCTGCGCGCGTACACCTGGCGCATGGTGTCGATCGGGCGTTCGGAGGAGACGCCGACGACGATCCGGTTGGGTTGGAGGGTGTCTTGGACCGCGAACCCCTCGCGCAGGAACTCCGGGTTCCAGACCAGGTCGACCGCGTCGCCCGCGGGCGCGAGCTCGGTGAGTGTCGTGGCGAGCTGGGCCGCGGTGCCCACCGGGACGGTGGACTTGCCGACGACCACGCACGGGCGTCGCAGCAGCGGCGCGAGCGTCGCGATCGCGCTGCGCACCTGGCTCATGTCGGCGTCGAAGCGCCCGGGAAGTTGCGGGGTGCCCGTGCACACGAAGTGGACGTCGCCGAACTCTGCGGCCTCCTCGTACGACGTGGTGAACCGCAGTCGCCCGCTGCGGACGTGGGTGGCGAGTAGCTCCGGCAGGTCGTGCTCGTAGAACGGGGACCTACCCGCGGCGAGCCGCGCTATCCGCTCGGCGTCGATGTCGACGCCGAGCACCTCGAAGCCGAGTTCCGCCATGCACGCGGCGTGTGTGGCCCCGAGGTAGCTGCAGCCGAGCACGGTGAGTCGGATGGGCACGAAGCATCCCTTCCGGTCATGGGGATGTTCATCGTATCGGTCCCACGTCTGCGCAATTCGAATCGGCGGCGCGGGCGGTTACTATCGGGTAACTACGGTACGGGGCAACCGAGGGGAGGAGCCCGTGGACGCCGACTTCGATCTCTACGCGCTGTCGGACGAGCACCGGATGCTGCGCTCGGCCGTGCGCGAGCTGGCCGACGACAAGATCGCGCCGCGTGCCGCCGAGATCGACGAGACCGCGCAGTTCCCGGACGATGTGTACGACGCACTGGTCCAGGCCGGCTTCCACGCGCCGCACATACCCGAGGAGTACGGGGGCGCGGGAGCCGATGCGCTGGCGACCTGCATCCTCATCGAGGAGATCGCCCGAGCCTGCGCCACCTCGTCGCTCATACCCTCGGTGAACAAGCTCGGCACGTTGCCGCTGCTGCTCGCGGGTTCTGACGAGATCAAGCAGCGCTACCTGCCGCCGGTAGCCGAGGGCCGCGCGATGTTCTCGTACTGCCTGTCCGAGCCGGAATCCGGCAGCGACGCAGCGGCGATGCGCACCCGTGCGACCCGCGACGGCGACGACTTCGTGCTGAACGGCGTGAAGCGGTGGATCACGAACGCCGGGGTCTCGGAGTACTACACGGTCCTGGCGGTGACCGACCCGGACCAGGGGTCGCGTGGCATCTCGGCGTTCGTGGTGGAGAAGTCCGACGACGGGCTGAGCTTCGGCGCGCCGGAGAAGAAGCTCGGCATCAAGGGCTCGCCCACCCGCGAGGTGTACTTCGACAACGTACGCATCCCACCCGACCGCCTTGTCGGGGCGGAGGGTGAGGGTTTCAGGATCGCCCTGCAGACCCTCGACCACACCCGCATCACGATCGCGGCCCAGGCGCTCGGCATCGCTTCGGGCGCGCTCGACTACGCGACGGGTTACATCAAGGAGCGCAAGCAGTTCGGTAAGGCGATCGCGGAGTTCGAAGGCGTGCAGTTCATGCTCGCCGACATGGCGACGAAGCTGGAAGCGGCACGCCAGCTCACCTACACGGCCGCGGCGGAGAGCGAGCGGGCAGGCAGTAACCTCACGTACTTCGGCGCCACCGCCAAGTGCTTCGCCTCGGACGCCGCGATGGATATCACCACCGACGCTGTGCAGCTGCTCGGCGGGTACGGGTACGTCAAGGACTACCCGGTCGAGCGGATGATGCGCGACGCCAAGATCACCCAGATCTACGAGGGCACCAACCAGATCCAGCGCCTGGTGATCGCGAGACAGCTGCTGAAGTAGGGGTGCTCGCTGGTCAGGACTCGCAGCCGATGCCGTCGCCGTCGGAGTCGAAGCCGTGCGGGTCACCAGGACGAACGGGGAAGTTGCTGGCGTCGACGGCATCACCTGGACCCCGGTCGGCTTCCGCGCGCCTTGCTGTGAGCCCGGTCAGCTACCGCGCCGTAACCGACCGGGCTCCATCCGGTGAGCGCCTTCACCGATAGGGGTGCCCCGCCAGGGGCCCCGAGTGGTTACCGTGACGAGTACCTACTTCCCACGATCGGCAGACCATGAGAAGTAGGAACTCGTCGTGGGCAGTGCTGGTGCACCAAGGGCGGCCCCATCACCTGCGCTGGACCACGAGGATCGCGGTCGCGACGGAGGGTGGGGGCCGGAACGCCGCCGGTTCCAGCCGCCGCGCGAGCCGGAACGCGTACCTGCGCCGCCACGGTTGCGCGCGGCGACCCGTACGTTCGGCGCGAGCAAGCCGCACCGCCAGGTGCCAGGGCACGACGAGGTCGGCGCGCCGCAGCGCGGTCGCCGGGTCGTCGAGCAGCCGTCCGAGCGTGGCCATGACCAGGCTGAACGGCGGGTTTGCCACCACCAGATACGGTCGCCGCGGCGGGTGGAACGACGCGAGGTCGCGGCTCGACCACCCGTACGGCCGCCGTGCTTGCGAACCGGCGGCGCAGCAACGAGGCGAGCCGCGGGTCGCGCTCGACGGCCACGACGCGAGCGCCTGTGGAGGCGAGCGGCCTGGTCAGGGCGCCGGTGCCGGCGCCCAGGTCGAAGACGAGGTCCCCTGCGCTGACGCCTGCGGACGCCACCAGGTCAGCTGCGACCCCGGCATGCAGGACGTGCAGGCCCGGCGGGTTCGGCCGGTGTTGCCGTCGCCCGGGCGGGTACTGCCGTCCCCCGGACACGGAAGACCTGCATCATCGCGGCACCCATCGATGCTCCTCTGCGTCGGCGAGCTCCCGACGGTACGCCGGACGTCGCACTCGCCGCACGCCGTTTTTCGTACCGCGGCGTGCACGACACGCCGTGGGCGCAAGCTTTCGACTGTGACGCTGGGCGACAGGGATACTCGTATCGATGAGAGCCGAGGGGGGCGGCGATCGCCGATCGCGCGCTGCGAACGGTCGGCCGCGCGACGCGCGTCGCCGGCGACGGGGTGACGGTGACAGCGGCAGGACGTACGGGCGCCCGGTGAGGCGCGGGGGCGGCAGCGTCGACTTCCGCCGCACGCTCGTGGTCACGCTCGCGTCGCTCGTGGTTCCCGGCAGCGGCCACCTGGCGCTGCGCCGCGGACGGATCGGCCACCCGGTCCTGCGGGTGTACCTCGGGCTCGTCGCCGTGGCGCTGGCCTGCATCTTCCTCGTACCGCACGGCTGGTGGGTGGCTGCGGCGTTCAAGCCATGGTTGCTCAGCACCGTGCAGGTGCTTGCCGTTGTCATCGGCATGCTGTGGGCGGCTGTCGTCCTGCACGCGTTCTCCATCTCGCGGCCGTTGCAGATCAGGCCGCCGCGCCGGTGGATCGCGTTGGGAGTCGCGCTGGCGCTGAGCGCCGGGATCCTCATGCCGTTCGGCGTGGCCGCGAACTACGCCGGCGTCCAGCGGGACCTGGTATCCAGCATGTTCCCCGCCGGCGGCGACGGCCCGCAGGGACGCATGAACATCCTGTTGCTCGGTAGCGACGCTGGACCCGACCGTACGGGCACCCGTACCGACACGATGATCGTGGTGAGCATCGACCTGGCCACCGGCCGCTCGGTCATGCTGAGCCTGCCGCGCAACCTGCAGCACGTGCCGATGCCGGAGGGCCCGGCCAGGGAGCGGTTCCCGAACGGTTTCACCGACCTGCTGAACGCCGTGTACGGGTACGGCGTCGACCATCCCAAGCTGGAGCCCGGCTCGAAGCAGCCCGGCGCGGACCTGTTGAAGGACACGATCGGTGGCGTGCTCGGCATTCCCGTGCACTACTACCTGCAGGTGAACCTCAAGGGCTTCCAACGGATGGTCAACGCGCTCGGCGGCGTGACCGTCAAGGTCAAGCAACGGCTACCGATCGGCGGCAAGGGCGGCGTGCCGATCACCGGGTACGTGCAGCCCGGCGTGCGGAAGCTGAACGGCAACCAGGCGCTGTGGTTCGCCCGGTCGCGGGTGACGACCGACGACTACGACCGGATGAGCCGCCAGCGATGCCTGCTCGGCGCGATCGCCAAGCAGGCGAGCCCGGTCAACGTCCTCGCCCGCTACCAGCAGCTGGCCGCGGCGAGCAAGCACATGTTCCGTACCGACATCCCGCGCGGTGTGATGAGCTCGCTCGTGGACGTGGCGAAGAAGGCCAGGTCGCACCGGATCGACACGCTGTCGTTCGTACCGCCGCTCATCGACACCGCGGACCCGGACTGGCAGCTGATCAAGGACGAGACCCGCAAGGCGATCGAGGCGCCGACACGAAAACACGGGTCGAAGGGGGCGCACAAGCGCGCTGCCGGCGGCGGGCGCGAGTCGACGAAGCGCGGCTCAGGTGCGCAGTCGATCGCCGCCGCCTGCCGCTGACGCCCGCCAACCCGCTGGTAGCCCCGTGAAGGGCAACTTCACGGCGCTATAGGCCCATGAGGGTGCCCTTCACGCGTGTCGCCGGGGCCCTTGTCGGTACCCTGCGGTGCGTGGCGGACGCACCGATCGGCATCTTCGACAGCGGCGTCGGCGGGCTCACCGTCGCCCGCGCCGTACTCGACCAGCTACCGCACGAGCCCGTGCGCTATGTCGGCGACACCGGGCGCTGTCCGTACGGGCCGCGCCCGATCGCGGAGGTCCGCGCGTTCGCGCTGGAGATGCTCGACCGGCTGGTCGACGAGGGCGTGAAGCTGCTCGTCATCGCCTGCAATGCGGCCAGCTCTGCGGTGCTGCGCGACGCGCGGGAGCGGTACTCGGTGCCCGTGGTGGAGGTGATCCGTCCCGCGGTCCGCCGGGCCGTCTCGGTGACGCGGAACGCGCGGGTCGGCGTGATCTGTACCCAGGCGACCAAGACGTCCGGCGCGTACGAGGACTCCTTCGCCGCCGCGCCGCACATCGCGGTCACCACGGCGGCGTGTCCGCGGTTCGTCGACTACGTCGAGGCCGGCGTGACCAGCAGCGAGGAGCTGGTGGATGTCGCGCGCGGCTACCTGGCGCCCGTCCAGCTAGCCGGCGTCGACACGCTGGTGCTCGGCTGCACCCATTACCCGTTGCTGTCCGCGGTGATCTCGTACGTCGTGGGCGAGGGCGTCACGCTCGTGTCCAGTGCCGAGGAGACGGCCAAGGACGTCTACCGGGAGCTGCACGACCGCGGCCTCGCCAGGCCCGACCACCTCCCCGAGCCCGAACACCGCTTCCTCAGCACCGGCGACGCGGAAACGTTCACCCGGCTCGCGCAGCGGTTCCTCGGTCCGGTCGTCGGTACGGCGGGCAGCGCGCGGCCGCTCGACGTCTCGGCAGCTGGCGACAGCGCTGTGTACTCGCTGGCCGCGGGAGGGTAGGGCATGCGGCTGACCGTGCTGGGCTGCGCCGGCAGCTTCCCCGGGCCGGAGGGGGCGGCGTCGTCGTACCTGCTCGAGGTCGACGGCTTTCGCGCCCTCCTCGACCTGGGCAGCGGTGCGCTCAGCCCGCTGATGCGCACCGGCCACGGGTACGACATCGATGCGGTCCTGCTCTCGCACCTGCACGCCGACCACTGCCTCGACATGTGCCCGTACTACGTGGCGCGCACATACCGTCCCGAGGGACCTGCTGCCCCCATTCCCGTCTACGCTCCGCCGGCTGCCGCCGACCGGCTGGACGCGGCGTACAAGCACCTGCGGCCCGGCACCATGGCCAAGACCTTCGAGTTCAACGACTGGGCCGAGGGCACGCACGAGATCGGGCCGCTGCGGGTGACGGTGCGCCGGGTGTCGCACCCGATCGAGGCGTACGCCATGCGCATCGAGGCGGGCGGCGCGGTCCTCTGCTACAGCGGCGACTCGTCGGTAGACGACGCGCTGGTGGCGAGTGCGCGCGACGCCGACCTGTTCCTGTGCGAGGCGTCGCTGCTGACCCGGTGGGAGCAGCCGGACGGCATCCACCTCACCGGGCGGCAGGCCGGCGAGCACGCCGAGCGCGCCGGGGCGAAGCGGCTTGTGCTCACCCACCTGCCCATGTGGACGCCGCAGGACGAGGTACTCGCCGAGGCACGCACCGCGTACCAGGGACCGCTCGAGCTGGCCCGCGCGGGCGCGACGTACGAGGTCCGGCGGGATCGATAAGCTCGCCCGCATGCCTAGACCCGACAACCGCGCCAACGACGCGCTACGCGAGATTCGCCTGACCCGCGGCTGGACCGACCACGCGGAGGGGTCGGTGCTGTGCGAGTTCGGACGCACCCGGGTGTTGTGCAACGCCAGTGTGACGCCCGGGGTGCCGCGCTGGCGACGCGACTCCGGGCAGGGCTGGGTGACCGCCGAGTACGCGATGCTGCCGCGTGCGACAACGACGCGGAACGACCGGGAGTCCGTACGCGGCAAGATCGGTGGCCGTACCCATGAGATCTCCCGGCTCGTCGGCAGGTCCGTGCGGCCCTGCGTGGACTTCAAGGCGCTCGGCGAGAACACCGTCGTGCTCGACTGCGACGTGCTGCAGGCCGACGGCGGCACCCGCACCGCGGCGATCACCGGCGCGTACGTCGCGCTGGCCGACGCCGTCGCCTGGATGCACCAGCGTGGCGGGATGCTCGCCAAGGGTGCTTCACCTCTCGTACGGTCGGTCGCCGCCGTCAGCGTGGGCCTGCTCGAGGACGCGCCGCGGCTGGACCTGTGCTACGAGGAGGACGTGGTCGCCGAGACCGACCTCAACGTCGTCTGCACGGATGCGGGGGAGTTCGTCGAGGTGCAGGGCACGGCCGAGGGCCAGCCGCTCACCCGCGCCCAGCTCGACGAACTGCTCGACCTCGCGGCGCTCGGCTGCGCCCAACTAGGCGACATCCAGCGCGCGGCGCTCGCGTGACGGTGCGGCGGCTGGTGCTGGCGACCCGGAACGCGCACAAGGTACGCGAGCTGGACCGCATCCTGGCCGCGGCGGGGCTCGACGCGCAGATCGTCGACGTCGGCGCCTTCCCTGACGTACCGGACGTCGCGGAGACCGGGGCAACGTTCGCCGACAACGCGCTGCTCAAGGCGCGGGCGGTCGCGTCTGCGACCGGGCTGCTCGCCGTCGCGGACGACTCCGGCCTCTGCGTCGACGCGCTGAACGGCATGCCCGGCGTACTGTCCGCGCGCTGGTCCGGCTCGCACGGCGACGACGCCGCGAACCTCCGGCTCGTGCTCGGCCAGCTCGCCGACGTGCCGGATGAGCGCCGCGGCGCCGCGTTCGCGTGTGCTGCCGCGGCCGCGAGACCCGATGGAAGGGCCGAGGTCGTCGACGGCGAGCTGCCCGGGCACGTCGTACGGGCGCCGCGCGGTACGGGTGGTTTCGGCTACGACCCGATCTTCCAGCCCGAAGGGGAGCCCCGTACCGTCGCGGAACTCGGCGACGACGAGAAGGACGCGATCAGCCACCGCGGCCGCGCGTTCCGTGCGCTCGTCCCCGTGCTCCGCGACCTCCTGTCCGGGTGTCCCTATACACGGTGATCATGAAGGATCGTCGTAGCCATGGCTACGACGATCCTTCATGATCACGCGAGTGGGGGATCAGCGGATGAGGCGGCGGCGTTCGTCGTCGTTGCTGGCGAGGTCGATGCAGGTCCACGCCATCGCGGTCGCGGACTGCAGCAGGGCGAGGTCGGCGGACGGTGACGCGCAGTACGTGGCGAACTCAGGCTGGTGGTTGCCCGAGTTACCGCAGTCGATGCCGACCATCGGGTGAATGGACGGCATCGCCAGCGAGATGTTGCCCATGTCGGTCGACCCCATCGCACCCGTCTCGGACGGTGGCAGTTCGGCGAAGTGGCGTCCTGCCGCCTCCGCGTTCGCCCGGTACAGCGCCACCATCGCGGGGTCACTGCGCAACTCGGTGTACGGCGGCGACTGCTCCCTCTGCGTGAGTGTCGCTCCGGTCGCGGTGGCTCCCGCCTCGAAGCACGCGCGTACGCGCGGCATCAGTGCCTCGAGATCCTCGATGGTCTCGGCCCGCGTGTAGTAACTCGCGGCCGTCAGCGCCGGGATGATGTTCGGCGCCTCGCCACCGCGGGTGACGATGCCGTGGATGCGGTCGGTCGGAGCTATGTGCTGGCGGAGCAGCCCGATGGCGACCTGCGCGACGGTGAACGCGTCGGCGGCGTTCACGCCCTCCTGCGGGTACGCCGCCGCGTGCGCGGGCTTGCCCATGTACTCGATCTCGAAATGCGAGACAGCGAGCATCTCGGTGTCGGCGCGCTCGTGCGGGGACGGGTGGATCATCATCGCCGCATGTGTGCCGGCGAAGACGCCGCGGTCGAGCATCAGGATCTTGCCGCCGCCGCCCTCCTCGGCCGGCGTCCCGAACACCTTGACGGTGATGCCGAGGTCATCGGCCAGGTCGGCGAGGCCTACCGCGGCGCCGACGCCCGCGGACGCGATGACGTTGTGGCCGCAGGCATGGCCGACATCCGGCAACGCGTCGTACTCGCAGCAGATCCCCAGCACGAGCGGTCCGGAACCTGCGGTGGCCACGAAAGCGGTAGGTAGGTCGGCGACACCGCGCTCGACGTTGAACCCGCCACGCTCGAGCTCGTCGGCTACCCAGCCGCTCGACTGGTACTCGACGAACCCGAGCTCAGGGTTCGCGTGGATGCGGTGGCTGAGGTCGACGAGACGCTCGCTCGCGGTGTCGATGGTCCTGCGCGCCGCTTCCTTGGCCGTCATGTAGTACCTCCTCGCGGCGACATTACCATGAACTCCGCGCGGATCAACCGGACGAAAAGTGCGAGCTTGCCGCCTTGTCTTAATGTCATTATTCCGCTACCAAGAACGTATTCGCAGGAATTGCCTAAATGCTAATGACGTCGAGGAAGGCGTGCCATGCCAACCGAAATGCGACCATTTGAGCGTCACGAGCTGACCGGCGTACACGTGTGGGACGGGGAGCGCGGGCTGGGTCCGTGCGACCTGTCCTGGAGCGGTGACCGGATCGAGTCGGTCACTTCCGCGGACGACCAGTGGCCGGAACTGTGCGTGATCCCAGGGCTGGTGGATACCCACGTTCACCTGGCCGGACGTGCCAGCATTGCGGAAGCCCCACGTCCGGATGACACGTTGGTCTGGCCGCTCGTGACGACGCGGGAGGAGCAGGTCCTGCACGCGGCGGCGAACGCGCAGCGCGCCATGCGCCACGGGGTCACGACCCTTCGCGACCTCGCGGCCGATGAGGTGCAGATCGCGGTGCAGCGCGCCTTCGACGCCGAAATCATGCTAGGGCCGCGAGTGCTCGCCAGCGGGCCGGTGGGGATGACAGCGGGTCACCACGACCTGTTCGTGCCTCCGGCACACCCGGTGCGTAGCCGGACGGCGGACGGTCCCGACGAGTGCCGGAAGCTCGTACGGACCTGGGCCCGCGCCGGCCTCACTGGTATCAAGATCTTCACCAGCGGGGGCGTGCTATCGACCGGCGACAAGGTGGGGTGGCGCAACCACACGAGCGAGGAGATCCGGAGCACGATCGACGAGGCCCATGCCCTCGGAATGCTGGTAGCCGCGCACGCGCATTCGCCTGAGGGCATACAGGTCGCTATGGATGAGGGCGTGGACTCCATCGAGCACGCCACCGAGATGACCGACACCCAGGTGGCGACCCTGGCGGAGTACGGCACGCCGGTCGCGCCCACCCTGCTGATCAACGATCTCATCGCACAGGGGTCGGTTCCGGTCGCGGCGGAATCCCAAGAAAAGGCCGAACGGCTCGTTGTTTCTCGCGACACGCGGTTCCGAGCTGCGGCGCAGGCCGGCGTGCGCTTCGTCCTGGGTACCGATGCCAGCGGCTATTTCCTGGCATTCGGTGACCAGATGGCAGAAGCGGTACGGATGGCGAACGTGATCTCCCTGGACGCGGAGCGGACGTTGCGGGCTGCCACCTCCGACGCTGCCGCTTCGCTCGGGCTCTCCCAGGAGACCGGTCGGATATCGCCGGGTCTGAGCGCCGACTTCGTGATCTTGCGTGGGCGCCCCTGGGAACGCATCGACGACCTGTCCACCGCCAATATCGTGGCGGTCGTCTGCAGGGGACGTCTGGCAGCAGGAAACCTGCCCCACACCTGATAGTTGCGCTAGTCATACCCCGTCCGGCACCTCCAACGCAAGCTGTTGACCGGGTTATTGGACTGTGCAATCCTCAACTACTTGTCGACGCCGGGGGAGCCGGAAGAATCCATGGTTTGGAGCGGGTGCGACCGAGTGGGGTGATCGGCAAATGGCCGAGCTGGCAGTCGATCGAGAGCGTCTACGCTCCGATTTCGAGTCACTAGCGACCTTCGGCCGGCAGCCGGGTGGCGGCGTGGACCGGCCGTCGTTCTCCGATGCGGACAGCAAGGCGAGAGCCTGGTTGACCGACGCGTGTGCCGCCCACGGATTCACCGTTCGAGAAGACCCCATCGGCAACCTCTTCATCCGGCTGGAAGCAGCAGAGCCTTCCGACGCTACGCCGGTGTGGACGGGCTCGCATATCGACTCCGTCCCGAATGGTGGACGGTTCGACGGCGCGGTCGGCGTGCTCGCCGCCATCGAGGTGATCCGCCGGCTGCGTGAGGAGCGCGTGCCGCTGCGGCGGCCGGTCGATGCCGTCGTGTGGACAGACGAGGAAGGCTGCTTCCAGGGTCTGCTCGGATCGACTGCCGCGACGCAGGGCATCCGTGCCAGCGACCTGGGCCGCATAGTGAGCCGCGACGGAGTACGGCTCAGGCAGGCGATGCGCGATACCGGCCGCGACCCGGACGCGATCCCGCTTGCGAAACAGCAGCAGGGCGTCCCGCACGCCTACCTCGAACTGCACATCGAGCAGGGCAGCCGGCTGGAGCTGGCCGGCGCCGACATCGGGGTCGTCACCACAGTGGTCGGCCTGGGAACCGGGCAGGTCACCTTCCACGGCCGGGCAGACCACGCGGGGACCACAGCGATGGACCGCCGTCGCGACGCCCTGCAGGTAGCCGCCGCGTTCGTCTGCGACCTGGCACGGATACCGGCGAACGTCGAGCGCCCGGAGGCGACCGCGACATGCGGCAACCTTCACGTGCTGCCCGGCGCCGACAACATCGTGCCGGCGACCGCTACATGCCGGCTCGACCTGCGCGACCCCGAGCCGGGTGGTGTGTCGGCGCTCGAGGACGCTGTCATCGCGTTGGCTCACGAGACGGCTGCGCGCTACGCGGTGACCGTCGACTACGAGCGCGATCACCTGACGCATCCGGTAGACCTGGACCCGGCGCTGCAGGACCTGCTCGCCGCGAGGGCCAGCAAGCTCGGGTACGACCATTTCCGGCTCCCGTCGGGAGCCGGCCACGACGCCCAGAACGTCGCCACCATCGCCCCAGCGGCAATGGTCTTCGTGCCGTCCAAGGACGGCCGGAGCCACTGTCCAGAGGAGTACACCAGCCATGAGCAGCTGGCGTGCGGCGCCGATGTACTGCTCAACGCTGTCGCCGAGTTGGGCGTGTCGCACTGAACAGGAGACATCCATGCACCCGTGCCTGTCACGAGATCCCGTCACGCCACCGACCGGGCGGCGTCGCAGAAGGCGACTTCGTGCGACCGCCTCCCTCCTTGCCGGTCTGCTCGCCGTGACCGGGTGCACGACCGGCGGCAGTGGCGGCCCGGGCGAATCGGGTGGTGGTCGCACCTTCGACATCGGCATAGGTGTCGATCTCGACACCGTCGACCCAGCTCAGCAGACGACGACCACGGTGCAGAACGTGATCGACTACGGCATCGAGACCCTGACCAGGCTGGACAAGAACGGCAAGGTACAGCCCGGACTGGCGAAGTCGTGGGAAACCTCGAAGGCTGGACGCGTGCTGACGTTGCATCTGCGCAAGGGCGTAACGTTCCACGACGGCACCGACCTGACCGCCAAGGCGGTGAAGTTCAACCTCGACCGCATCCTCGACCCCGATGTCAAGGTGCCGATCAGGGCGTCCTTCGAGGTCATCAACAAGGTTGAGGCGGTCGACAATTCCACCGTACGGCTCCACCTCAAGTACCCGGATCCGAACCTCATCAACAACCTCGGAATAACGATCGCCGGCATCCTTTCCCCGAAGTCGGTCGAAAAGGGCGACAACACCTACAAGAACGTCGTCAAGCCGGTCGGCACGGGACCGTACGAGTTCGTGAGCTTCAAGAAGGGCGACCGGGTCACCTACAAGAAGTACGACGACTACTGGGGCAAGAAGCCCTACTACGACAAGGTGATCTTCCACATCGTCCCCGAGGGCAACTCCCGCGAGGCAATCCTCCGCTCGGGGCAGGCCGACATGGTGATGAACCCGCCTGTCTCCGACCTGAAGTCCCTGCAGCAGAGCCAGGACATCGACGTTCTGAAGGCGCCGAGCGATCGATCCATCTTCATCGCCTTCAACAACTCGAAACCACCGTTCGATGATCCGCAGGTTCGGCGGGCGCTCAACTACGCCGTCAACAAGAAGGCGATCGCGGACAAGGTGCTCTTCGGCGCGGTCGAGGTGATGGACTCACCGCTGGCGTCGAGCGTCAACGGTTACTGCTCGGCGGGTACGTACGAGTACAACCCGAAGAAGGCCAAGAGCATGCTGGCCGATGCCGGCAAGAAGAAGATGTCGATCGTGTTCGGCACGCCCAGCGGCCGTTACCTGCAAGACAAGCAGGCCGCGCAGGCCATCGCGGCGGACCTCAGCGAGGTCGGGGTGAACGCCAAGGTCCGTACGATGGACTGGCCGTCCTACCTGGCCGCGACCTCTGCGCCCAAGGACCGGCAGAAGTTCGACATGCACCTGCTCGGATGGGCGCCGGGAGCGCTGGACGCACCGACGCAGTTCCAGATGTTCCAACGCGCCGAGTGGCCCCCGCACGGCCTGGCGAGCGCGTTCTACTCCAACAAGAAGGTGGAGTCCCTGATCGCGAAGGGGAACCGGGAGCTCAACGAGGACAAGCGCAACAAGCTGTACTGCCAGGCCCAGAAGATAATCTGGCACGGCGCGCCGTGGTTGTTCCTGTGGAGCCAGACCCTGGTGTTGGCGTACTCCAGTGACGTGGCCGGAGTGTCGTACATTCCCAACGAGAAGTTCAACACCATCTACGCGCATCCGGCGAAGTAGCGGAACGGACGATCGGGTTGCGTGGGTTCTGGACGTACATGGTGCGGCGCCTGGTCGCGTCGATCATCACGCTGCTCGGCGTCGGCCTCGTGCTGGTCCTGCTCGTTCAGCTCCTGCCCGGCGATCCGGCTCGCGTGATCGCAGGTATGCGGGCTGACGAGCAGGAGGTCGAGCAGGTTCGGCACATGATGGGGTTGGACGAGCCGGTACTCGTGCAGTACTGGCGCTTCATCGAACACCTGTTGCACGGCAATATGGGAGTGTCCGCGCGTACGGGTGACCCCGTCGTCTCCGAAATCCTGGCGCGCCTGCCGTTCACCTTGGAGCTGGCCTTTCTCGGAACGGTTTTCGGCGTGGTGGTCGGGATCGTGCTCGGCGTCATCGCGGCCACCCACAAGGATGGGTGGGCCGACAGCCTGGTATCCGCGGTCGGCGTCATGGGGATATCGATGCCGGTGTACTGGCTGGGCATCCTGCTCATCATGCTGTTCGCGGTGAAGCTGCAGCTGGTGCCCGCTTCGGGTGCTGGGACGCTGTCGAGCCTCATCCTGCCTTCGCTGACGCTCGGCGTGTTCTCGATGGCGATCGTGTCCCGGATGACCCGTTCGAACATGCTCGACGTGCTCGGGCGGGACTACGTGCGCACCGTGCGCGCGAAGGGTTTGGTGGAGCGTGTGGTGGTGTACAAGCACGCGCTCCGAAACGCGTTCGTGCCGATCTTGACCGTCATCGGCCTGCAGTTCGGCACGTTGCTGGGCGGTGCCGTGCTCACCGAGTCGGTTTTCTCCTGGCCCGGCATAGGCCGGCTGCTCGTGGACTCGATCAGTGCCCGGGACTACCCCATGGTCCAGGGCATCGTCCTCACCTTCGCGGCGATGTTCATCGTCGTCAACATCATCACCGACCTGCTGTACACGATTGTCGATCCTCGGGTGAGCCTGTATGAGTGACTCGACCGTCGACCAGGCGTACGAGGCGGCCGCGGAGCGACCGGGCGCCCGCCCGTGGGTTCGCGGGCTGCGAACGCTCGGCCGCAACCGGGCCGCCATCATCGGGCTCGGCATACTCGCGTGTTTCGGGCTGATGGCGATATTCGCGCCGTTGCTCACGCCGTACGACCCGGCCAAGCAGGTCTTGGAGTCGGCGTTCCAGCCGCCGTCGCCGGCACACCCGCTGGGCACCGACAACCTCGGACGCGACATTCTGGCGCGAATCATGTACGGGGGTCGCTACACCCTAATGATCGGTGTGCTCGCCGTGGCATTGGCGACCGGCGTGGGAGTGCCGCTCGGTTTGATTTCCGGTTATTTCGGTGGCTGGGCCGACATGGTGATCCAGCGGATCGCGGACATCATGCTGTCGTTCAACCCGTTCCTGCTGGCGCTCGCACTGGTCGCCGTGCTCGGCGTGGGATTGAAGAGCGTGATCATCGCGGCCGGTTTGGGTGTGGTGCCGCAGTTCATCCGGCTCGCGCGCGGTCTGGCGCTGTCGCTGCGCGAGGAGGTCTATATCGAGGCCGCCGAGGCGTTCGGCGCGAAGCGGCTCACGATCCTGCGCCGCCACCTGCTGCGCAACTCGCTCACGCCGATCGTCGTGTTCGCCACGTTGAACATCGGCCTGACCGTCCTCGTCGCGGCTGGGCTGGGCTTTCTCGGGCTCGGTGTCCAGCCGCCGACGCCGGAGTGGGGCACGATGCTCGGGGAGGCGCGCGAGTACATCTTCCACGCGGCGTACACCTCGACGTTCCCGGGACTTGCGATCTTTCTCATCGTGCTGGGGTTCAACCTCGCCGGTGATGGGCTGCGCGATGCCCTCGACCCGAACCTGCGGGCGTGACATGAGCAAGGAGCGAGGAAGCGAACGCGTGGCGGGTGGGGTTGCCGTGGCTGAGCCTGTCTTGTCGATACGGGACCTGTCGGTGTCCTTCCGTACCGATTCCGGCGTGGTGCGGGCCGTGGACCACGTGAGCTACGAGGTCTATCCCGGCGAGATACTCGGGGTGGTCGGCGAGTCGGGATCCGGCAAGAGCGTGACCATGATGTCGTTGCTCCGCCTGCTTCCGGAAACGCGGAGGCTGGAGACGTCGGGTGAGGTGTGGTTCGGCGGGCGCGACCTGCTGACGCTCTCGAAGAAAGCGCTGCGCTCGATCCGCGGCCGCGAGATCGCACTCGTACCGCAGGACCCGATGACGTGTCTCGACCCGGTCTTCAAGGTGGGCGACCAGGTCGGCGAGGCGCTGCGCGCGCACGACGCTGGAATACGGGGCGCGGCGTTGCGTCGCCGCGCGATCGAGCTGCTGGATCTCGTCGGGATCCCGCAGCCCGAGCGCAGGTACGGGCAGTACCCGCACGAGTATTCCGGTGGCATGCGGCAGCGCGCCATGATCGCGATGGCGATGGCCAACCGGCCGAGCCTGCTCATCGCCGACGAACCCACCACTGCCCTCGACGTGACGATCCAGGCGCAGATACTCGAGGTGCTGGGGGAGGTGCAGCAGGAGACCCATGCAGGCGTCGTCCTCATCACCCACGACCTCGGGCTGATCGCGGAGATGGCCGATCGGGTCGTGGTGATGTACGCCGGCCACGTCGTGGAGAGCGGTGACGTCGACACCATCTTCAACCGGCCACGGCACCCGTACACGCTGGGTCTGATGGGCAGCCTGCCGCAGGCGGAGGGCAACGAGAAGTGGCTCAGGCCCATCCCGGGCAGCCCGCCGAACCTGGCCAACGTACCGCCCGGGTGCCCGTTCCACCCGCGGTGCCTGCTGACTCAGGGACGGGAGCGCTGCAGGACCGAATTGCCCGCCCTTACCGAGGTCGACGGCGGGCCGCACGCGTCCGCGTGCCACTTCTCCGATGAGCTGGCGGGTGAGGCGGGCGCGATGCTCGCGCGGGCGGAGCAGGTCACATGACACGGCGAGGGTGCGAGGACGCTTTTGGGGAATGGCGGGCCGCCTCATGACGCGGCAGGAGTACCAGTCGGACCCGGCGGGCCCCACGGCCGGCGGAGAACCCATCCTGCGTGTGCAGGACCTGGTGAAGCACTTCCCGATCACGAGCGGACTGCTGCACAGGCACACCGGTGTCGTCCACGCCGTCGACGGCGTCAGCCTGGAGCTCGCGGCCGGTGAGACGCTCGGGGTCGTCGGCGAGTCCGGCTGCGGCAAGACGACGCTTGGGCGTACGGTCATTCGGCTGCTCGAGCCCACGAGCGGCCAAATCGAGTTCAAGGGACGCGACATCTCGACCTTCAGCCGCAGGCAGATGCGCGACCTGCGCCGGGACGTGCAGATCGTGTTCCAGGACCCGTACGCTTCGCTGGACCCGCGGATGATGGTGCGCGACCTCATCGCCGAGCCACTGCGCACGCACGGCATGTACGAGCAGAGCGGTGGCCGGCGCCGGATCGCCGAGCTGATGGACACCGTCGGGCTCAACCCCGAGCACGACAAGCGCTTCCCGCACGAGTTCTCCGGCGGGCAGCGACAGCGCATCGGCATCGCCCGTGCCCTGGCCCTCAACCCGGAGTTGCTCGTGCTCGACGAGCCGGTGTCCGCGCTCGACGTCTCCATCCAGGCGCAGGTGATCAACCTGCTCAAGCGGATCCAGGACGAGCTCGGCATCGCGTACCTGTTCATCGCGCACGATCTCACCGTCGTGCGGCACATATGCGACCGGGTGGCGGTGATGTACCTGGGCAAGCTGGTCGAGACTGGCACCCGCGACCAGGTGTACGGGCGGCCGACCCACCCGTACACTCAGGCTCTGCTGTCGGCTGCGCCGATGCCCAAGCCGTCGCTGCGCGGCAAGCGCGCCCGCATCGTGCTCCAAGGCGACGTCCCCAACCCGGCCAACCCGCCGTCGGGCTGCCGGTTCCGTACCCGCTGCTGGAAGGCAGAACCGGTATGTGCCGAGGAGGAACCGGCCCTCGTCGACCGTGGCCAGGCTCATCCCAGCGCGTGCCACTTCGCCGAGGTCGACGACACGGTCACCTTCTCCGCCGTTACGCGCTGAGCCCGGTACCCGCAAGTTGTCAGAACCTGGCAGTGCTATAGCACCGTGTCGTTCTGACAAGTTACGCAGAGCGTCAGCCCACCAGATCGCGGGCGGCGTGCTCGATGGTCGGCTCGTCGAGCAGCACGTGGTACGCCGCGTCGCCGAGCGGGATGAAGCTGTCCTCGCTCGCCACGCGGGCAAGGTCACCGTCGTAGCCCGCGTCGATGAGCGCGGTGAGGATGCCCTCCGAGGCCCCGCCGGTACGCCGGGTCTCGTCGACGACGAGCACGCGGCCGGTCGCGCGGGCCTCGCGCAGCAGATCTTCGGTGGGCAGCGGCGCGAGCCAGCGCAGGTCGACGACGCGCGCGTTGATGCCCGAGCTCGCGAGGTGGGCCGCCACCCGCAGCGACATGGCCAGGCCGTTGCCGAACGTCACCATGGTCAGGTCGCCGCCGTCGCCGTACGTGCGGGCCCGGCCGAGCGGAACATGCGCGTTCGCCCACTCCTCCGGTGGGGCGTAGGGCGCGAGCCAGCCGCTGTCGCCGTCGGCGTGCAGGTCCCGGGTGTGGTACAACGCGATCGGCTCCAGGTACACACACACCGAGCCGTCCGCCTTGGCCGCGGCGAGGCAGGTGCGCAGCATCGCGGCGGCGTCGTCCGGCCGCGACGGTGAGGCGATCACGAGGCCTGGGATGTCGCGGAGCGCCCCGATCGCGTCATCGTTGTGGAAGTGCCCGCCGAAGCCCTTCTGGTACGCGTAACCGGGCAGGCGCAGGACCATGCCGTTGCGGTACTGCCCGTTGGAGAAGAACTGCTGCGTGGCCGCCTCGCCGCGAAGCTGATCCTCCGCGTTGTGCAGGTAGGCGAGGTACTGGATCTCCGGTACGGGCAGCATCCCGGTGACGCCGGCGCCGAGCGCGATGCCGAGGATCGACTGCTCATCGAGCAAGCTGTCGAACACGCGGGCGGCGCCGAACCGCTTGGTAAGCCGCTGCGTGACGCCGTACACGCCGCCCTTGCGGCCGACGTCCTCGCCGTACACCAGCATTTCCCGGTGGACGGCGAGCGCGTCGGTGAGCGCCCGGTTGATCGCGTTCGCGAGCGTGAGCGGACCCTCCTCCTCGGGCAGCTTCCCCTCGAAGGCGCTGCGCCGGGCCTCCTCGTCCGCGGCGATCCCGGCGATGCTTGCGACGGTCTCGGGGCGCCGCGGTGCGAGCGGCGCCATCACCTCGGTGGCGTTGGAGAGCCGCTGGCTGCCACAGACCTTCTCCGCGAGGCCCATCACCTCGCTGCGGATGCGCTCGTATCGCTGCAGCACCTCGTCGCGGGTCGCGACACCGGACGACACGAGCAGGCGCGCCGTGCCGATCAGCGGGTCGTGCTCGTAGTCGGCCTCGATCTCGGTCCTGGTGCGGTAGCCGATCTCGGCGTCCGTGCCGGCGTGCGCCATGTACCGAACCACCGACAGGTGCAGGAACGCCGGCGACCGCGTCGTTCGTACGTGCTCGGCGGCCGCCCTCGCCACCTCGTACGCCTCGAGCGTGTCGGCGCCGTCGGCGGCGAAGTAGGCGAGGCCCGGCCGGTGGCCGTACGCGTTCTCGACCCACCCCTTCGGGGTGCGCACGCTGATGCCGATGCCGTTGTCCTCGCACACGAACAGAACCGGCATCGGCAGGCCGGAGTGGGCGACCTGGCAAGCGGTGTTGATGGCGCCGGTCGCGGTGGAGTGGTTCGCCGACGCGTCGCCGAAGCTGCCGACCGCGATCGCATCGGACGGCCAGGCGCTCGGCACCGCGAGCTTGGCGGCGCGCGAGATGGCGAACGCGACCCCGACGACGCGGGGGAGGTGGGATGCGATCGTCGAGGTCTGCGGGATGATCGCGAGGTCCGCGTTGCCGAACACCTTGTGCCGGCCGCCGGATATCGGCTCCTCCGCGGCAGCGACCAGGCCGAGCAGGACGTCACGCAGCGGTTCGGAGCGCGGCACCTGCAGCGCTCGCGCCAGGTAGAACGCGCCGGACCGGTAGTGCAGCAGCGCAGGATCGGTCGGGCGTACGGCGTCGGCCACCGCCGCGTTGGCCTCGTGGCCCGCGGAACCGATCGTGTAGAAGCCCTCGCCCTGCCCGCGCAGCCACCTCGCGGCGAAGTCGAGATGGCGGCTGCCGGCCTGCGCGTCGAAGAGCGCGCAGAGGTGCTCGCCTGTGAGGGTCGTGCCGTCGCGCACGGGCGCGTGCAGGTTCCGGCGTTCCCTGGCGGGGGCCAGTTCCTTGACGGTGTCGACGAAGTGCTGGTCCACCGGTTCGCTCACGTACTCACCCCGCGGCTCGACTTGTCAGTACGTCAGAGCGCTATAGCACCCTGACGTACTGACAACTTACAGAAACTCAGGCATCGAGGGTGAAGGCGGTGTTGGGTGTGAGCTCGGCCACGTCCATCTGCGCCTTCTGCAGCCGGCCGGAGAAGTCCCAGTTCAGCGACTGCCAGCGGGTGAACTGGTCGAGCACCCACAGCCCGGACAGCCGGCTGCCGTTGCCGGACTTGCCGTTGCCGCCGAACGGCAGGTGCGCCTCGGCGCCGGATGTGGAGTTGTTCACACTCACCATCCCGGCGCCGACGCCGCGGTGGAACCGCAGCGCCTCCGCCCCATTTGTCGTGTAGATCGCCGCGGACAACCCGTACCCGGGCGCGTTGGCCAGCTCGATCGCCTCGTCGAGCGTGTCGTACGTGGCCACACCGACGATCGGCCCGAACGTCTCGTTGGCGAACAGCCGGTCGTCGGGACGCACGCCGTCGACGATGGTCGGGTGGTAGAACAGGCCCGTGGCCGGGTCGCCGACGAAGCCGTCGCGGGGGTTGTCGGCGGTGATCCGGCCCGTGCCGGTCGAACCGAGCACGCGATGGGGGTCGGCGATCCACCCCAGGTAGCCCTCGAACCGGTCGGCGAACTTCTCGTGCAACATCGGCCCGTACAGCACGTCCTTGGTCGGGTCACCGACGCTCGCGCCACGGACCGCCTTGTCGAACCGCGCGACGAACTCGTCGTGCACGCTGCTGTGCACCAGCACGCTGCCAAGAGACGTGCAGCGCTGGCCGGCGCTGCCGAACCCGGAGAAGAGGGCGCCCTCGACGGCGAGGTCGAGGTCGGCCGCCGGGGTGACTACCAGCGGGTTCTTGCCGCCGAGCTCCAGGCACGCTGACTGCAGGTGCCGGCCGGTCACCTCACCGATCCTCGCGCCGACGTCGGGCGAACCGGTGAAGCCGACCTTGTCCACGAGCCCGGCGTCGAGCGCCTGCTCGAGCCCGGCGAACGTCTGCTCGCCGTCGGCCAGAACGAGGTTGAGCACGCCCTCGGGCAGGCCACCGCCCTGCGTGAACAGCTCGTACATCGCCTGCCCGCAGAGGGGGGAGTAGTCGGCGGCCTTCCACACCACTGCGTTGCCGGCGAGCAGCGCGGGCACGAGGTACCAGGACGGCACGGCGACTGGGAAGTTTCCGGCCGTGATCACGCTGACTACTCCGACCGGCTTGCGGAAGGTGAACAGCTCCTTGTCCGGCACCTCGCTCGGCACCGTTTGCCCGTAGAGGCGGCGGCCCTCGCCGAGGAAGAAGTCGCAGGTGTCGATGATCTCCTGCACCTCGCCGCGCGCCTCGACGAACGGCTTGCCGATCTCCTGGGTGACGATCCGGGCGAGCCGGTCGGCGTTCGCCTCGACGACCCGGCCGATGTGCGCGATCGCGCGCCCGCGGACGGGCGCCGGCACCTCCGCCCAGGCGGCCTGCGCGTCTCGGGCCGCCTGGGCGGCCGCGACGTACGTGTTCGCATCGCCGAAGCTCACCCGCGCGACGGTCTCGTCGAGCGCGCCCGGGTTACGGGTCTCGACCGTGCCGCCGGGTGCGTCTGAGTCGGGCTTGCCCGCCACCACGGAGCTGACAGACCTCATCGCTTCCTCCTTCGCCGTCAGGACTGCTGGGCGGACAGTGCCGTACGGAGCGCCGCGGCCGCCGCGCTCAGCTCATCCTCGGTCACCGTGAGCGCGGGCCGGAAGCGCACCGAGCGCTCCCCGCACGGCAGCACGATGACATGCTCCTCGCGGAGCCGGCGGATCAGGTCGTCTCGAGCCGCGCCGTCGGGCAGGTCGAAAGCGCACATCAGCCCGCGGCCGCGTACGTTCGACATCCGCGGGTGCTCGTCGCTGACCGCCTGTAGCTCGACCAGCAGCCGGTGCCCGGTCTTCGCCGAGCGCTCGAACAGCCCCTCGGCCTCGATGATCTCCAGCAGGCGCCGCGACCTCACCATGTCGACGAGCCCGCCTCCCCAGGTGGAGTTGATGCGGCTGGAGACGTGGAAGACGTTGTCCTCGACTTCGTCGACGCGCCGGCCGGCCATGATGCCCCCGACCTGCACCTTCTTCGCGAACGCGACGATATCGGGCTCGAGGCCGAGCTGCTGGTACGCCCACGGCGTGCCGGTGCCAAGCCCGGTCTGCACCTCGTCGAGGACGAACAGCGCGTCGTAGGTGTGGCAGAGCCGCTGCATCGCCTGCAGGAACTCCGGGCGCATGTGGTTGTCGCCGCCCTCGCCCTGGACGGGCTCGGCGATGAAACAGGCGATGTCGTGCGGGTGCGCCTGGAACGCCGCCTCCGCCTGCTCGAGCGCGCGCCGTTCGGCGGCCTCGACCTCGGCCAGGTGATCCTCGAGCGGGAAGGTGATCGCCGGCACGTCGATGCGCGGCCAGTCGAACTTCGGGAACCTCGCGGTCTTCTTCGGGTCGGTGTTCGTGAGCGACATCGTGTAGCCCGTACGGCCGTGGAACGCGCGGGTGAGGTGCATCACCTTGCCGCCGAGGTCGGGCGACCGTCCGGCGGCCTCGTTGCGCCGACTCTTCCAGTCGAAGGCGGTCTTGAGCGCGTTCTCCACGGCGAGCCCGCCGCCCTCGACGAAGAACAGGTGCGGCAGCGCGGGGTCGCCGAGCACTCGGGCGAAGGTGTCGACGAACTCGGCGTACGCGACCGAGTAGACATCGGAGTTGGCCGGCTTGTTGGCGGCGATCTCGGTCAGCTGCCGCAGGAAGTCCTCGTCACCCACCACGCCGGGCGCGTTCATGCCCAACGGCGCGGACGCGAAGAACGTGTACATGTCGAGGTACCGGTCGCCGGTGCGGGCATCGACGACCCACGAGCCGGAGCTCTGCTTCGTATCGAGCACGAGCGGGAACCCATCGGCCAGCATGTGCTTGGACAGCTCGGCATGCACCCGATCGGGCGCGACATGCGACCCGGTTACGTGCTTGGTGGTGTCTGACATGCCACTCGCCCCCTCCTGGACTGAAGATTCTTCGCCGACCCTCCGGACCTGACCGGAAGACGTTTCCCAGACTAGCGGATCTGCGTGCGAAACTCTCGCAACGGCTGCTCGCCCGAGCCGCGGCGGCCACGTTTCGTGAGGGGCCGAGGGCTGTCCGTGCGTGGGTCAGGGTGCCCTCGAGGCGACTATGACGGGGTGAGGGGAAGTAAGTGCCAGGGCGCTTACCGTGATCGACTAGGATCGGTCCGGGTGGATTCCAGGCGGATTCCCGGTCCGGGTAACGTACCCCGCGGGCCTGCCGGCACCAGGAGTGTGACCGGCGAGCTGAACCTGTCCGGATGGTAAGAAATCGCTAGACATCAACCGCGGGTAACGGTAATGGAAAGAAATGGCATAGTTGGCCACGACTTTTGCCCCGGAGCCGGAAGATCTGCAATCCATCACCGGCAGCGCCGGAGGATGTTCCGCTTGACACGTTCTGGTCATTCCAGTAGTTTCGCGTGCTGGTGCCGAGCTGGATGCGGAGTGTATGCAAAATGAGTGACGACCAAATGGCTGGCAACACTCTCACCAGACAAGACTTCCTCAAATTGAGCGGCGCGGCCGCCGCGGGCGTCGGGCTGCTCGGCGCCGCCGGCTGCAGCGGCGGCGGCAAGATCGGTGGGCAGCAAGGAGGAGGTGGCGGCTCGGACGTCTTCACCTTCGGTCGCGGTGGCCCGTCGGTGACGCTCGACCCGATCCACTCGACGGACAGCGAATCCTCTAAGGTCACACTGCAG
>JBOHBN010000399.1:0-8554 GCA_050698355.1 Streptosporangiales bacterium | reverse complement strand
GGCCTGGGACACCCTCGCCTGCTGGGTCAACCAGTGCCTGATCCCCCGATTCCCCGAACACGCCCGCACGCTGCGACCCTGCTGGCGCCAGCACGCCGACGTCGTCGACGAGCTCACCGCACTACGGGTGCTGTGGATCGACGCCTACACCAACCCCCAAGCCCGGCCCACCGCCGCAGCGGAATACCGCGGCCGGTGGGTGCCCCAGGCCATGGACCGCATCGAGAAGGCCTTCAACACCGCCCATTGCGCCCCGAACAGCCGCAGCCAGCACGGCGACGACCCCGACACCCCGCTCCCCGGCTGGTCCGAGGAGCAGCTCGCCTGCTTCCTCGACACAGACCTCCACGCTCGGCCCGCGCCGGCCGAACAGTAACCACACCCGAAGGGAGACAGCGATGGAAATCATCGAACCCGACTACGCCCAGCAGGCCATCGACCGCGTCGCCGCCGGCGAGGACCTCGACACGGTATGGAACACCAGCCCGCACCGCGACCTCACCGCCGACGACATCGGCCTGGACGAAGACGGCCGCGCCGTCGGCCCAGAGGCGCTGCGAAACTACGCAGACGCCGAGTACAAACGGTCACTGCACGAGCCCGGCGATGACGAGGCGGTATCCCAGCAGCCCAGCGTCTTCGACCACGACCTCGTGCACGAAGAAATCCGCCGGCAGGCGCTACAAGCCGAGGACAACCGCATGGCGCTCGACGACGAGCGCCTCGAACACGACAAAGAGATCGCGCCCTAGCCACGCTCTCACCTGCCACAACGGGCGGTACGCCACACAAACGGCGTGCCGCCCGCCGCTGTCTACAGCGGCGTGTCCGACAACCCCACCGCCCACATCAACGCCGTCTCCACCCCACTCACGTATTGGCGGCCGCGAGCGTCCATCGACTCCTCGCCCCGAAGCATCCGGCTGGCCGGCCGCCGCTCCCGGTCAAGCATCTCTGGGTCGGTGACGTCCACCCCTGTCTCCCCGGACAGAGGCGAGGTTTCGGTGCTGCCGAGGACCCAGTCCAATGCAGCGAGGATGCCCGCCCCATGGCCGAGCATTTCGTCGCCAGGGGAGTCTTCCTTCAACTCGTTATAGAGACGAGCTTCCTGCTGGTACGCACGCTGAAGTTCGCCCTGCCCCCGGAGTGTGAGGTTGGCGTCCATGGCCGGTCACCTCCTGCTGTGAGGGTAAGCCTCACAGCAGACACGCGGATAGAGACGTGGCTCAGAGTTCGATGCCGCGGTCGCGGTCGGGTTCGTCGTGGCCACGCTGGCGTTCCTCGTACTCGAGGTCGTCGTCCTCGCGTTGGCGGGCGGCCTCTTCGGCGGACCAGCCTTCGGCTCGGCTGCGCCGCTCGAGATCCTCGTGCCGCGGGTTGGCTTGCCGCCGCGCCTCCTCGGCCTGCTCGCGTTCTGGCTGGGCAGCGGGCTCGGGCCAGTCGAAGTCGCGGCCGGGCTCGTCGGCGTCGCGGTCCAGCACTGCGAGTCGCTCTCGCGGCTCGCGGGTCTCGTTCTCCCGCGCCGGGGTCTCCTGGGACTGCTGCCGGTCCACGCCAGCCTCGCGATCCGGTCGCTGCGCCTCGTCCTGCTGTCGTTGCTCCTGCGCGGCCTGGGTGAGCTCGCGGTCTCGTCGGCGGTCGAGCTCGTGCTGAGCGAGCTGCGCGGCGCGTTGCCGGCGCTGGTTCGCCTCGTACCACGCCGCCCGCTGCGCGGCCTGTTCCTCGAGCGCGGCGAGCCGCTGCCTGGCGGCCGTCTCGGCCTGCCGGGCCTGCTGCAGGCTGCGGTCTTCCTCACTGGGGTCGTCCCCGCTGGCTCGGGCCAGCTCGCCGAACGCCGCCGCACGGCGGGCGTCGCGGTCAGCGTCATCAACCGTGCGGGCGGTACGGCGCAGCTCCTCGTTCACGTTCGCGGGCGCGGTCTGCTGTTCCCGCTCCCAGGCCTGCAACACGTTCCACAGGCTGCCGGCGCTGGCGGCGGCGGTGTCGCGTTCCTCATCCGGCCGACCCAGAGCCTCCCATGCCGCCAGCCATCCCTGGCGGGCTTCGGGGGCGCCGGCGTGGGGCGCGGCTCCGATCGCATCGGCCGCGGAGTGGTAGCCGTGTTCCTCCCGGTAGCCGGCGATGAGCCCGGCGCGGCGCGTCCATTCCAGCCGCTCGGCCGGCTCCTCCGGTACTGGCCCCAATGGGCTAGCCCACTTGGGTGGGTCGGTAGCGACCCGCTCCCCCAACACGCTCACTCGGGTGTCCATCGCCTCGGCCAGCTCGTGCGCGTAGGCGTCGAGATCCGGATCGGTCAGCCGTGGCGTTCGGCTGACGTATGAGCCGTCTGCCAGCAGGTGTTCAGGTGGCGTGTCTTGGCTGACGCGGTGGTGCAGCACCTGCCCGACCGAGGTGGCCGAGTCCAGCTCCCGCCCGGTCACAGCCTGGGTAAGCAGCTGATCCGCGTCCCGGCCACTGGCTTCGGCCGCGCGGACGGCGCGCAGCAGCGGCGCATACGCCGGGTCGCCCTCGAGCCGCTCCCGCTGTTCGCTGCTGAGCAGCACCCCGAGCTGGTCGCGGTAGCGGGCGTGCGCATCGGTGGTGATGAGGTCCTGCCACTCCCCCGCCAGCCGGGCCAGGGACTCCCGGGCGTCGGCTTCCTCGTCGCGGGCCTGGACCGCCGACTCGACCGGCCGGTCCCGCTCCAGGATGCCGGCCAGGATCGCCTCCGGCGTCGGCCGTTCCGCCGGTTCGGTGTCCTGCGCGCCGAGCGGCTCGGCCACGCCTTGGTCGGTGGGGACGAACAGCAGGTTCCGTTCCCTACCACGGGTCGCAGCGACGTACAGGGCTTCGGGGCTCATCTGCGGATCCACCAGTACATAGCCGGTGTCGACGGTGCGGCCCTGCGCCGCGTGCACCGTGCTCGCGTAGCCCAGTTCCACCTGCTCCCCGACATAGGAGGCGGGCAGGGTGACCGGCTCGCCCCAGGCGTGCTCGCCCGTCCCCGTGCGCGGCAGCTGCCGGCAAACGACCAGGGACCCGTCCTCGCCGCGCTCCTCGACGCGCCATGTGTCCCGATTCGCCACCCAACCACCGGCGCCATCACCGAGCCGGCGGTCGTTCTGCCGGGTCTGGACCAGGTCACCGACCCCGGCGGTGGTCACGTCGTGCAGCCGCACGCCGGCGTCCTCCACATCGCCCTGCCCGACCAGCACCTGCCGGATGTGCGACGCCTGCTCCGCGGCAGCCTCGCTCGTCGACGTCAGGATCAGGGTGTCGCGGCCGGAGAGGTAGTCGGCCAGGAACCGCTCCCGCGCATCCGCCCCGACCTCCTCACTGGTACCGGCGTGGATGCGGTCGCGCCGGTCATACTCACGCAACGCCTCGCTGTCGCCATCGCGCAGCCGCAAGCTGGCCTCGCGCTCCCACTCGTGGGTGAACCGCACCGCCTCGGCCAACCGGGACGGCTGGCAGCGTCCGGCCAGCAGCGCGAACGCGCCGCCTTCCTCCACCGCGCCGAGCTGGTGATCATCGCCAGCGAGCAGCACCTTCGCCCCCGCCTCGCCGGCGGCACTGAGGACCTCCTGGACGTCGCTGGTCGAGGCCATCGACGCCTCATCCAGCACCACGAGGTCGTTCTTGCCGACTACGGCCAGCTGTCGCTGGTCGTCCTGCAAGGACGCTCGACGTCCCCGTACCAGCGTTCGAAAACGGTCGATGTTGAGTCGACGCTCTATGCCGGCGTCGCCGAGGACCCGCGTGGCGGCCTCAGACGGAGCCAGGCCAAGGACCCGCGCAGCCGGCTCCCCCTCGCGCGGCTGCACGGTGTGGGTCCAGGTCTGGGCGAGCTGACCGAGGGTATGCGACTTGCCCGCCCCGGCCGGCCCGACCAGCACGTCGACACGCTGCCCAGAGGTGAGCACCTGTTCGACGACGGCGCGCTGGTCCGCGCGCAGATCCGTCGCCTCGAGCTGCTCCTCGACCACGGCGTGGTCGGCCGTGGCTGCGCCGTGCTGTTGCGCGGCCCCCAGCAGCTGCTCTTCCCGCCCGAGGGTCGCCCGGGTGGAGTACCTGTCGTACACCGCAGCCGCCGCGTGCAGCCCCCGCCCGTCGCTGGCCCGGCGCCACTGCGCGGGTGGCTCGACCAGCGGATCCGCCGACAGCCGCACCGGCTGACCGCCAGTGAGCGCCTCAGTGGTCAACTCGTCGAGCAGCTGCTCCTGCGCGGCCGCGGGCAGGGTGAGCGTCTCCACCGGCAGGTGCGCGTCGATCGCGGCGACCAGGTCCGAGCGGCGCCACACGGCCCGCTTGCCGCTCACCTGCGCAACGGCCTGGGCGATCACCTGCGCCCGCTGCTCGGCGGTGAGTGCCGCACCTGGGTGTGCGTCCCCCTCCCCCACCTGCGCGGCTGCGCTGCGCTCCTGGGCGTCGGCTTGCGCGTCTGCGCGCATCGCCTGTGCGCCCTGCTCCCCCACTTGGGCGTCCTGGTTGGCCGGCCGCACACCCACCTGTACGGGCACCTGCGCGAGTGAGACACCCAGCTGGTCCCGCACCTGCGCCTCCCAAACCCTGAGCTGCTCGGCCTGCGTGGGCGGATGGTTGGGCTTGCGCTGCCTGGTGCGCATGGTGGCCTGCTGGGCGAACAGCCGCAGCTCATACGCACTCGGCTCCCGCCCGTACCGCTCGAGATAGGCCTGAGCGAGCCGCTGCGCCTCGGGCTCGATCGCCCGCCGCCGCGAAGAGAACTGGTCGATCAGCTCCTGATCCACCCCGGCGATCTCGCGGCCCAGCCCGTCCGGGCGGGCGGTGAACCGCAGCCCCAGCCGCTCCGCGGCGTACGCCTCGGCTGCCCGGGAGGCGACCGCAGCGGCTTCCCGGCGGGCGTGCTTGACCGCCGTGCCGTCCACCGCGAACCAGCGGCCGTCAGCGGTGCGCACGCGGTTCAATAGCGCCCCGTGGATGTGCAGGTTCGGGTCCCCGTCGCGGCTGGTGTGGTGCCGCCACAGCGTCACCGTCCAGTCCTGCGCCTTCTCCCACCGGCCACTGGTGCGGCCGGCGACCTTGCCGGCGTGCCGGCCGGTGCGCGCGTAGCACGCGCTGGCCATGGCGTGTTCCAGCCCGACCCGATACCCATCCTCCACGCACTGCCACAGCGCGTCCGCCTCGGCGTCCATCCCCGCCAGCTTGAGCCCCGCATACAGCACCGACCAGGATTTTTCCGGGCTGTAGGTCAGGTCGTAGTAGTGACACGGCTCCCGCTGCTGCTTCCGTGCCTGAAACGCGATCTCCGCCCTGCGCTCGGGCAACGCGTCCGGCTCCGCGGCCAACAGCCTGGCGAGGCGCTCCTCGTGCGACGCGTACGTACGCGGCTTCGACCCGAGCTGCTCCCCCGTCTGCGGGTGCTCGAGCTTGCCGTACACCTGCTCCATCTGCTCGCTGGCGACCTCGCTACCGGCCTCGAACCCCAGCACCCCAGCACCCGGCCCATACCACCGACCCGCCGGCTCCCCGCCCTCCACCGAGGCCATGTAGTAGTTCCCCGCGTCCCGCTCCCCCGGCGTCGGCTGGTCATCACCGCGGCCGCCGCCCTGCGCGTGCCGCGGCAAATACCGCCAATCACTCCGCGGCGCGAACCCGAGATGACCCACGCCGACCACCGTACCATGATCATCATTGATGCAATGGTGTACAGATCCATACTTGCCTTGCGATCTTGGGAGAGCTGATGCTGCTTGTGAAGCGCGGCGAAAATGGCAGTGGGATGCGCGGGCTATTTGGCAGTAGACGCGGGTTATTTGGCGGTGCTTCGATCAGTCGACCGCGTCGCTGGTAAGCGCTGTGGAGCTGCGCGGGGAATGCACTACAGGCGGACGTCGATCGCTGTTGGCCGGTGAGGCCGTGATGGTGATGCCGGCGGTGACGTCTTCGGCGAACAACGGTGCGGGGTGGAGACCTGTCAGCGGCCGTGCCGCTGGTGGCGGGTCGACTTCGGCGAGGGCGGCTCCGCGGCGGATCAAGTGCGCGAGGCTCTGTGTGCCGAGCAGCGGGTGGCCGTGGATGGTGAGCAGGCACCGCGCTCGGGGATGCGCGCCGTACGCGATGAGCGCGGCCCGCAGCAGCGGTCGTGCCCGCGGCGGGATGCGGTAGCGGCCGGGCAGCAGCTTGATGCTGCCGGTGTCCCGGCCGTGCGGCTGGTGCAGGGACAAGACGCTGGCCTCGGCGTCGGTGGCCAGCCCGAGCATGACCGCGGCCGCGGTGGCAGGGCAGACCAGCCGCCGCAGCCGGCGCATGGTCGCGGGCGTAAGCCGCGGGCCCAGCAGCGACAGCGCGGCGGGGCTGGTGTCAGGAAGGGACAGGTGCAGGCCCTCGGCGGTGAAGCCGGCTTGCGCTGCCCGCAACCGGACCCCCAGTTCGGCCGGTGTGGCGGCGTCGATGGTCAACCGCTGCACGAGCGCGGCGCGGGTGCAGCCGGGCTTGGTGTGCTGTATCGGTGGGTTGCAGTAGCTGGGTCGCCGCTCGCTGGTAGGCGCCGCGGGTGGCTGCCATCGTCGGGCCTCGATGCGTGCCGCGGCGAACGCCTCCGCGTACGCGTCCGGCTGCCCAGCCGCAGGCCATTGACGGGCATCGGCTCGCAGCGCCGCAGCGGCGGCTTGCCACGGCATGCTCGGCGCGGCGGTCGGTGGCGGGTCGGGGTGGTGCCACACCGGCCACAGACGCACCCCGGCGGCCGCGGCCAGCTCGGCGAGCTGGGCAAGCATGCCGGGGCGCAGCAGGTGCGCCCGCAGCAGCACCAGGTGGCGGATCTGTTCAGCGCGCAGCCACACGCGCAACAGCTCGGTCCCGGCGCGGGTGCCTCGCTCGCGAGCCAGGGCGTGGTGGTGTTTGCCCAGGCCGTGCAGCAGGTCACCGACCAGCACCGGCCAGGTGGCGCCAGGCGGCGGGTGGCACACCAGCAGGCGGGCATCGAAGCTGTGCAGCGCGGTCAGCGCGCGGATACACGCGACGTCGTCGTGCGAGTCGAGCACCCAGCACAGGCCGGTGGTCACACCGTGACGCCGCCGCCGTGCAGGGCGAAGGTGTTGCCGGCGATCTCCTCGTCGAGCCGGTCGCGGCCGTGGCCGGCGCACAGCTGCGCCGCGGAGTGGGTGAATGCGGCCCAGTCGCGCAGGTTGCCGTGCGCGAAGTGGTCGTCGACCAACAGCAGCAGCTCGGAGTTCACGCCGTGGTAGATCGGGTGGTACGAGCCCATCAGCTCACACACCTGCGGGCCAGACAGCGGGCTGAGCGCGACCCGCCGGTAGACCCGCGAGCGCAGCATCGGCTCGCGCGACAGCACCGCCCACGCGTCGTCGCCGCCGACCAGCAGCAGCGCGAACCGGGTGCGCGGATCGTCGTGCAGGTAGCGCAGGAACTCGATGCAGTCCTTGTTCAGCCGCTGCGCCTCGTCCACCACGACCGCGCGGGGGTGAGAGCGAAGAGTCTCCAGCAGCTCGTCGGTCAGCGTGAACCGGCTCCGCCGCCCGGCCGGCGTGCGGGTCAGCTGCTCAAACAGCGTGGCCGCGACCAGGCGCATCGTCGGCCGCGACGGGAACGACGCCCAGCACACCGCGACCTGCCGGTCGCGGGTGAGGGCCTGCTCGACCGCGTAGCTCTTGCCCAGCCCAGGTGTTATCGCCGGTTTGCGCTTCATACTGGTGCGTTCTTGCAGGTCAGGTCGTTCCTGCGATCGAAGCGACGACTCTTGTATCTTCGCCTGTCGGCGTTGTGCTTGTGCCTCCGCGTCGGGCGAGTTCTCGTCGTAGCTCGAGGTTCTCGCCGTGGGCTTGTTCGAGCGCGGCACGGACGGCTTGGAGTTCCTGGCGGTGCTGGCGTTTGAGCTGCTCGATTTGGGTGGTGAGGGCGAGCACGAGACTGCTTTCGGCGTCTGCCGGGTCCGGTGGAGACGCCGCTGGCCGAGCCTGTGCGCGGAGTCGCTCGATGCGGCCGCGAAGTTCTGGGTGACTGTAGAGGAAGGCGTGCGAGACGCCGGCTTCGCGTTGCACGGCTTGGAAGGTGACCGGCTGGCCGCGTTTGACCAGCGCGCGGATGGCCTGCTCGGCGGCTTTGGTTTTCGCCTGAGACTTGTTCTTGGCGGCGGCGGTGAGTACGGCGATGCGCTGCGCGCGGTGGTCTGTCATTGCGTCCTTTTCTCACGGTGGCGGTCCAGGTCGAGGGTGAGCGGCACCGGGCCGGCGGGGGCGGTGCCGCAGCCGCCGCCTTGGACCGCTTCGCCGGGGGTGTCGGGGAGGGCGGCCAACAGCCGGGCCAGGGCCTGTTGTTCAGCGCGACGCTCGGCGAGCCACACGTTGTCTTCGGGCATCGGCCGACCGTGCCGCTGCTCGAACGCGGTCGTGGTGCGGTCGATGAGCTGGTCGGTATCGGCCAGTTGTCGTTCCAACGCGCCGCGGTGGGTGTGGTCGGTGACGAACACCGAGCAGGTTAGGCAGGCGTTGCCCTTCTCGCAGCGCTGCAGCGGTGGCAGGGTGCACCAGCCGTTTGGCAGGATCCGGTCGGCGCGGTCGAACAGGTGCAGCAG
>JBOHBN010000398.1:0-8895 GCA_050698355.1 Streptosporangiales bacterium | reverse complement strand
CGGCGCCCTCAGCCCCGACTTGCCGGGGGCCTCGGGTCTCCCCCGCGCAGGGTCGCTGAACCTGCCTCCAACATACCGGCTCGCGGGGCGAGACGGCACCGTACCCGGCACGCGGCGCGTCGAGCCGGTCGCCGGTTACGCGGTCCCGCGGCTGTTCAGGGCCCGCTACACGCCGACCTACCCGCCCCAAATGACCACGTTATGTGGGTCAATGCCGCCTTCTCGATGCCTGCAGGCCCCGAAAAGGCGTACTCCGCCCACATAACGTGGTCATTTCCGTAAGGGCCGACCCGCACGCGCGGTGCGGGTACGGGTCAACGGAGAGGTACGTGCGGATGTGCAGACGTAGGGACAGGGACCGTCCCGGTCAGCTGGCGCGATCAGCGCGGCGAGCCGCGAGCTCATCGCGCGGGTCGTCCGTGTCCGGCTGTTCCGGCAGCTCACCGGGGAGCTCGGCGAGGGTGCCCTCCACCTCGCGCCATACCCGACCGAGCGCGATGCCGAACACACCCTGCCCGCCCTGGAGCAGGTCGACGACCTCGTCGGTCGACGTGCACTCGTACACACTCGCGCCGTCGCTCATCAGCGTGACCTGGGACAGGTCCTCCACGCCCTGGTTGCGCAGGTGGTCGACGGCGGCGCGGATCTGCTGCAGCGAGACGCCGGCGTCGAGCAACCGCTTGACGACCTTCAACACGACGACGTCACGGAAGCCGTACAGTCGCTGGCTGCCCGACCCGCGCGCGTCGCGGATCGTCGGCGCGACCAGGCCCGTGCGCGCCCAGTAGTCCAGCTGCCGGTAGCTGATGCCTGCCGCGCTGCACGCGGCCGGCCCGCGGAACCCCATGTACTCGGGCACCTGAGGGGCAGGGCCCTCGAAGAGCAACCCCTGCTCGACGGCCTGCCTGTGGGCCGGTCCCGTCGTACCGGCGTCCGCCGTGTCCTCGCTGACCACTACCCCGACCTCCGCTTCGCCGGTGCATGTTGTGTAACTACACCCGTGAACTCTTGCGTCTCTTTGGACGGTAAGCCCAGGCGGTCAGGCGGTCAACTACACGACCGGCGCGTCGGCCGAAAAACTCGACCTAAAGTTCAGGTAGAGGGTTCTCGCTGTCGTAGATGTCAGCTGGGCGACGACCCCGGCGGCGTGTCGCCCAGGTGCCGCCCGAAGTCCTCCGGCGAGATCGTGTCGAGGAACTCGCGGAACTTCTCGACCTCGTCCTCCTGCTCATTCGGCATCGCGACACCCTCCGCGCCGAGTACCTCCTCGGTGCAGAGGATCGTGGCGCCGGTGCGCAATGCGAGAGCCACCGAGTCCGACGGACGCGCGCTCACCTCGACTCCGTTGGAGAACACGAGGTCGGCGTAGAACGTGCTCTCGTGCACGGCGTTGATCCGCACCTCGGTGAGCCCCAGCTGGCAGGCCTCCAGCACGTCACGCATCAGGTCGTGGGTCAGCGGCCGCGGCGGAGTGACACCGTTCTGCGCGTACGCGATCGCGCTGGCCTCCACCGGACCGATCCAGATCGGCAGGTACCGCTCCCCCTCCTCCTCCTTCAGCAGGAGGACGGGCTGCTGTGAGGGCATCTCTACTCGGACGCCCACGACGTCCATTCGGTTCATCGTGCGCTCACCGCCCCGATTCGTCGCTGGCCCAGGCACCGCGGTGGTCCGAAGGCGAACTTTCCACGTGCCAACCTACATCGGCCGTCGGGCTCGGTCAGCCGACCCCGCGCACCGTTGTGCCGTCGTTAGGGGGACGGTGCGACATCCGGGCTGATACCTTGCGCCGACATGCGACCGTCACCCACGCCTCCCGGTCCCCGCAACGCCCGGCCCGCGCCGCCGTACGTGCCGCTCAGCGCGGGTCTGCCGACCGCCAACAAGGTCGTCGTGATCGTCCTCTCCTCGATCTGCGTCGTAGTGGTGCTGCCGATCGGGGGGCTCCTGACCGCGACCTTCCTGGGGTTCGGCGGGGCCCTGCGTGTCCTCGGTGTACTTCTGCTCGTGCTGATGCTCGGCGTGCTCTTCGTGATTGTCTGGGCCTTCTTCCGGGTCGTTCGCTGTGGCGCACGCCTGCGCGGTACGGAGGTGACCGTGCGCGGCGGGTTCCGGACCCACCGGGTCGACCTCGCCACCGCCCAGATGCTGCGGGTGGCCACCGCCAACAACGGCTGGAGCGTGACGCCCCAGATACCCACCCTGGAGGCCCATGGCGACGCACAGGGCCGTTCGGCGACCGTGGTCTTCCGTACCGCCCGGAGCGGCTACCTGCCGTTGCCCGAGGTGGAGGCGCTGGTATGGGCCATCCGCGCGGGCCGGCGGCCCCCCTTACCGGCGCAGCAGGCCGAGCAGGCGGTCCGGGAGCTGTACCTGCGGACGTACAGCCCCTATCCGCAGCAGCCGCGCTGGCCCGACCGCTAGCCGCTTCGCAGCCGGGACTTCACCAGCGCGGCGTGGAGCCGTACGAACAGCGCCGCGAGCTCCCGGCCGGTCTCCTCCGCCTGGGCGCCACCCGCACCGCCGCGCTGTCGCGCGTAGGGGGTGATCACCTGCTCCACCAGCCCGACCTCCCGGTCCGCGGCCGCGCGGAAGCCGCGCAGGTGCCGCGGCTCGATCCCGAACGGTGCGAGCTCGGCCACGATGCGGGCCACGAGCAGCGCGTCCTCGTCGTACGTGACGGTGCCTGTACGCGGAGCGACCAGGCCGTACCGCTCGAGGACGTCCAGCGCCTCCGGACCGAGACCGCTGGCGTCGAGCAGCTCCTCGCGGCTCAACCGGGTCGGCTCGCTCGCCCGCGCCTCGGTGGGCGTGCCCAGCCCGGCCGTGGCCGGCGGCTCCGGGCCGCCGAACCCACCGGTCAGCGGGCGCCCGGCGTCCAGCGCCTCCAGCTGGTCCCTGATGACCCGCAGCGGCAGGTAGTGGTCGCGCTGCGCCGTGAGCACGTACTCGAGCCGCTCCAGGTCGGCGTGGGTGAACTTCCGGTAACCCGCCGGCGTGCGATCGGGCTCGACGAGCCCCTCCGACTCGAGGAACCGGATCTTCGAGATCGTGATGTCCGGGAACTGCGGGCGGAGCTTGGCCAGGAGCTCGCCGATCGTCATGTACGTGCGGTGCGGGAGCGCGGAGGTCACTCCTGACCTGTCTCCGGGCTTGTGAAGAAGACCAGACGGAACTTGCCGATCATCACCTCGTCGCCGCCGGTGAGGGCCTCCTCGTCGATCCGTTCGCGGTTCACGTATGTGCCGTTCAGGCTGCCGACGTCGGCCACGGTGAACGCGTTGCTGGCCCGGCGGAACTCCGCATGCCGTCGGGACACCGTGATGTCGTCGAGGAAGATGTCGCTTTCGGAGTGCCGGCCGACCGTGGTCACATCCCGGTCGAGGAGGAATCGGCTACCCGCGTTCGGCCCGCGCCGCACGACGAGCATCGCGTTGCCCGGCGGCAGCGCCTCGATGGCGGCGACGTCCTCCGCGGGCGTCTCCTCCTCCGCCTCGAGGGGATCCGGACCGAGGGTGAACGTCGCCGTGGAGGCGCTCGCCGGCTCGCCGGCCGGGGGGCCGGGCTGGGTGAGCGCTGCTCCGCAGTTGGCGCAGTAGCGGGCGTCCTGCGGGTTGGCGTGCCCACACTGCGTGCAGTACACCGTGGCCATCTCGTTCCTTCCCCTGCGGCGGTTGCGCGCGGCGACCTCGGGTGGTTGCCGCAACCTACGTAAGCCGTAGCCGCCGGTCAACCGTCGCCGCGTGCGCGCTGATGCTCGCTAAGAACGTGTTTGGAAACTAACCTTGTGGAGGGGTTGAACCGAGGTGCCCGACATGTCGGTGCGGTCTTGTGTCCGAGCCACAAGGAGTCGACCTCCGCCTGATCTTTCCAAACATGTTCTAAGACTCCAACGTCTTCTGGTAGGTGGCGGCGTCGAGCAGACCGTCCAGCGTGGACGGGTCGCTCATCTCGATCTCGACCATCCAGCCCTCACCGTAGGGATCGGTGTTGACCAGGTCGGGCTGGCTGTCCAGCGCCTCGTTGCGGCCCGTGACCGTGCCCGCCACCGGCGCGTAGATGTCGGAGACGCTCTTGGTCGACTCGACCTCGCCGCACGCCTGGCTCTCCTCGACCTCGGCGTCGACCTCGGGCAGCGACACGTACACGATGTCGCCGAGTGCGTCTTGCGCGTAGTCGGTGATGCCGGCACGCACGACCCCCGAGCCGAGCGCACGGACCCACTCGTGGTCGGTGGTGTACTTCAAGTCCTCGGGGTACACAGGCTTCTCTCCTTCGAAATCGGCTCGGGGCTGCTATAGGAGATTGGGTGAGCGTATCCGCCTGATCTAGGGCTTGCGCACGGCGGTGACCGAAACCGACGGCGTCTCCGTCACCGACCCCTCGGCGTCCGCGCGGCGGAGCGACTCGAGCACGCCACCGGGTATGTCGAGCGCCGTGGACATCGTATGGGAGTCGCCGATCGCCAAGATCCGGTACGGCGGCGCCAGCTTGTGGCCGTCGACGATGATCCCGCCCTCGGTGTCGAGGAAGTACGTGTCGGCGGCCACCCGTACCGACCCGATCTGTACGGCCTCGGCCCCCGCGTCCCGCAGCTCCTGCACGGTGTTCAGGATGTCGGCCGCGCGCACGGCCCTGTGCGGGTCGGTGATCAGTAGCTCTATCCCCGGTCCCGCGGCCGGCTCGGTGCCGGCGAGGATGCCGAGCGTCTCCTCCCGCTTCTTGGCGGCGCGGCGCGCGGCGCCGCTGTCCTCGTGCCGCAGCGCCGCCTTCTCCCTGCGCAGTCGTTGCTTCTCGTCGCGCAGGTCGTCCTGCCTTTGGGTGAGCCGGTCGAGCAGGCTCACGAGCTCGGACTGGCGCAGGCTGTCGAACGACGACTGCGAGCCGGTGGAGTGGACCTGCACCGACACGCCGAACCCGAGCACCAGGCAGGCGAGCGCGATGACGGCCTGGGCACGGCTGGGCCGCAAACGGATGAGGCCGCGCAGGCGCTGCCGCGGGCCCAGCCGCTCTTCCGGCTCAGGGGCGTCCTCGTCCCTACCGGGCTCCACGTCCTCGTCGGCCACCGCGGTCACCTCCTTCCGGTCACGCCTTCAGCAGACTCCGGCGGATCGCCGCCAGGTTGGTAAAGATACGGATACCCAGCACCACGATGACGGCCGTGGAGAGCTGCGCACCCACGCCCAGCTGGTCACCGAGGAACACGATGAGCGCGGCGACGACAACGTTCGAGATGAAGGACACCACGAAGACCTTGTCATCGAACATCCCGTCGAGCAGGGCACGGAACGCGCCGAACACCGCGTCGAGCGCCGCGACGATGGCGATCGGCAGGTACGGCTGGAACCACCCCGGCACGGTCGGATGCAGCACGAGTCCGAGGGCCACCCCGATGATCAGGGCCAGGACGGCGATCACGGCGACTCCTTCGGCTGGGCGTAGTGCAACGCGACCTCCGACGCCGCCGGCACCTTCAGGTCGTCGTGTTCGCTCATCGCGAACCGTACGTCGAAGCTGGTCTGCAGTGTCTTGAAGTAGCGACCGGCCGGGCTGGAGGCGAACCCCGTCTGCAGGGCGTTGGGGTCGCCGATGGCCTTGACCATGTACGGGCGGGACAGCGGGCGGTAGTCGACGGTCACGGCATCGCCGGCCTCCCTGATCGCGGTCAACGAGGTCAGCCGGTGCCCGTTGATCGAGATCGCCGTCGCGCCGGCGGCCCACAGGCCGTTGACGAGGAGCTGCAGGTCACGGTCGCGTACCCGGCCGCCCTCCCCCACGCCCGTCGCCTCGCCCGACTCCGCATCGTCGACCCGGACCCGTACGCCCTCGCCCGTCACGGCGGCGAGGCCGCTGAGGCGCTGCAGCGTGTCGAGGCGGCGGATCTCGGCACTCCCAGCGGTGCCACTGGCCAGCGCCCGGCGCTGCGCGCCGGCGTAGCCGGCGCGGGCGTCGGTGATCTGGTCGCGCAGCCGGTCGACAACGGCGGAGCGTTCCTTGGCCTCCCGGACCAGCGCCGCGTGATCAACCGCTGCCTGCGGCTCGGTCGCGACGAGCTGGCGGATCCCGGCCGTGGCGAGCAGCGCGCATGCCGCGAGGAGCGCGGCGAACGCGACCCGGCGTGGTACGAGGCCGCGAAGCTTCGGCTGTCCCGCCGGTGCCTGAATACGGTGCGCGCGGGCGGCGGCGTAGCCGTCGTCCATGGCGTGCTCGAACACCCGGGTGAGCAGGGACATGGAGGCATCCGGGCGGCGGTAGAGCCGCTGCTCACCGGGCCGACCTGTCACCGTCACATTGTGTCAGAACGTGGTTGGAGACCAACCGCCCTGGAGAGTGCTGACCGAGAGGCGGCACTGTCGGAATGGCTGACCTCGGCACAGACCACAGCGGGTTGACCTCGACCTGATCTCTCCAACCATGTTCTCAGGCGCCCGGCGTCGCGCTAAGGACCACGTCGGCCCAGTCGTCGAGCATGTCCTGCACGCGGTCGTCGTCGTCACCCTCGGCATAGATGTGCGTCACGGGTTCGCTCTGGTCGGGCAGGACGAGCACCCACTGGTCGTCGCCCAACACGATCCGCAACCCATCGGTCGTCTCCACCGGACGGTCGCCCGCTGCTTCCAGCGCCGTGCGCATGACCTGGCCCTTGCTCGCCCACGGTGTCGGCACTGAGCGGCGCACGACGTGACCGTGCGGGATGCGGCCCTCGATCTCGCCGAGCGTCTGCCGGGCCCTGCCGACCAGGCCGAGCAGGCGGACGAAGGCCGCGATGCCGTCGACGGCGGGGTGGAGCTCCGGCACGACGAAGCCGCCACGACCGTCGGCGGCGAGCACGACGTCGTCGGTGATCGCCGCTGACAGCGCGCTGCGTCCTGTGGGTGTCCACGCGACCTCGACGCCGCGGGAGCCGGCCAGCTGCTGTGACACGCGGGTGGCGGTCACGGGCACCGCGATCCTGCCGTGCCGCAGCTCGTCGGCGACCAGGTCCATGATGACCAGCAGCGCCCGCTCGTCCGAAACCACTGACCCGCGTTCGTCGACGAGGCTGATCCGCTCACCGACGGGATCGAAGCGCGCACCGAAGTCGGCCTTCGACGAGGAAACCAGTGCGGCGAGGCGTTCCAGGTCGCGCATACGGTCGGCGAGCGTCTCGACGGGTACGGCCTCGTTCAGCTGGTTGTTGACCGTGAGCAGGTCGACGTTGAGACTGCCCAGCACCTTCGGGAGTACCAGCGACGCCACGCCCCCGGCGCAGTCGGCGACTACCTTCAGCTCAGCCTCGGCGACGCCCCTGGTGTCGACGCAGGACCGCAGCTCCTGCACGTACCGCTCGACCGTACGGGGCGGGTAGGTCAGCTCGGCCATCTCGCCGGGGAAGGCGCGGCGGAACTCCTGCCGGGAGAACACCCGCTCCAGCTTCCGCTGCGCCGTCGGGCTCAGCTCCGCGCCGTTCTCGTCGAAGAACAGGATGTCCACGCTCTGCGCGTCACCGGGCGAGGTGCGGATGACGATGCCGCCGGCGCCGTCGATGCTCCCGATCTCGAACTGCGCGACCGGCAGCGGGACCATCTCCAGGTCGCGCACGTCGACGCCGCCGGCGTTGAGCGCCGAGCTGACCGCGCGCTTCAGGGTCCGCGCCGCGCGTGAATGGTCGCGCGCGATCACCACCGTGTCACCCTTGTGCAGGGTGCTCGCGTACGCGCTGGCGAGGCGGACGACGAGTTCGGGGGTGATCTCGACGTTGATCAGACCGGAGACGCCGCGCGAGCCGAACAGGCTGCGGTGACCCCGCGACTCCCAAACCACGCTGGTGTTGACGACCGCGCCCGCCTCGATCGTCTTGGACGGGAAGACCTTGACGCCCGAGGAGATGTACGTGTCCTCCTCGACGTGGCACTCGTCGCCGATGATGGCGCCCTCTTCGATCCGGGCGCCACGCATCACGTCAGTGTTCTTGCCGACCACGCACCCGCGCAGGTTGGTGCCGCCACCGATGAACGCGTTCTCCTGCACGACCGTCCGGTGCAGGAAGGCGCCTTCCTTGACGATCACGTTGCTGCCCAGCACGGTGCCGTCGCGCAGCTCCGCGCCGCCCTCGACCTTGCCGTAGTCGCCGACGTATAGAGGGCCCTTCAGGATGGCCTCCGGATCGACCTCCGCCCCGTCGCCGACCCAGATGCCGGGGGCGAGCTCGAACCCGTCGATCTCGATGCCGGTACTGCCGGTGAGCACGTCGTTGTGCACCTTGCGGTAGCTGTCCTGGGTGCCGACGTCCTCCCAGTAGCCGTCGGCGACGTACCCGTACAGCGGTGCACCGCTCTCCAGGAGCTTCGGGAACACGTCGCCGGACCAGTCGACGACCTCGCCCGGCGCGACGTGGTCGAGGATTTCCGGTTCGAGCACGTAGATGCCGGTGTTGACGGTGTCGGAGAAGACCTGTCCCCAGCTCGGCTTCTCCAGGAATCGCTGAATGCGGCCGTCCTCCCCGACGATCGTGATGCCGAACTCCAGCGGGTTGGGCACGCGGGCGAGGCACACGGTTGCCAGCGCGCCGTGCTCGGCGTGGTAGGTGATGAGCTTGCCCAGGTCGATGTCGGTGAGCGCGTCGCCGGACACCACCAGGAACGTATCGTCGCTCAGCGCCTCCGCGGCGTTCTTCACGCTGCCCGCGGTGCCCAGCGGTGACTCCTCAGTGGCGTACTGCAGCGACATGCCGAAGTCCTCGCCGTCACCGAAGTAGTTGCGGATCAGGGAGGCGAGGAACTGGACGGTGACGACGGTCTCGGTGAAGCCATGGCGCTTCAACAGGCGCAGGACGTGCTGCATGATGGGCCGATTGACGACCGGCAACAGTGGCTTCGGAGTGTTCGCCGTGAGCGGACGTAACCGCGACCCTTC
>JBOHBN010000397.1:0-1734 GCA_050698355.1 Streptosporangiales bacterium | reverse complement strand
GAGAACGGGGTCGGCGGGGCGGAATAGTCGAACGTCAACGCCGCCAGGTGGTGCTCGCGTACGGCGCCGAGCTTCTCCGCGCCCGGCAGGCTCCGTACGGCGTCCTTGGCCTGCTGAAGGTCACCCTGGGTCAGTACGATCACGTAGTCCGGGTCGCGGTTCAGTACGTCCTCGAACGACACCTTGGTCAGGCGGAAGTCGCGGTCGCCGTACACATTGGTCAAGCCCAGCGCCTCGACCTGCGCGTCGATCATGCTGTCGTCGCCGTAGACCGTCACCTGCCTGCCGCCGAGCGGGACGTACAGGGCGGCGACGGTGCCGGAAGGCCCGGACCCGCCCGCGATCTTCCGTTTGACGTCGGCGACCCGTGTGCGCAGGCGATCCACTGCCGCGCCTGCCTGCTTCCGGTGTCCCATGATCTTGCCGTATCGCCGTACCTGGTCGTACACCGAACGGAACGTGGGGTCGTTCATGCTGCAGTCGGTCTGGGAGGGACTGGCTACGTACGGGATGTCAGCGCGTTCCAGCGAGCCCCGGTTGATCCCGGAGCCGACCAGCACCCCGAAAACCGCATCCGGATTGTGGGCGAGGACGGATTCCATCGAGATCGGGACCGTACCGTTCGCGGTCTCCGCGCCGCCGATAGAGGGGACTGCCTTGAGCGCCTTGTTCGTCGCGGCGTCGTAGAGACCGTCGGAGAATTGGCCCGCCTTGGCAACGACGGAGTCGAGTCCGCCGACGGCCTTCAGCAGTGGCACGTCGTTGCGGGTGACCAGTACCACCCGGTGGGTCGCGTGATCGAGGGTAACCTTGTGGCCGCAGTTGTCGATGGTCATCGGGAACCCTTGTGCCGAGCCGGCTCCCGGCGAGCCGCCGGTGTCCGAGGTGTCGGCGCCGCAGCCGGCCAGGAGCATGGTGGCCACTGCCGCCGCGGCGGGTGCGAGTCGTCTGGTGCGCATGAGATGTCTCCTTCTCTTCTGGGGTGTGGGCGTTAGGCGCCGGGCTGGTGGAACCGTCGGATCAGGACGAGCAGGAACGGGGCACCGCAGACGGCGGTCACGATCCCGATCGGGAGTTCTTGGGGGCGCAGCACCATCCGTGCTGCTACGTCGGCCCACACCAGGAAGATCGCCCCGACCATGGCGGCAACGGGAAGCGCGAGGCGGTGCGTGCCACCGACGAACCGGCGGGCGACATGCGGCACGACGAGGCCGACGAATCCGATGCTGCCGGAGACGGCGACGACCGCTCCGACGCACAGCGCGACGGCGATCAGCACCCGCACGCGGAACCGTGTCGGGGCGACGCCGAGCGTCAGCGCCGTATCGTCCCCGATGGACAGTGCGTCCAGTTGCCTGCTCCACAGCAGCAGCGCGACCAGCGTGACCACCACAGCCACGGCCGCGATGCTCACCAGCAGCCAGCCGGACAGTGCCAGTGAACCCAGCAGCCAGAACTGCACGGCGCGGCTGCCCTCCGGATCGCCGGAGGCAAAGATCAGGAAGCTGGTGGCCGCGTACAGCAGGTAGCCGACCGTGACGCCGGACAGCAGCAGTCGCATCGAGGTGGCGGTCCCGCCGGTGCGGGAGACCAGGAACAGTCCGGCCGTCGCCAGCAGTGCCCCGATGAACGCGGCGGCGGGCAGCGTGCCGGCGCCGAGCCCGGCGCCGGTGCCGACCCCGAACAGGATCACCGATGCCGCTCCGGTCGACGCGCCCGAACTGACCCCCAGCA
>JBOHBN010000396.1:0-2974 GCA_050698355.1 Streptosporangiales bacterium | reverse complement strand
GTCTCGGGTCGGTGAAGGTGTCCGTCCAGCCGGTGAAGGCTTGGTTGGACGCGATCGCGATGCTGTTCTTCTCCTCTCGCTCCGTGAGCACCTGGAAGAGGAGCTCCGCGCCGCGCCGGTCGAGTTCCATGTAGCCGAGTTCGTCCAGGCAGAGCAGATCGACGCGGCCGTAGCGGGCGATGGTCTTCGAGAGCTGCTTGTCGTCGGCGGCCTCGACGAGCTCGTTGACCAGTCTGGAGGCGAGGGTGTAGCGGACCCGGTAGCCGGCCTCGGCCGCGGCGGTGCCGAGCCCGATCAGCAGGATGCTTCTATGACCTGTCAAGGGTCGTGAGGGGTTGGCGGTGGGGACGTTTTCGGGCATGGTTCTGTGGCTCGGCCGCGTGTGACGGTCGAGTCGCGGCGCGTTGTCTGCGGTTGGTCAGGCCGCTCCGGCGCTTGGCTGGTTGTTGGCTTGGGCTGCGGCGGACGACTCGAGCAGCCGATAGGTCTGGCGGGCGAGGGCTCGCTTGAGGCACCGCTTGATCTCGCGGGACGACTTGCCTTCCGCTGTCCGGCGGGCCACGTATGTCTTCGTTGCCGGGTCGTGCATCAGCCTGGATAGCACGATCGTGTGCAGCGCGCGGTTCAGCTGCCGGTCGCCGCTGCGGTTGAGCCGGTAGCGGACGATCTGCCCACTGCTGGCAGGGATGGGCGCGACGCCGGCGAGCGCGGCGAAGGCGGCTTCGTTGCGGATCCGCCGTGCGTGCGACCAGCTGATCAGGATCTGGGCTGCGGTGACGACCCCGACCCCGGGCAGCGCCAACAGCTGCGGTGCGGCGGTCGTGACTAGTTCTTCGAGTTCGGTTTCCAGGTCGGCGGCTTGCGCCTCCAGGAACAGCGCTTGCCGGGCGCAGGTGCGCAGGGCGCGGATGGTGCATCGGTGCTCGGCGCTGTGCTGCGGCACGGTCCGCAGGCGGGCGCAGCGGTCCAGCTGGGCGTCGGTGGTGCTGCGCCGCAGCTGGTCGCGAAGCTGTTCGGGGGCGCCGACGATGAGTGCCTTGAGTTGGCAGATGGCCTTCGTGCGCGCGGCGATCGTGCCGGCGCGGGTGGTCAGCAAGACCCGCATCGCCTCGCGGTCGCCCCGCTGTCGTGGTTGTGCCAGGTGCTCGCGGGACAGCGCCTCTCGCGCGGCGCGCACCGCGTCGAGTTCGTCGGTCTTGGCGCCGTTGCGGCGGGCCGGTCGTGCAGGTCGGTCGATCTCGACGACCCACTCTTGGTGTTCGAGCAGGTAGGTCGTCAGACCAGCACCGAAGCTGCCGGTGCCTTCGATCGCCCAGGCCCGGCGGCCGGGCGCGTGCTCCTTGGCGAAGGCGAGCATTCGCCGATACCCAAAGGCATCGGTGGCGAGCTCGGTCGCCGCCAGCGCGCCTCCGGTGGGATCGACGACGGCGACGGTGTGGTGATCGCGGTGCGTGTCGACGCCGATGGCCGCGTCGATCATTCCTGCCAGCATGGACATGCGGTTCTCCTTCGTGATGGAAGACCGTGGACAGGCGTCGGCCCGGGTGAGGTCACCGCGCGGCAGGACTGTGATGAGGCACGACGAGAACGTCGGCCAGGCTTCTGATCAGGCCAGCGGTAGGTGGGCCGGGCCGGCGCCAACCCATGCAGCGACATATCCAACGCGAAGGCACCCCACTTCCGCGGCGGGCCAATGTGACTTTCGGGTCAGCTGCACGAGCCAGCGCCGACCCTGCCAGCGGCGTCATCGTGAACGCCGCACCTTGCAGGGAACGCGCCAGGCGTGTCGGGACCGAGCACGGAAGTCCTGGTCGACGCGGCAGATCCAACCGCAAGGCACGAAGCGGCCAATGGCTCAATTTTGGGCCAGCGCTAACCAGGACAGAGCTCGGCGGTCCTCACCGACGTGAGCACCCACCGCGGAGTCTCACAGTGGGTCTTACCGACGCCGGGTGGGCCGAGCAGGGCCACGTTGCCCTTGTCGCCGACGAACGCGAGGGTGGCCAGGTCGCGGACCTTGCGGGCGTCGAGGTCGGGTTGGAACGCAAAGTTGAACTCGTCGAGACTCTTGTGGTGCGGCAGCCCGGACAGGCGCAGCATGTTCTGGTAGCGGCGGGACTCCCGCACCCCGAGCTCGTCTTCGAGTACGAGGTCGAGGAAGTCTAGGTAGCCCATCTGTTCGGCCTCGGCTCGGCTGGCCAGGTCGGTGACCTGTTCGGCGAGGCGGGACAAGCCGAGTTTGGTGGCGTGGGTGGTGATGCGGGTGCGGGTCAGTTCACTCATCTGGGGTCCTTCCAGGAGGCGCGGAGTTGAAGTGCGGTGAGGCCGAGGGTGTCGATCAGCCAGTCCGGCCCGCCGGTGATGCCGCGGGCGAGGAGGGTGTGGTCGAGTTCGGCGCGGGTCGTGTGACCGGCGTGGCGGAGTAGCTCGTCGCAGATCTCGAGCAGCTCCGCGACCCGGTCGGTGTCGGGTGTGCTCATCGGTGGCTCCGTTCCGCGTGCTGCCGCAGCGCCGGGTCGAGCGCGGCGGCCTGGTAGACGCTTAGCGGCCGGGTCGCCACTTCGGTGGCCGCGGCGTGGTTGCGGGCGAGCAGACCCGCCAGCGGGTCCGGCTCGGGCAGCGGCATCTGTTCTGGGCTGCGGCATCCGTCGAGGCCGAACTCGAGGGTGACCGCACGGGTGTGCCCGTCGGGCAGGCCCGCCCAGTGCGCGTCGTCGATGACCCACTGCCCGCGCTGCCCTGCTCGGGAGTGGACCGCCAGCAGTTCGCCGCCGTCGCCGGCGAGGGTGTGGATCGCGACGGTGTCGCCGGACACGCGCAGCTCGACACGCTGCCCGGCGCGCACCTTGCTGGCGGGCACCGAGTACATGCTCGCGTCGAACGAGACCAGCGCGTCCCGGCCAACCCTGCGGGTGTGGGTGTCGGCGACGACATACGGCTGCGCCGGTAGTGGCGCGAGCGCGGCATGGTCACG
>JBOHBN010000395.1:0-16329 GCA_050698355.1 Streptosporangiales bacterium | reverse complement strand
CGTGCACGTGCAGCGGCTTGCCGGCGAGCGCGAGGTGCGCCTCGCCGATGGCCTCCGACTGGGTGGGATGCGGGTGGATGAGCTGCGCGACCTCGGACGGCAGCGCCTCCCAGTTGTAGATCAGCTGGGACTCGGCGGTGAGCTCGCCCATCCGCTCACCGACCATGTGCACACCGAGCACGGGGCCGTCGACCTGGCGTACCAACCGCACCGCGCCCGAGGTCTTCAGGATGTTGCTCTTGCCGTTGCCGGCGAGCGGATAGTCGTACGTGGCCACCTTGTCGTCGCCGTACCGCTGCCTGGCCTCGGCTGCGGTGAGGCCGACCGAGGCAACCTCCGGGTTGGAGTAGGTGATGCGCGGGACCCCGGCGTAGTCGATGGGCACCGGGTTCAGCCCGCCGAGCCGCTCCGCGACCAGGATGCCCTCGGCGAACCCGGCGTGCGCCAGCTGCAGGGTGGAGATGAGGTCGCCGACCGCCGAGATGCTGGGCACGGCGGTGCGGCAGTGCTCGTCGACCTGTACGAACCCGCGGTCGACATCGACGCCCTGCTCCTCGTAACCGAGGCCCTCCGACACCGGCGCGCGCCCGACCGCGACGAGGAGGAACTCCGCCTCCAGCGTCTTGCCACCCTCCAGGCTGACCGTGACGCCGGCGTCACTGGTCTTGACGCCCTCGAACTTGGCGCCGAGCTCGGACTTGATGCCGCGCTTGCGGAACGCCCGCTCCAGCTGCTTCTGGCTCGCCTCGTCCTCCAGCGGCAGCAGGTGTGGCAGCATCTCCACGATCGTGACGTCGGCGCCGAACGACCGCCATACGCTGGCGAACTCCACGCCGATGACGCCGCCGCCGAGTATGACCACCGACTTGGGGATCCGGTCCATGCGCACTGCGTGGTCGCTGGAGATCACCCGGTCGCCGTCGATGGTGAGGCCGGGCAGACTCTTCGGCACCGACCCGGTCGCGAGCAGCACGTGCTCGCCCTGGTACGTCGTGTCGCCCACCTGCACGGTGTTCGGGCCGGTCAGCCGTCCCTCACCCTCCACGGTGACGATCTTGTGTCCCTTGAACAGTCCCTGCAGTCCGCGGTACATCTGCGAGACGACGCCGTCCTTGTACGAGTTGACCTGGCCGATGTCGATCTCGTCGAGGGTGGCGCGGATGCCGAACTGCTCGCTGTCGCGGGTCTGGTCGGCGACCTCGCCGGCGTGCAGCAGCGCCTTGGTCGGGATGCACCCGCGGTGCAGGCAGGTGCCGCCGAGCTTGTCCTTCTCGATGAGGGCGACGCTCATGCCCAGCTCGGCCGCCCGGAAGGCGGCCGCATAGCCTCCGCTGCCGCCACCGAGAACGACGAGGTCGAACGCCGTGCTTCCTGCCTCGCTCACGCGTACGCTCCTTGTGCAGGCCAGTGGACGGTGCCGCCACGGGAATGCGGGGCCGATCATCGCCCATCTTGTCACTACCGCGGGGTCACCGGGAAACGGGGCGAAGCGCCCATGGCCGCGGGTGCAGCCCGGTGCCACGCGTAGCATCGGGCAGAGTCTCCCGGCGCCCTCCGCCGCGCCGCTCCTCGCTCGGCGGGCGGACTGCTGCGGGCCAGATGTCCGGTCGCTACGATGCTCGCTTTGGGAGGCACCTCATGAGCGTGGCGAAGCCGCGCTACCAGGCACGCGTGATCAGCGTCTCCAACCGGGCCAGCGCCGGGGTGTACGAGGACACCACGGGCCCGCTGATCACCGCCCGGCTGGGCGAGCTCGGGTTCGCCGTGCAGGGGCCGGACGTCGTCCCGGACGGCCCACCGGTGGAGCAGGCGCTGCGCGACGCCGTCGCCGCCGCGGCCGACGTCGTGATCACGACCGGGGGCACCGGTGTCGCCCCGACCGACGAGACACCGGAGATGACCCGCCGCGTCGTCGACTACGAGGTGCCGGGGATCGCCGAGGCGATCCGCGCGTACGGTCAGCCGAAGGTGGCGACCGCGGTCCTGTCGCGTGCACTGGCCGGCGTAGCGGGCCGAACGCTCGTGGTGAACCTGCCCGGGTCGACCGGCGGCGTGCGCGACGGCCTCGCGGTGCTGGCTCCGCTGCTCGAGCACGCGGTCGACCAGCTGCGCGGCGGCGACCACGCCCGCTCCGGTGATTGACGGCGAGGACGACGGGTGCGGCTGAGCGCGGAGCGGATTGACGACCTCGCCCTGGGCGCGACCGTACTGGGATCAGGCGGGGGCGGCGACACCCGCGCGATGGCGCTCGCGACGTGGTCGAGCCTGCGGTCGAACGGGCCGGTCGACCTCGTCGCCGCCGCGGAGCTACCCCCGGACACGTGGGTCGCTCCGATCGGCGTCGTGGGCGCGGTCGCCGCGCTGTCCGAGCGGCTGCCGTCCGGTGCGGAGTTCGCCGCGGCCGTACGCACGCTCGAGAGCCACCTGGGCGTGACCGTGAGCGCGGTACACGGGCTCGAGATCGGCGGGGCGAACGGCCTCGTCCCTGTGCTCACCGCGAGCAGCCTCGGCCTCCCGCTCGTCGACGCCGACGGGATGGGGCGCGCGTTTCCCCGCGTCGACCAGACCGTCTTCACCGCTGCGGGGCTCCCCGCCGCTCCCGTGGTGCTCGCGGACTCGGCGGGGCGGTCGGCGGTGCTCTCCGGGCCGAGCAATGCCGCGGTCGAGCACGCCTGCCGTGCCGTGCTCGGCAGCTTCGGCGGCTGGGCCGCGGCCGTGCAGTACCCGATGCGGGCATCCGACGCGAACCGCCACGCGATAGCCGGGTCGTTCAGCCGCGCCGCCCGCCTCGGTCGTGCCCTGCGCGTGTCCCACTCGTCGGCCGCCGATCGCGTACGCCGGCTCGCCGACGTCGGCGGTACCGCCGTCGCCAGCGGCACCGTTCTCGAGGTACGCAGAGGCACCGGGTTCGCCGCCGTGACCATCGAACCCGACTCGGGCGATGCGCGAACGGTACGGGTGGAGGCGGCCGACGAGTACCTGATGGTACTCGCCGACGGCGCCGTCGCCGTCTCCGTTCCCGACGTCATCTGCATGCTCGACCGCCGCTCGTTCGCGCCGGTCGCCGTGGACGAGCTACGCGCCGGGCGCGGGGTCGACGTCGTGTCGTTCGCCGCACCGGCGGCATGGCGCCATCCCGGCGCAGCCGAACTGGTGGCACCGGAAGCGTTCGGGCTCGCGTCACCGCCCGTGGCGGCCAGCAGGAGCGGCTGGGTCGAGGCAGCACGGTGAGTGAGGTCAGGGAACCGGCGCCCACGGTCCGCGACCTGCTCGCCTCGCCGCCGCTTCAGGAGTCCGTGCTGCTCGGCGGTGCCGCCGGCCTCGACCGGCCCGTCACCGACGTCGCTCTCGTGGGAGGAGCCGACGAGCTGCCCGGCACGCCGAGGGGCAGTGCGGTCGTGTTCGACCTGACCGGTGCGTCGTACCGCGACCACCTGGTCGAGCTGCTCTGCCGGCAGTTGGTCGCGTACGGAGGGCGGCTCCTCGTGGCGAGCGGTGAGGTCGCCGCGGCGCTGTCGCTTCGCCGCGTGGCCGACCGGCTCGAGCTGCCGGTCGTGGGGACCACGGCGTGCACCGCGCCGCGGCTGACGGCCGAGCTGTTGGCCGCCGTCCACCAGCCCGCAGTGCTCGCCGGGCGGCTGATCGTACGGGCCGCGCGCGGGCTCCCGGCGACCGAAGGACGTCCGGACCGCCTGGTCGCCCTGCTCGAATCGGTGCTGTCGGCCCGATGTGCCCTGGTGACCCGCGAGGGCACGGTCGTGGCGGGCAGCCCGCCGCGGGTGGCCGTGGCCCCGCCGTCGCGGCCGACGACCCGGTCGGAGCTGGTCGACGGCACGAGGGTCGTGTACGGGCCGGTGCGCCGCTCCGACGGCAGCCCGGCGCTCTGGCTGGTGGGGGAGCGCGGTGGGGCCGGGCCGGCCTGGGCGCGTACCGCCGGCGAGGTCTTCGACGTGGCGGCCGGGTACGTGACCGCGTGGCTGGCGAGCGAACGGCTGTCCGCCGAGCGCGACGACAGGTTCCGTGGCGAGCTGCTCACCGAGCTGCTTGAACGAAGCGAGCCGGTGCCCGCCCCGGTGGCGGAGCAGGCCGCGGCGATCGGCTGGCGGCTGGACGGCTGGCACACGGCCGTGCACCTCGCACCGCTTTCGCGCGTACCGGCAACCGAGCTGTCGCCAGCGGTGCGTACCGCGTTGGGCGAGGCCCTCACCGCGACGGGCGTAGGAGGTTCCCTCGTCGAGCGCGCCGGCGGATGGGTGACCTGGCTGACCGACGAGCGGGAGCCGCCTGCCGGGTCCGGGCGGGCGACCGCGCGGACGCTACGGCGCGGGCTCGCCGCGTACCACGGTGCCGCGGACGTGCCCGCGCTCGTGGCCGGCGTGGGGCGTGCCGCAGTGGGTGTCGACGGCCTGCGTGCCTCGCTCGACGATGCGCGGCAGGCCGCGGTCCTGGCCACGACATCCGGCCATGCCGGCGCGGTCGAGTGTGCCGACGAGCTCGGGGTGAAGCAGTTCTTGCTCGGCTGGTACGGGTCCGCGGCCGCCCGCGCGCACGCGGCCCAGCTGCTCGCCCCGATCGTCGGCGACGGCGGCGTCGACCTGGTGCAGACGGTGGAGGCGTACCTCGACGCGGGCCGTAGCCCGACGGACGCCGCCGCGCGGCTGGGCCTGCACCGCAACACCGTCGCGTACCGGATCAGGCAGGTGGAGGGTTTGCTCGGGGTGAGCTTCGACCGACCGGACGAGCGCCTCGCGGTGCACCTCGCGTGCCGGACGCTTCGCGTCGAGACCCCGGACGGTCCCACCGCCGAATCCCGCCGCTGAAACCCGTCGGTCCCGTCCCGAATGTCCCCGCTGAAAACCGCGCACCCCCGCCCCCGCCCCAAATGACCACGTTATGGATGCCAAGCGGCCTTATCGGGGTCTGCAGGCATCGAGAAGGCGGACCAGCCCCACATAACGTGGTCATTTGGAAAAGGGCGGCGCGGATCGGGTCGGCGGGTCGCCGCGGGGGATAAGCGAAGCGCCCCACCGTGGGGTGGGGCGCTGGGCCGATAGCCGCGAGATCGTGCGGGCTCAGGTGTACTTCCGCCACTTACCGCAGTTGGTGATGTGGAACTTCTTCTTGTTGTGCCCCTTGCACTCGCGGATGTAGAGGTGGCCCTTGTTGTAGGATTGGATCTTCACCCGCGCAGTGGTGTGCGCGCCATGCGGGTTCCACAGCTTGTAGCGGTCGGTCTTGTGGCCCTTACGGGTGAAGGCGACCTTCAGCCCCGCCAGGTGGCCGTCGGCACGGGTGTCCTTGATGTGCGCGAGCACTACCCGGGTCTTGTGCCCGTGGTAGTGACCGCCGTGCCAGTTGCCCCAGGCGTTGACGCCGGTCAGTCCGTGGGACTGCCAACGGTGGTGCCCGGCGGCAGCAGCCGGACCGGCTGTAGCGAGAGCCATGGCGAACACCGCCCCCATGGCCAGCGCCATCGTGACGAAACGCCGCATTAACCCCTCCTTCGGGAGTTCGTGGTCGGTGTCGGCGAGTACGGCCTCGCAGCACCGGTCTTGACATGAGGTCGTACGATTGCCGGCTCGACCCTCGGTGAACATACAGCACCAGCGCCTTGCGCGGGGGTGTACGCCGTGTCGCCAAGTTCACAACTCTCCGGTCCACGAACGACCGCGTGTCGGCGGCGGCGAGAGCCCTGACCAGGGCTGCGGTATGATAAGTGCATGCGAGCTCGGCTGCTCCTTCGCCGGTCGCGCTGACGGACCGGGATCCGAAGTCGGCGCGGCAACCCCTCCTGCGAGAGGGGCTTTCTTGTTCAGCGGGGAGTTTCTCTTTTCGAGACGAGGAAGGCATGAGTAGCGACGAGACCCCCTACCGGTATACGCCCGCGATGGCTCACGAGTTCGAGGCCAGGTGGCAGGACCGGTGGGAGAAGGAGCGCACGTTCGAGGCACCGAACCCGGCCGGGCCGCTCGCCGAACCCGAGCGGATCGGTGGTCGGGAGAAGTACTTCGTCCAGGACATGTTCCCGTACCCCTCGGGCAAGGGTATGCACGTCGGCCACCCGCTCGGCTACATCGGCACCGACGTGTTCGCCCGCTATCTGCGGATGCGCGGATACAACGTGCTGCACACGATGGGCTTCGACTCGTTCGGGCTCCCCGCGGAGCAGTACGCCGTGCAGACCGGCCAGCACCCGCGGGTCACGACGGAGCGCAACATCGCGAGTATCCGTCGCCAGCTCCGCATGCTGGGTCTCGCGCACGACCCGCGGCGCAGCATCGAGACGATCGACCCTGGCTACTACCGGTGGACGCAGTGGATCTTCCTGCGGCTGTTCGAGTCGTTCTACGACGCCGAGCAGGACCGCGCGCGGCCCGTCGCCGAGCTGATCGCCGAGTACGCGTCCGGCACGCGTGCCACCCCCGCCGGCCGGGCCTGGTCGCAGCTGTCGGAGTCCGAGCGGCGCTCCATCGTGGACGCCCAGCGGCTGGCGTACATGTCCGACGAGCCGGTGAACTGGTGCCCGGGCCTGGGCACGGTGCTCGCGAACGAGGAGGTGACCGCCGAGGGACGCAGCGAGCGCGGCAACTACCCGGTCTTCAAGCGCAGCCTGAGCCAATGGATGCTGCGCATCACCGCGTACGCCGACCGGCTGACCGACGACCTGGCGGTGATCGACTGGCCGGATGCCGTGAAGTCGATGCAGCGCAACTGGATCGGCCGGTCGCATGGCGCGTCCGTCCGCTTCCCCGCCGCCTCCGCGTCCGGCGAGAAGCGCGACATCGAGGTGTTCACCACGCGTCCGGACACGCTGTTCGGCGCCACGTTCATGGTGCTGGCGCCCGAGCATCCGCTGATCGACGAGATCGTCCCCGGCGCCTGGCCGGCGGACGAGCTGCCGGAACGGTGGACCGGAGCCGCGACGACACCGTCGGCGGCGATCACGGCGTACCGCGCGTTCGTCGCCGGCGAGACCGAGGCGGAGCGCCAGGCCGAGTCGCGCGAGAAGACGGGCGTGTTCACCGGCGCGTACGCGACCAATCCCGTGACCGGCTCCGCCATCCCGGTGTTCGTCGCCGACTACGTGCTGCTGGGCTACGGCACCGGCGCCATCATGGCGGTGCCCGGGCAGGACGAGCGCGACTGGGAGTTCGCCGAGCAGTACGACCTGCCGATCGTGCGTACGGTGCAGCCGCCGGAGGACTTCGACGGCAAGGCGTACACAGGCGTTGGTCCCGCGATCAACAGCGGGTTCCTCGACGGGTTGTTCATGGAGGACGCCGAGGAGCGCATCATCGCCTGGCTGGAGGAGCACGGCCACGGCGGGGGCACGGTGACCTACAAGCTGCGCGACTGGCTGTTCTCCAGGCAGCGGTACTGGGGCGAGCCGTTCCCGATCCTGCACGACGAGAAGGGGCCGGTCGCGCTGCCCGACGACCAGCTGCCAGTGGAACTGCCCGACGTGCCCGAGTACGCGCCGAGGGTCTACGACGCCGACGACGCGGCGAGCCAGCCGCTCGCCCCGCTGTCCCGGGCCACCGACTGGGTGGAGGTGACGCTGGACCTGGGCGACGGGCCGAAGCGGTACCGGCGCGAGACCAACACGATGCCCAACTGGGCAGGTTCGTGCTGGTACGAGCTGCGCTACCTGGACCCCACGAACGCCGAGACATTCTGCGACCCGGTGAACGAGGCGTACTGGATGGGTCCACGCGGCGGCGACCACCCCGGCGGCGTCGATCTGTACGTCGGCGGCGTCGAACACGCGGTGCTGCACCTGCTGTATGCGCGCTTCTGGCACAAGGTGCTGTACGACCTGGGCTACGTGTCAAGCAGGGAGCCCTTCTACAAGCTGTTCAACCAGGGCTACATCCAGGCGTACGCCTACACCGACGACCGTGGCATGTACGTGCCCGCCGAGGAGGTGGCCGAGGTCGTGGCGGATGGCGCCACGACCTACCTCTACGACGGCAAGCAGGTCCGCCGCGAGTACGGGAAGATGGGCAAGAGCCTGAAGAACGTCGTCACGCCCGACGAGATGTGCGAGCGGTTCGGTGTCGACAGCTTCCGCGTGTACGAGATGTCGACCGGGCCGATGGACCAGTCCAGGCCGTGGGAGACGCGCGCCGCGATCGGCGCGCAGCGGTTGCTGCAGCGGGTCTGGCGCAATGTCGTCGACGAGCAGACCGGTTCGCTCGTGGTAACCGACGAGACGGCGACCGGCGAGACGCGGCGACAGTTGCACCGGACCATCGACGGCGTCCGTGCGGACTACGAGGGCATGCGGTTCAACACCGCCATCGCCAAGCTGACGGAGCTGAACAACCACCTGACCCAGCTTGGTGTGAGCACGCCACGGAAGGCGGCCGAGCCGCTGGTGCTGATGTTGGCGCCGCTGGCACCGCACATGGCCGAGGAGCTGTGGGAGAGGCTGGGGCACGCCGAGTCGCTGGCGTACGAACCGTTTCCCGAGGCGGACCCGGCGTACCTGGTCACCGAGACCGTGGTCTACCCGGTGCAGGTCGCGAAGAAGGTCCGGGCGCGCGTGCAGTTGGCCGCCGACGCGGACGAGGAGACCGTCCGCACCACCGCGCTGGCCGACCCGGATGTGCGCCGCGCGCTCGGCGACCGTACTCCACGCAAGGTGATCGTCGTGCCTGGCCGCATGGTCAGCGTGGTGGTCTGACGTCGGTCCCCCCAGTTGTCAGTGCGTGGTTGAGCTATAGCTGCACCACGCACTGACAACAGGCTCGGTACGGTCGGGGCATGGCGGGGCGCGTAGCGATGGTGACCGATTCCACGGCCTACCTGCCCGATGAGACGGTCCGCCGGTACGGCCTGACCGTCGTGCCGTTGCGCGTGCTCGTCGACGGCCGGCCGGGCGACGACGGCACCGAGGTGGGCGCAGCCGACGTCTCGGCGGCGTTGCGCAGCAAGCGAAAGGTCAGCACGTCGCGGCCCGCACCCGCCCGGTTCGCCCGCGCATACGAAGACGCGGCCGCCGCCGGTGCGACGTCGATCGTGTCGGTGCACGTCTCGGCGCGCATGTCGGGGACGCTCGACAGCGCCCGCGTCGCAGCACGTTCTGCCGCTGTGCCGGTCGAGGTCGTTGATTCCCGCAGCATCGGCATGGGGTTGGGGTTCGCCGTGCTCGCCGCGGCGGACGCGGCCACGGAAGGTGTCGACGCGGCCGGGTGCGCGGCCGCCGCCACCGCCCGCGCCGGCTCGACCGAAGCGTTCTTCTACGTGAACACCTTCGAGTACCTGCATCGCGGTGGACGAATGGGTTCGGGCGCGAGCCTGGTAGCGAACACGCTCATGGTGAAGCCGCTCTTGCGCATCGTCGACGGGCAGATCGGGCTGCTGGAGAAGGCGCGGACGGCCGGCCGTGCCCTCACGCGGCTGGAGGAGGTCGCGGTCGCGGCGGCGTCCGGCGCGCCGGGGACAGTCGTGGACCTCGCGGTTCAGCACCTGGCCGCGGCCGACCGCGCGGATCAGCTCGCGGCCCGGCTGCCCGAGCGGTTACCGCGGTTGGGCCGGGTCTACGCAGGCGAGGTCGGTGGTGTGGTCGGCGCTCACGTCGGCCCGGGGATGATCGCGGTGACGATCTCCCGGCACCACACGGTCTCCTAGGTGGAGGACCGAGCTGGCGACGGTTCGGGGGCACTCGTCGCCAGCCCGGCCGATCAGGGTGCCGGCGGGAGGCCAGCACGTATACAACGTGGATACCCAAGCCTGCATCCACCGTAACCGTTCCTAGGGCCGTGTTGGGAGGGTCGCGACGTGCTGTGGACAACGCACGACCGTCGGTAGGCGCCGACGCCCTCGGGCGGGTGAACGCGGTCGTGCGGGCGGGATCCGTTCGTGATCATGGGAAGCCTGCCCGTGGCGGGGGACCGGTACCTCTCCCACGATCATGGACTGGTAGGTCATGGCGGCGTTCAAGGCTGGTTACACGGTGAGGCAACCGACAACTGCCGGAATCGTCCAACCTGGAACTCCGGCCGGGTTGTCCACAGCGCCGGGCGCTGGACGACGTTGTCCACCGGTTGCCTCGTGACCGCCCGCGCGCCGTCCGCGCGCGCCTAGCGTCTCGTGCATGCGAGGAAGAAAGGCGGCCGACGTCGACGAGGTCGCGGCACGCGTGAGCCGCGTCGTGCCCGCCGAGGCGTCCGGCTGGGTGCCGGAGAAGCCCGGCCCGGCCGGAGCGGAGGGCGAGCCGGAACCGGCCGCCCCAACGGGTACGAGGTGGTCGCCTGGGCCCGAGACCGGCGGCCCGCCGCCCGAGGTGCCGCGGGGTGACGCTGGCGCGCGGCCGTCACCCGCGCCCAGCGCGGGGGAGCTGCTACGCACAGCGGTCGCCGAGAGGCTGCCGCCGACGCTGCGCGGTGCGCGCGTCAACCCGGCCGGTCGCGGCTGGCGCGCGCTTGCGGTCGTCGCCGTGCTGGCGGCCGTGGTCAGCGCGGGCCTGTGGTGGCACGCCCGCTCGGTGCCGACGGTGGTGCCGACCCCCGCTGTCTCTTCCGTTCCCGCTGCCGCGTCGTCGGCGGCCGGGAGCGCGTCTTCCTCGCCGGCGCAGGTGGTCGTCGATGTGAGCGGCAAGGTCCGCGAGCCGGGCCTCGTGCGGCTGCCGTCCGGCTCGCGGGTGCAGGACGCCATCCGCGCCGCGGGTGGGCTCAAGCACGGCGCGAAGGACGGTGGGCTCAACCTGGCCCGCGAGCTGGTCGACGGCGAGCAGGTCGTCGTGGGTAAGCCACCGCCGGCAGGTGCGAGCCCGCCCGCTGGGGGAGGTTCGCCGTCCGCCGCACCGGTCGACCTCAACGTGGCTACGCTCGACCAGCTCGAGACCCTCCCGGGCGTCGGGCCGGTGCTCGGCCAGCGGATCATCGACTACCGCACCGCACACGGCGGGTTCCAGTCCGTCGAGCAACTGCAGGACATCTCCGGCATCGGCGAGAAGACCTACGCCGACCTGGCACCGCGTGTCCGGGTCTGATGGGCTCGCGCGCCGCACCGCACCAGCGGAGCCGCCCGATCTCCGGTTGGCGGCGCCGGCCGCGGCTGCCTGGCTCACCGCGCTCGTCCTGCTCGTCGCCGATGCGCGAACCGCCGTCATCACCGGTGGATGCTGCGCGCTGCTCGCCGCGGTTACCCGGTTCGCCGGCGGGCGGTTGCCCGGCGGGATGCGCTGGACCGTGCCGGCAACGCTGGCGTGCGCGGGCGCCGCCGCGCTGTGCACCGGCGCGCACCTGGCCGTGCTCACCTCCGGTCCCGCCGGTCGGTTGGCCGCGGCGGAGGCGAGCGTCCAGCTGCGCCTGGTGGTGACGGCGGACCCGGAGGTCGGTGACCGGTCGGGTCCGGCGTGGCGCGAGCCGACCGTGAGCGTGCGGGCCTCCCTGCACCGCCTCCGGCACGGTGGGCGTACGCACCGGGCGCGGCAGCCGATACTCGTACTCGCGCACGGGCACGACTGGGCATCGCTCACGCCCGGCCAGCGCGTGACCGCGCGCGGGACCGTCGCGACACCCCGCGACCGCGGCACCCTGGCCGCGGTCTTCTTCCCCCGCAGCCCGCCACATGTCGTGGCCCAGCCCGGCCCGCTGCAGGCCGGAGCCGAGCGGCTGCGGGCCGGGCTGCGCGAGGCGGTGGCCGGGCTGCCCGCCGCCGAGCGCGGTCTCGTACCGGCACTCGTGGTCGGGGACACCTCGCTGTTGTCGGCCCGGGTGGAGGAGGAGTTCAAGCGAACCGGGCTGACCCATCTCCTCGTCGTCAGCGGCGCCAACCTCGCGATCGTCACCGGAGCGATACTCGCGCTCGGCCGCCGGGCCGGAGCCGGCAGCCGGCTGCTGTCCATCGCGGGGGCCGGGGGAGTCGTGGGGTTCGTCATCCTCGCCCGCCCGGAGCCGAGCGTGCTGCGTGCCGCCGTCATGGGAGGGGTGGGCTTGCTGGCGCTGAGCACCGGACGGCCGCGTCGCGGGCTGCCTCCTCTCTTCGCCGCGGTGCTGGTGCTCGTGTACGCCCAGCCCGCACTGGCGAGGTCGTACGGGTTCGCGCTCTCGGTGCTCGCCACGTTCGGCCTGCTGGTGCTCGCGCCGCCGTGGCGCGACCGGATGGTCGCCAGGGGCATCCCGCGGCCGCTCGCCGAGTCGATCGCCGTGCCGGCCGCCGCTCAGGTCATGTGCGGACCGGTCATCGCCATGCTCGCCGCGCAGGTCAACCTCGTCGGTGTCGCGGCAAATCTCGCGGCGGCACCGGCCGTCGCGCCGGTGACGGTCCTCGGCGTGCTTGCGACGGTGGCGCAGCCGCTGCTTCCCGTTGTGGCGACGGCCCTTGGCTGGTGCGCCTGGCTGCCGGCGTGGTGGCTCGTGCACGTCGCGCGGGTCGCGGCCGCGGTGCCCGGGGCGTCGATCGGGTGGCCCGGTGGGGTGCCGGGCGCGGTGCTGCTCGCTGTGTTGACGACCGCGCTGCTGTTCCTCGCCCCGCACAGGTGGCCCCGGCGCATCGTCGCCACCGGCGCCGCGGTGGCGCTCGCCGCCGGCGGCATCCTGCACGCCGTTGCGCCCACCTGGCCACCACCAGGGTGGTTTCTCGTCGCCTGCGACGTCGGGCAGGGCGACGGGCTGGTGCTCAACGCGGGCGGCTCGGCGGCGGTCGTGGTAGACGCCGGCCCGGAGCCGGCGCCGATGGACGCGTGCCTCACCGCGCTGGACGTCGAGCGGATCCCCCTCCTGGTCATCACCCACCTCGACGCAGACCATGTCGGCGGTATCGCCGGCGTCTTCCGCGGCCGGGACGTCGGCGTGGTGCTGACCAGCCCCCTGCGCGAGCCGGCGAGCGGCTGGCGCCTGCTCGCGCGGGCTACGGCGCGGCATGACACGCCCGTACGTGAACCGTCGGCGGGCGCGGTGTGGCGTGTCGGCCCGGTACGCCTGCGCGTGCTGAGCCCGCGACCACCGCTCGTCACCTCCGAGCCGAACGAGGCTGCCGTGGTGCTGCGCGCAGAGACGGCGGGTCACTCCGTCCTGCTCACCGCCGACGCGGACGAGGACTCCGAGCGGCGCATCCTGTACCGGGGAGCGAACCTGCGAGCGGACGTGTTGAAGGTGCCCCACCACGGGTCCGCCGACTTCGACGCGGAATTCCTCGCCGCGAGCGGCGCCCGGCTGGCGGTCATCTCCGTCGGCGCGGACAACGGTTACGGCCACCCGGCGCCGTCGCTGCTCGCCGAGCTGCGGACGCTTGGCATGCGGATCGTCCGCACCGACCGCGTCGGGGCGGTCGCCGTGTGCGACTCCGGCGGCCGGCTCGCGGTCGCCACCAGGCAACCGCGGGCCCCGCCATAGATGGTGCCCCGCATGGGATGCTGGGCTCGTGCCAGCCGCGCGACGCGATAACCCGTCGGTGACCGTCGTCACCGGCGGCGAGGAACTGCTCGTCGACCGAGCCGTGCAGGAGGTGATCGCGGCGGCGCGCGGCAGCGATCCCGACACCCACGTTGACGAGGTGCAGCCCGGTGCGCTCGAGCCGGGGCGGCTCACCGAGCTGACCAGCCCGTCGCTGTTCGGCGGCTGCCAGGTCATCGTCATCCGCGGCGCGGAGCTGCTCGGCAAGGATCTGGTCGGGGAGCTGCGCGGCGTGCTCGCCGATCCGGCCGACGGCATGGTCATCGTGCTCGTGCACGCCGGTGGCAAGCGCGGGAAGACCGTGCTGGAGGCCGCGGCGGACGCCGGTGCTCGCCGGGTCGACTGCCCGCAGGTGCGGTGGCAGAACGAGCGCGTTGACTTCCTCGTCGCCGAGGCGCGCCGGGTGGGCGGGGCGATCAGCGCAGACGGCGCGCGTGCCCTGGTCGATGCGGTGGGCACCGACCTGCGCGAGCTCGGGGCGGCGTGCGAGCAGCTCGTGTCCGACACCGGCGGCCGGATCGGCGCCGACGCGGTCGCGCGCTACTACCGCGGACGAGCGGAGGTGACCAGTTTCTCCGTTGCCGACAAGGCCGTCGAGGGACGCGCGGCCGAGGCGCTCGAGCAGCTCCGCTGGGCGATCTCGACCGGCGTGGCACCGGTACTCGTCACCAGCGCTCTCGCACAGGGCGTACGGTCGATCGCCATGGTGCGTTCGGCCGGCAGCGCGCGGTCGGCGGAGCTGGCTCAGCGGCTGGCGATGCCGCCGTGGAAGGTCGACCGCGTGCGCAAGCAGATGCGGTCGTGGTCCGACGAGGGCATTGTCGGAGCCCTGCAGGCCGTCGCGGAGGCCGACGCGCGAGTCAAGGGCGAGGCCGCCGAGCCGGCGTACGCGCTGGAGCGGGCCGTGGTCACCGTGGCCAGGTGCGCCCGCCGGTAGGGACGGCTACCTGGTAAGCGCGGCCGCAAAAGTCCTGACGTATTTACCTAACGACGTCATGGGGTCTTGGTAGCGTGGTGCCGTGACCAGCAGCGCGGCGCGTAGTCAGGAGGCAGGCGCCTGGGAACCCGGCCGGGACATCGTGGTGGAGTACGCCAGCCCGATACCGCTGTACTTCCAGGTCGCCAGCCAGCTGGAAGCTGCGATCGACTCCGGTGCGCTACCGCCAGGCGCGCGGCTGGACAACGAGGTCAGCCTCGCCGAGCGGCTCGGATTGTCCCGCCCGACCGTCCGGCAGGCGATCCAGTCCCTCGTCGACAAGGGCATGGTGGTGCGCAAGCGCGGTGTGGGCACGCAGGTCGTGCTCAACCGGGTGAAGCGGCCGCTGGAGTTGAGCAGCCTGTACGACGACCTGGCGGAGATCGACCAGAAGCCCAGCACCCGCGTGCTCGTCAACGAGGTGGTCGGTGCCCCGGCCGGCATCGCCGGCCCGCTCGGCGTACCGGAGGACACCGAGGTGTCCCGTTTCGTGCGGGTGCGCTACGCGCGAGGGGAGCCGATCGCGCGGCTGGAGAACTACCTGCCGGGAGACGTGGTCAGGCCGACGACCGCGGAGCTGGAGGCACGTGGCCTTTACCAGCTGCTGCGTGCGGCCGGGGTGCGGCTGCACGCAGCCCAGCAGACGATCGGGGCGCGCTCGGCCACGCGGGAGGAATCGGACCTACTCGAGGAACCCAAGGGCGCACCGCTGCTCACCATGGAGCGAAGCACGTACAGCCCGGAGGGCTCTACCGTGGAGTACGGGTCACACGTCTACCGCGCGTCGCGGTACTCGTTCAACGTCTCGCTGCGCGGCTAGGCTCTCTAGCTATTGGTGAGCTTGGCCGCCCGCGCGGCGAGCGCCGACTTGCGGTTCGCGGCCTGGTTCCTGTGGATGACGCCCTTGCTCACGGCCTTGTCCAGGTCGCGGCTCGCCACAGTCAGCCGAACGGCGGTCTGCTCGACGTCGCCCGCGTCGGCGGCCTGGCGGAACTTGCGTACGGAGGTACGCAGCTCGGAGCGCACGGCCTTGTTGCGCTGCCGGGCAGCCTCGTTCTGCTTGTTCCGCTTGATCTTGGACTTGATATTCGCCACGCGCGAGCCTCAGTCGTTGTCGTTCGTCATGGGGTCGCGCGGAACCTCACCGCGCGATGTCCAAGGCTACCAGCGCCCCGCGCCGCCCCCAAACCGGCGCGGCAGCCAGTCGGCGGACGCGTGCGCGTACGCATGCTGGAACGCGCGGATGGTCGGTAGGCCGGGTGGGGCGGGCTGGCGACACCGCTGCTGGAACATCCCGGACATGGCGAGCACGACCTGGGTGATGCTGGCAGGGTCGACGCCGCGGGTGAGCGGATGACCGGCAACGACCTCCTCGACGTCGATGCCGCCGTGTGTGTTCACCTCGAGCAGGAGCAGGACGAGATCCATCCAGGGCGCGCCAGTGGCCGCGTGCGCCCAGTCCACGATCCGTACGTGGCCATCGGACGTGATGAGGAGGTTGTCGGCGCGCAGGTCGAGATGTAGCAGCGAGTCGCCCACCGGTTCGACGGGCCGTTCGGCGAGCGCCGTTAGCCGGTCGAGGTGCTGCGGCGGTGGCGGACATACCGACCTTTTATCACGTGATCATGAAGGATCGTCGTGGTCATAGCTACGGCAAGTCTTCATGATCACCGCTTCGATGCGCCGGGCGGGACGGCGGCGTGGGACCATGGAGGCGTTCCCGTTTCGACGACCGAGAGATCGCCACGCCATCGTGCCCAATCCGACCGATCCCGCACGGACCGATCCTGCGCGCATCCGCAACTTCTGCATCATCGCGCACATCGACCACGGGAAGTCCACCCTCGCCGACCGGATGCTCCAGCTCACCGGCGTGGTCGACGAGCGCGCCATGCGCTCGCAGTACCTCGACCGGATGGACATCGAGCGCGAGCGCGGCATCACCATCAA
>JBOHBN010000394.1:0-5209 GCA_050698355.1 Streptosporangiales bacterium | reverse complement strand
TAGCTCAACCACACACTGACAACCCTGACCGCGGGCCCTCAGTCGGACGAGGACCGTGCGCGTCGGGTAGGTGACGGCAGTGATCATGAAAGATGTTCCGTGTCCGAGCACGGGGAGGTCTTCATGATCACTGAACTGGCGGGGCGAGACCGTTGCGGTAGGCGTAGGTCACGGCCTGCGCCGCGATGTGTCCCAGCACCTCGACCTCGCGCCCCGTCAACCCGGCCGGAAGTAACGTGCCTGGCGCGGTCGGTTACCGCGCGGTAGCCGACCGGGCTCGCGGAAGCCGACCACGGAGCACGCCCGAGCTACGCGACGAGCTGGGCGAGGCGGTCCAGCTCGGGCAGCACCTCGTCCTTGCCGCCGGACGGGAGCCCGAAGTCGCAGCGGTCGACTCCCGCCTCCGCATAGCGCTCGAGCGCCTCGGGAGTGGACTGGGAGTTGAACATGGTGACCGGTACGGTGCCGCGCCCGGCGTCGGCCGCCCGGCTCTGCAGCTCCCGCACCCTGCCGGCGAAGTCACCCGCCGTCTCCACCGTGACGTTCTGCGCGAGCCACTCGTCGCCGAAGTCCAGCACGCGGTCGATCACCGACGGTCCCATGCCGCCGACGAGCACCGGCGGGTGCGGGCGCTGGACGGGCTTCGGCCACGACCAGATCGACTCGAAGTCGACGTACGAGCCGTGGAACTCCGCCTCGTCGTCAGTCCAGATCGCCTTCATGGCATGGACCCGCTCGGCGAGCAGTGCCATCCGGGTACGCGGGTCGGTGCCGTGGTGCCCCATCTCCTCGCGGTTCCAGCCCGCGCCGACGCCGAACACGAACCGCCCGCCGGAGAGGTGGTCCACGCTGGCGACCTCCTTGGCCACCGTGATCGGGTCCCGCTCGACGACCAGGCAGACGCCGGTGCCGACCAGGAGCCGGTCGGTCACCAGCACGGCAGCGGTCGAGGCGACGAACGGGTCGAGGGTGTGCGCGTACTTGCGCGGCAGCTCTCCCCCGCCCGGGTACGGCGTGCGGCGGCTGCTCGGGATGTGCGTGTGCTCGGGAAACAGCAGGCTCGCGAAGCCGCGCTGCTCGACCTCGTGGGCCAGCGTGCCCGGGTCGATGGCGTAGTGCGTCGGGAACATCGAGACGCCGTACTGCATGTGGTCTCCTCCACCCCGTTACGGTCGTTGCCTCCAACACGTTGTCACGCTACCCGCGTGATCGCGTGCCGGCGGCGCAGAGCCGGTACCGTTGCCGCCGTGAACCAGACCTTCGACGACGACCTGCGGCTGGCGCACATGCTGGCCGACGGGGCGGACTCCATCACCACGAGCCGGTTCCGTGCCCTCGACCTGCGGGTCGACACCAAACCCGACCTGACGCCGGTGAGCGACGCCGACACCGCCTGCGAGGACGCCATCCGCGGCACGCTCGGCAGGGTGCGGTCCCGCGATGCCGTGCTCGGCGAGGAGTACGGGCGGCAGGGCGACGGGCCGCGCTGCTGGGTGATCGACCCGATCGACGGCACGAAGAACTACGTGCGCGGCGTGCCGGTGTGGGCGACGCTCATCGCGCTCATGCACGGTGACGAGGTCCTGGTCGGCCTCGTCTCCGCGCCCGCGCTTGGGCGCCGCTGGTGGGCGGCGCGGGGCACCGGCACGTGGACCGGCAAGAGCCTCGCGAGCGCGACCCGCTGCGCGGTGTCGAGCGTGCACACCATGTCCGACGCGTCGCTGTCGTACTCCGACGTCGGCGGCTGGCAGGAGGCCGGCCGCGCCCAGCAGTTCCTGGCCCTCACCGACAAGGTCTGGCGCACGCGCGCGTACGGCGACTTCTGGTCGTACATGCTGGTCGCCGAGGGCGCGGTCGACATCGCGACCGAACCCGAGGTCTCGCTGTGGGATCTCGCCGCGCTCGTCGTCATCGTCGAGGAAGCAGGGGGCCGCTTCACCGGCCTGGACGGCACGCCCGGGCCGCAGCAGGGCAGCGCGGTCGCGACGAACGGGACACTGCACAACGAGGTGCTGGGTCTGTTGACGGGCACCGACAGGTTGTTCTGAGCGAGTACGATACGGCCGTGCCCGAGTTCGGCGACGTAGATTTCCCGGTGACCACCGCGTTCGAGCTGCCCGGCATGCGGATCGAGAAGAACCTGGGAGTCGCGTTCGGCCTGGTCGTACGCAGCGTCGGGTTCGCCAAGGGCTTCACGGGTGCCGTGCGGTCACTGCGCCAGGGTGAGGTCAGCGAGTACACCCAGGTGCTCGAGGACGCCCGGCGGCACGCCATCGACCGGATGATCGAGAACGCACAACTCCTCGACGCCAACGGCATCGTCGGCATGCGGTTCGACTCCGCGGAGATGGGGCAGGGCCTCGCCGAGATCGTCGCGTACGGCTCCGCCGTCGTCGTCACGCCTTCCTCAACGTGATCGCGTGGACCCGCGAGGTGGCAGTCGGCTGACCGAGCCCGACAGGGAGCGGTTGATCGGCGTGCTGCGCGAGCACTTCGCGTTGGGTCATTTCGAGGTCGTCGAGTTCACCGATCGCGTCGGGGTCCTGCTGGGCGCCGAGACCGGCGACCAGGCGGCCGCCGTGCTCGACGGGTTGCCGCGGTTGCCCGCAGGGGCTGCTGAAGAACCGGCCCGCTCGCGCCGAGCTCGCGGGCGGCACGCGCAGGTGGCGGCCGCGCGGTCGGGCTGGCTGCCGACCCGCGAGCGGTTCCGCGATCCGTCCTCTGGAGTCATCATGCGCGTCTGGGTCGACCCCGCACGGGCCAGCCGACACTACGTACCCGACGAAAGGACCTAGGAGGCGCGCCATGACCGACGACCCCCGCCCGATGTTCTTCCGCACCGCCGACCAGGTGGGGCGCGCGATCGCCGAGGTCGGCGCCGAGCAGCTCGACCAGCCGACGCCCTGCCAGGAGTACGACGTGCGGGCGCTGCTCGGGCACCTGCTCTCGGTGTACCGCCGGGTGAGCACGGTCATGGCCGGTGGAGAGGCGCGCGACGTGCCGCAGGTAACCACGGGTGTCGCCGACGACGGGTGGCAGGACGCCTTTGCCGACGCCCGCACCAGGCTGGCGGACACCCTCGCCGATGCCACCGTGCTCGACACCCCGTACACGTTCCCGTTCGGCACGCTGCCGGGGTCCGCCGCCCTGCGCGCCTTCACCTTCGAGCTCGGGGTGCACACCTGGGACCTTGTCAAGGCGACGAACCAGGAAGCCGCGCTCGATCCCGAGGTCGGCGCGGCCGCGTTGGCGGCCGCTCGCCAGGGCCTGCCCGCCGAGCCGCGCGACGGCCTCCCCTTCGCCGCAGTGGTACGCGTACCCGACGACGCCGACGTGTACGACCAGCTCGCCGGGTGGGCCGGAAGGAACCCGCACGCCGTCCGCGCCTAGCGATTTTGCGCGGTCCGCCCCGCAGGCCGGGCACTGAGCCGTTACGGGCGTACGCGCAGCAGCGGCTGGCCGGTGCTCGTACGGATCTCCACCGCCTTGATGTCGTGCAGGCGCACCGGCGTCGAGCCGTCGAAGTTGGCCTCGTCGCCTGGCGCGATGGCCCAGCTCGCCACGTGCTCGACGTCGCCGTCGCTGCCGACGAGCACCAGCGCGTACGTGCGCGGCTGGCCGCCGGTGCCCTGCTCGTAGACGCAGTGCATGGCCACCCGCGTGCCCGTGCTCGTGGCCTCCAAGCCGATGGTGGCGTGCACCGGCACGGGGACGACCGGCGTCATGCTGGTCGTCGGCTCGGCGACGCCGGGACCGCTGATCACGGGGCGGACGGCCAGGATGAACAGCAGGGCCAGGCAGGCGGCCGCTGCCATCGACGCGATGGAGCCGGTCAGTGCACGCCTGCGCCGTCGCGTCCTCCTGGTGCGCCACAGCAGCGTCGGTAGCAGGGTCGCCGGCGGGGCGGTTTCGGCGTGCTCGGCGGTGGCGAGCTCCTCCGGGACCTTGCCGAGCAGCCCGGGTACGCCCGCCAGCTCCCGTACGGCACGCGCGCAATCGGCACACTCGCTGAGGTGCTGCTCGTAGGCCCGCCTGTCCTCCGGCGACAGGGCGCCGAGGACGTACGCGGCGTCGAAGGTGGCGAACCGGTCCTCGCTCACTGGTCCTCACCCCTTCCGGCCCTCATTGCGTCGCCCCCAGCTCCTGCAGGCTGAGCCGCAGCGCGCGCAGTGCGTAGTGCAGGCGCGACTTCACCGTGCCCGCGGGGACGCCGAGCACGCTCGCGGCCTCCGCGACGGATCGCCCCCTGTAATAGCACTCGACGACAACGTGCCTGTGGGGTTCGGACAGGCGATCCAGGGCCTCCGCCACCAGGAACGCCAGCATCATCTGGTCGATGCCGTCGGGCGTGACCTCGGACCCGTCCCGGGACGGGTCCGCGACCGGGAACTCGTGGCGCGTCTTGCCGCTTCGCCACTCGTCGATGACGATCCGGCGCGCGACCGTGAACAGCCACGCTCGTGCGGAGGCGGCCCGCTCCAGCACCTGCGGGTTGCGCCATGCGCGGAGCAGGGTCTCCTGCACGATGTCCTCCGACCGGGACCGATCGCCGGCCGTGAGGCGCAGCGCGTACGACCACAGCGCCGCCGCATGCTGGTCGTGCAGCGCTCGCATCAGCTCTTCTTGAGTATCGGCCACCCCTCGCCTCTCGCCCACCGCCGTGCCGTCATGCACGATCGTCGTGCCGTCCCGTCCGTTCGGCAACCCATACGAGCACCGCCCCCACGATGACCACGATCTCGGCGACCGCGGCGAGCACGGCCTGGGTGTCCCACGTCGTCTCGTGTAGCCTGAAGAGGCCGACGGTCGCGGACAGCAGGTAGGCGCCGAACGTGGCCACGCCGAAGCCGGCCGCGCCCAGCAACACCAGCGGGTGTCGGATCAGCAGCACCCCCAATGCCAGCGCCAGGCCCGCCACGACGTTCACCAGGAAGAGCGGGCCGATCACCGCGATCTGGCCGAACCCGCCCAGGTACAGCACGAGATGGACGTCGGCGGACAGCAGCAGGGCGGCCGCAGTGATTGCGCGCAGGCCGGCCACCGTCCGCGTACGTCCGGTTCCTGCTTCGGCGAACCGTTCGATTCGCACCGCCTCGAGCACCCGGTTGCCCATTGCCGCCTCCCCGCTCGACCAGATCCACCACCCACAAGTACGGCGAGCCGGCCGTGACGGTTCAGGTGAACAGTCCTTGGAACGTGTCAGTAGCTC
>JBOHBN010000393.1:0-3193 GCA_050698355.1 Streptosporangiales bacterium | reverse complement strand
TAGCTCAACCACGCACTGACAACCTCACTTCGGCGGCTCGTACACCTGGGCGGTCGTGCGCAGGGCGCGGGCGAGCGCGCCGAGCAGCTCGATGCGCACCTCGATGGGCCGGTGGAAGTGCCCGGAGGCGCGCACCGTGTCGAGCGGCCGCACGCCCAGCTGCAGCTGCGAGTGCAGGGCGCGCAGGTAGGAGCTGCAGTTGTACGCCACCACGTCGCGCTCGCGCGGGGCGGCCTCGTCGCTCTGCCAGCCGGACGCGACCCGCTCCAGCCACGGCCCGAGCACCTCCATGCCGAGCAGCCCGCGGTGCAGCACGCCCATCGTCGCGTACGCGAGCCGGTCGTCCTCGGCGTGTACCAGCCGGTAGTCGGTGGGCTCGAGTAGCCGGTCGGCGACGGTGTCGAGCAGTACGGTGAGCTCGCCGTCCTCGCAGTGGCGCGACATGGCGAGCGCGAGCACCAGCTCGGCGCCGTGCGCCACCGCATGCGCCCAGTCCTTGCCCGGCACCCACCCGCGCAGGTCGCGCTCGCGCACCAGCCAACTGAGCGCGCGGTCGCCCCAGCCGATGACGGTGGCCGGATGGAGCAGATCCGCCTGGGTGTCCCGCGTGATCGCCTTGGCCAGCAGCAACGCCGACGACGAGCGCCGGAAGACGGTGTCCGTCCCGTCCTCGCCAAGACCGCGCCGCAGGGCAGTGACCATGCCGTCGCCGAGCCCGCTCAGCAGGTCGTCGTAGACGCCGCGCCGCACCCAGGTGGAGAGCAGGGTGTAGGCGACGTCTGCGCGCTGGTGCGGGTCGCTGGAGCCGAGCCAGCCGCTCAGCTCGACGGCGAGCTCGTCCGGTGGCTCATTGGCGGGCAACGCGCAGTCGTCGCGTAGCAGCTGTTCGAAATGGGCAAGGCGAGGGGTGGTCGTGCTGATCTCGGTCACCATCGTGGTTCATACTGCCAGCACGAGCGGGCAGGGTCATAGTCTTGGGGTCGGAGTCGTCGACACGTGAGGCAGATCCCATGCCTACGGACGGACTGGAGTGCCCACGTTGTCGGAGTTCGTACGCCGCTACGCCGGCGGTGCGGGCGCGAGCGACGCCGACGTCGAGTGGTTGCACCTGCTGGTGGCCGACTGGCAGCTGCTCGCCGACCTGTCCTTCGCTGACCTGCTGCTATGGCTGCCCGCCGGAAACGGGGCGTCCTGGGTGTGCGTATCGCAGGCGCGGCCGGCGACCGGTCCGACCGCCCACCTCGACGACACGGTGGGACGGGTGATGCCGCGGGGGCGGCGGATCCTCGTCGACCGGGCGTGGGACGAGCAGCGCATCTGCCGCCAGGGCAACCCGGAGTGGCGCTACGACGTGCCGGTGCGTGAGGAGACCATCCCCGTGTGCCGCGGCGACCACGTCATCGGCGTGGTGTCCCGGCACACCAACCTCACCGGTGTCCGCACACCGAGTCGGCTCGAGTTGACATACCTGCGGGTCGCGACCGACCTCGCCGAGATGATCGCCACCGGCCGGTTTCCCCGTCCGGGCAGCGCGGACACCAGCGAGTCGCCGCGGGTCGGCGACGGCCTGCTCAGGCTGGACGTCGACGGCACCGTGACATACGCGAGCCCGAACGCGCAGTCCGCGTACCGCCGGCTCGGGCTGACCGCGGACCTCGTCGGCAGCCGCCTCGCCGACGTGACACTGGCCCTGGCCGCACCCGCGGAGCCTGTCGACGACGTGCTGGGCCAGGTGCTGGCCGGGCGCACCGACGCCGCGACCGAGGTGCAGGGCAACGGGGTCATCGTGCGGCTTCGCGCGATCCCGCTCGACCCGGGCGGGGAGCGGGTCGCCGCCCTGATGCTGGCCCAGGACGTCACCGAGCTGCGCCGCCGGGAGCAGGAGCTGATCACCAAGGACGCGACGATCCGGGAGATCCATCACCGGGTGAAGAACAACCTGCAGACCGTCGCGGCGCTGCTGCGGATGCAGGCGCGCAGGCTGCGGGCGTCCGCGGCCCGGCCGGCGCTCGACGAGGCCGTACGCCGGGTCGGGTCGATCGCGATCGTGCACGAGACCCTCTCGCAGTCGGCGGATGAGACCGTCGACTTCGACGGCGTCGCGGAACGCCTGCTCGCGATGGTGGGGGAGGTGTCCGCGGCGGATACCCGCTTCGTCACCCGCCGTGAGGGCTCCTTCGGCGTGCTCGGGGCGGACGTGGCCACGCCGCTCTCCCTCGTACTGACCGAGCTGCTGCAGAACGCGGTCGAGCACGGGTTCGGGCAGCTGCGCGAGAAGGAAGGGCGCGTGGGGCAGGTCACGGTCTCCGCCGACCAAGTGGGCGGACGGCTACGAGTGGTGATCGCCGACGACGGTGCCGGTTTGCCCGCGGACTTCGACCCGGACGTCTCGCCGAGCCTCGGTCTGCAGATCGTCCGTACTCTCGTGGAGAGCGAGCTGGCCGGCATCCTCGAGGTCGGCCCCCGGCCGGGCGGCGGCACCCGTGCCGCGCTCGACTTGCCGCTGCCCACCCGTCGCTGAGGGTCGCCGATGTGCGCGTCTCGCCTCACGCTTGTAGCGTCACGGGGCGTCCCCGTGACGAGAAACGACGGCGGGTGGTGCTGGCTGCGCTGCCACCGCGCTGGGCATGCAAAAGGCCCACGGCGTACGCCGCGGGCCCTCCCCTGAGATTGCGTCGATCGAGCTAGGCGGTCGCCCTCGCGCGGGTGCGTCCCCGCTGACGCTTCAGCGCCCGTCGCTCGTCCTCGCTCATGCCGCCCCACACGCCAGCATCCTGGCCGGTGGACAGAGCCCACTCGAGGCACGGCTCGCTCACGGGGCACCGGCGGCAGACGGCCTTGGCCTCTTCGATCTGCAGCAGTGCCGGACCCGTGTTACCGATCGGGAAAAACAGCTCCGGGTCGACCTCACGACACGCGGCCCGGTGGCGCCAGTCCATCAGTATCCTTTCCTCCATTTCGGGGCAAGAGCAGAGTCACTGCTCTACTTGTGAATGGTTTCACGATCTGGACGTCTTGTGAAGGGCTTCACGAGCAACCGGTGTGAAACCGCGACTCCCCCCGAGCGAAGTCAGACTCTGACCTTCCCAGGTCACGGCGCGGAGTGCAAGGGCCCATCCCGATAACTTTGTCAAATCGAGTCGTGCGATTGACCACAGCCCGTACTCGCCGCCAGGATAGCGCGGCTGGTTAC
>JBOHBN010000392.1:0-9897 GCA_050698355.1 Streptosporangiales bacterium | reverse complement strand
AGCTGACAACGCGGGTTCGATTCCCGTCACCCGCTCCCATCCCCGAAAGCCCTTATACAGCAACGAGAGCAGGCGCCTCCCCGGTTTGGCGGGAGGCGTCTCTCGTGTCTCTCAGGGCCCGCCGTGCTATTAGGGTGCTATTCCCCCCTGCAGGTCAAGACGCGTCGGTCGATCTCGGCACTCGGCCGGCGTAATCGAGGGAGCTGGCTGCCCGGCCCGCCATCGGCTCCGCCGTCACGACGATGTGCTTCGCGCCTTGCGCTGTTGACTGCCGCGCGCGCCGGGCCCGGAAAACGGTTCGACGGCTTTGTGGAGTCCTGACACAGTGACGCACTATGACGGACGTCGAGCTTGTGACCGCCGCAGACGTGCAGCTCATGCAGGGTCTGGCGCAACGTGTCACCGCCACCCGCCCGGATCTGGTGAACAGCGACGCGTCGTTCGGCGAGCTGGCCTGGATCTGGGGCAAGGGGCACGCGAGCGACGGCGCAAGCTGGCCGCGTCGGCTGTGGTTCTCTGGCGGGGATCTGGTGGCCTGGAGCTCGGCCTATCTTCCGCACCAGGTGAGGCGGAGCGACGGGTCGGTCAAGGACGTCACCGGCGCGTACCTGGCGTATCAGGTCCATCCCGACCACGCCAGGCTGGTTGACGAGGTGATCGACTGGTACGACGGTACGGCGGCGGACATCGAGCGTACGTTGATGCCGAGCGCCGCCGATGCGTTCGCCCTGAAGCGATGGGCGGCGCACGGCTATGAGACCGACCCGGCCTCGCTCGGCGACGCCGGGTCCTGGACCCAGCTGAACGAGCGGGACCTCACCAACGTCGACCAGCCGGTACTGCCAGTCGGATTCCGGTTCCGCACCGCCGACGAGGCCGGGCCGAAGGCCGCGATCCAGGCCCATCTGGACGCCTGGGCTCCCTCGACGTACACGGCCGAGGGCTACGAAGGTGTCCGGCAGACGGCGACGTATCGGGGCGACCTGCACATCCTGGTGGAGGCGCCGGACGGAACGATGGCATCCTCGACGATCATGTGGCTCGACGAAGCGAACAAGACCGCTGAGTTCGAGCCGGTCGGGACGCATCCGGGCTATCGGCGTCTGGGACTGGGAAGGGCGATGCTTCTGCACGGGATGCATCTGGCGCGGGCCGCCGGGGCCACTCATATGACGGTCGCCTGCTTAGGTGCGCCGGGGCATCCCGCCGCGCGTGGGCTCTACTACAGCGTCGGGTTCCGGAAGTTCATGCGGGACGCGCCGCTCATCAAAACCAAGACCACGGGCTGAGGACTGGTCCTTCGGGTAGTCGCTGGTCCGGCCACGTCGGGTCGGGCGACGACCCGGACCGGATGGTTGCGCGCTCGACGCTGGTGGTCGGCAAGTTCGTCGGACCGAAGACTCGCGAACGCGACTACGAACGGCCGCGCCTAGGCGTTCGGGGCACTTCGCCGGCCAAGGCAAATTCTTGGCCCAGGGTCAGGACGGGTCGCTCCAGTGTCCGCTCATGCGCGCGAGAGGCACAGGATCACTGCTCTTGTGTACCCTTCCTGTCAGGAATTTCGTACGCAGTGTCTACAGCATCGTCCGGCGTTAAGACGATGGGATCATAGGCATACCCGTGCTGCCTTCGATAGTATTTCATTGCGAAGGGGATCAGGATCCCTATAACCACATAGATGGCGATCGGCAGCCAGGCATTCGCCGGCAGTAAGGTCACGCCGACAATTGCTACAGCAGCGGAGACAGCCATGCCGATCACAAACAGGGGCTTGCCAGCAGGCGTCCGGTATGGACGTTCCCATTCTGGATGCTTGTCTCTTAGGATATAGGCCGATAGGCAAACCATGAAGTACACCGCTCCCGCAGCGACAACCGACAGCGAGTATATGTACTGCACGAAATTTGTATTAGTGAAGATGGCGAAGAACACTCCAAACGCCAACACCACTAGGTTGGCGATGTAGGGCTGCCCCTGTGAGTTTGTCTTGGTGAACCAAGGTGGCAACTGTCTCAACTGGGATGAGCCATAAAGTACGCGAGCAGATGATGCCCAGAACCCCATCAACGTTGTGAACGCGTATAGGAGGCCAGCGATTATTGCAAGGATCGCAATAGCGCCTACCATGTCTAGCTTGCCCACCAGTTCCGGTGCCGGAAGGCTCATCCTAGCGATTGTGGCATGGGGTGCTAGACCACCCATCGCGAGCGTAGCAAGTAGGTAGACGACGGCTGGTATGAACAATGCCGAGATTATTACTGTTACCATCTTCTTGGCAGGAAACCTTGCTTCCTGTATCAGCGTAGGTGTCATACCAAAGCCAATGTACTTTAGTACTAATGCTGCACCACCCAGCACCGCGCCAGTAAACCCGAATGGAAAGAAGCCACCGTGCTGTGAAATATTCACTAGATGCCAATGGCCACTGAGGAAGAAGTAGATCGAGACAATTACAGTGATTACCAGCATGGCTATGAAGAATACGATAGCCAGAATCCCTGTAAGATTGATCCTAAGGTTTGAGAAGATATACCATAGCACCATTATGCCGATCGCTATCAAAGGCTTGACGGCAGTTGGCACATCAACGAAATAACCAGCGGCCGACACGAAGATGTAGGCGACCAACGGCGGCTCAACGACTTGCACCAGGAAGAACAGCCATTGCGTTGCCCATCCAACCGTGGGATGCATGGCATTGCCGGACCAGACATCGACAGCAGACGAAAACGGCAACATGGATGTTAGTTCCGAGAAGGCTAGTCCGACTGGGACCAGGAGCACCGCGAGAATCGGGAAAACGAAGGCCGCTCCAGCCCCGGTGAGTTGGAACCAGTAAGGCGCTTCTGCCAGCCACCCGCCTAGGACGGACCCAGCGGCGATGGCGATTATGCCGAAAAGTGTCAGTTCTCGCCTTAGGCCAGTTCCAGAGTCGCTCATGACATCTCCGCTCCGCCGATCAGGCGCGAGTTTCGCGGCCACGCCCTTGCCGTCGATGCCCATCAGGCTTCACAAGCAGCCGGCACGGAGTTTACAGGCGCCGCCTGCCCAAACTGGCGGAAGGCGACTGTAGTGTCTCGGGGCCGTCGTCAACCGCGGCGGATCTCTGCCGTTGCCAGAGATGGACACATTCGTCGCCGGGAGCGGTGGTGTCGTCAGCACCGCCCACGACCTGGCGCTGTGGCCGGCAATGCAGAGCCACCACGGAGTCGCCCCGAACGGGCACGTACTGCTGCTCCCCGCGGTACTGGTCCGCGAGTCCCAAACCCCACAACCGCACGCGAGCGGCTACGCGGTCGGCTGGGACAACAGCGGCCCGGGCATCACCCCCAAGCGGGTCTCACACCGCGGCTCACTAACCCGGTACAGCGCCCAGTAGAACTGATACCCAGCTCCGGCTACGGTGTCGTCGTCCTCCTGAACAGCTTCACTTGACGTGAGCGGCGATAGGTCACCGTAGAGGCAACCGTCACGGCGTTCGAAGCGATACTTGGCAAGCCGGCCCTGCTACATAGGGCTGTGTTGCCGAACGGGGGCGTGCCAGGCAGCATTCGGACGGTGGCCTCCCCGCTGACAATAAGGTCGATCCGCGCGCGTCCGCTTGCTCTGCCGCTGCGCAAGCAGGTCGAAACGGCCAGCGGGACGCTCACGACAGCACCGCTCGTGCTCGTCGACGTTCGCACCGAAGAGGACATCACGGGCTGCGCCTACGCCTCGATCTACTCGCCACTGGCACTCGAACCGCTCGCGCGGCTGATCGAGAACCTCGCGGAGCTGCTCGCATCGACCAGCGCCGAACCAGCGGCCGCCGAATCCGTGCTGGAGCGGCATTTCAAGCTGCTGGGCCTCCAGGGCCTAACCGGTATCGCGATCGCCACGGTTGACATGGCGCTGTGGGACGCGCAGGCCAAAGCCGCCGGCCTGCCGCTCGCTAGACTGCTGGGAGGCGAGGTCAGACCCATTCCCGCCTACGCCAGCCTCGGCAAGATGACCGCCCGGGCAGCGGCCGCCGACGCCGCCGAAGCGCTCGCGCTCGGCTTCACGGCCTTCAAGGTCAAGGTCGGCCGCAGCGACCTCGCGGCTGACCTCGAGACGATTCGCGCTGTCCGCGAGGCGATCGGACCTGACACCGAGCTCATGGTCGACTACAACCAGGCACTGCCCGTCGAGGAGGCCATTCACCGCGGCCGCCAGCTCGACGCCGAAGGGCTCGCGTGGATCGAAGAGCCGACGCGTGCGGACGACTGGTGGGGCGTCACAGACATGGAGAAGAGCATCGCCGCACGTGCCTCGCAGCACGTGATGTTCGATGCGATGAAGATCGGCGGTGTCAGCGGCTGGCTCCGCGCCGCCCGGCTTGCCCGAGCCTCCGCGCTGCCCGTCTCGACCCATGTCTTCCCCGAGTTCAGCGCGCACCTTCTCGCCGCAACCCCGACCGCTCATCGACTCGAGTACGTCGACAAGGTAGGTCCCATCCTGACAAACCCGGTCGAGGTCGTCGCCGGTCAGGTGAGCCTCTCCGACCGACCTGGCGCGGGAATCGAGTGGGACGAGCGCGCCATTCGCCAAGCCGCCGGGTCATGAAGGCAAGCGATCAGGTCTTGAGCCGGTCACGGACTGCTCGGGGCAGGTTCGCGACGACGAGTTCGTGGGAGTGGCCGATCATCCACCGAAGTTCACCGTCGTCGACGGAACCGTCGAGGTCGACGGTGTTCCAGTGCCGCTTGTTCTGGTGGTAGCCGGGACGGACTGATGGGTAGCGAGCTCGCAGATCGAGGGCGACTCCCGGGTCGCACTTGAGGTTCATGCTGCCCGGGCTTTCCTCGAGCGGGACAAGGGCAAACATGCGGCCTCCGACCTTGAATACCGCCAGCCCGTCGCCGAACGGGTAGTCCTCGGCTGCTCCGGGCAGCGTCGCGCACAGGTTCAGTACGTCGTCTCGTGTCACGAGCTCCCCGGGTTGGTGTAGATGCGACGGGGCTCGATGAGTACGGCGGCGCGGCGCTCTTCTGCCATCACTCTGTCGTAGGTGTCCCAGTCGTCGTGAGTGCCACCGGCGGCTCGGAAGATGTCGCGCAACAGCAGCCTCAAGGCTTCGCTGTCGACATCAGGATGTGGGTCGTCCGGACCGATGATCTCCGCCTCCCCCTCGACGGTCGCCCATTGCCACCCCGCCCGGGCGACGACCGTGGCTCGGGGTTCGACACGCAAATTCTGCAGCTTGCGGGAGACGCCGATGGCGACCAGCCCGACAACGCGCCCGCCCCGCAGTGGGTGTTCCAGGACCCCGGCGTTGACCACCGACGACTGGACACTGCCATCGGCACGCGCGGTACTGACCACGCACAAGCCATGATCAAGAGGAATCAGTTCGGCAAAGGCGGCAAGATCGGTCACAGCTGGATGAACCTTTCCTTCAGAGTCTTCGGCCTACGATACGCACGCCCCCGGCGACGCGAATGCCGCTTCAAGCTGGTCAACGGGGGGCCTGTGAAAAGCGGCGATGAGGTCACCCTGCGCGAAGAACCGCTCCGGCTGCCGGCGAACGGCTGGTTGCCTCCCGCACGCACGTACGTGCGGGTGGCAAGGTTTGCGGGATCGCACCGCACCAAGTGCACTCGTCCCGGTCCACTGCGACGTCGAAAACGATCACGCCGTCTACGCCGAGTCCAACGTGTGAGTGCGTCATCGGCTTGACTGAAGCGTTCGCGGGCCGATGGTGCGGCGTAGATGCGTCAGCGCGGTGTGGAATCACCCGCCGCCACGTCGCAGTCCGCCAGCAGCTCCGGCAGCTCGCGCATGTCGTTGAACAGCACCGCTCCCGCCACTCCGAGCCACTCCGCGGGGGTGACACCGCCGGTGTACCCGAACGCGCGTATGCCCGCCGCACGCGCGGCCTGCACGCCGTACTTGCTGTCCTCGACGACCGCGCAGGCCGAGGCCTGCACGCCCATCCGCTCGGCGGCGTGGAGGAACAGATCAGGCGCCGGCTTGCCATGCGCGACCTCGGTGGCGCTGAAGATCCGCCCGGCGAACCGCTCGTACAGGCCGGTGCGGCCGAGTGTGTGCCGCATCTTGTCGTGGCTGCCGCTGGAGGCCACGCACGTCGGTACGGTGAGCCGGTCGAGGACCTCGACGATGCCGTCGACCGCGGTGAGCTCCGTTTCGATCGCCTCGCGGTAACGGCGGTGCAGGTCGCTCACCCACTCGTCCGGCGCTGGCCGGCCGAGGTACGCCTCGATCTCGCCGAGCATGTACGCGTCCGACCGGCCCACGAAACGCTCGATGACCTCCTGCTCGCCCAGTGGCCAGCCGAGCACGGCGAGCGCCTCGGCGTCGATGCGTACCGCGAGGCGCTCGCTGTCGATCAGTACGCCGTCGCAGTCGAAGATGACGAGTTCGAGGGGCACCCCGACACGGTACGCGAGCGCGGTCAGCGCTTGGCGTGCTGCGGGTCGGCCGACAGGCACCTGCTGAGGTGCGTCGCCGCGGCCGCGACCTGCTGGCCCGCCCAGGTGAGCCTGCCGCGCAACCGGTACGACGGCGCGGAGATGTTCAGCGCCGCGACGATGCCACCACCGTGGTCTCGTACAGGTGCCGCGGCGGCGACCTGGTCGTCGCCCGACTCACGGTCGACGAACGCGAACCCGCGGCTGCGCGCGCGCCCGACGCGGTGCAGCAGATCATCGACGTCGTGCGGCGCATTCGGACCGTACCCGGCGAACGACGAGCTCGCGAGCAGGTCGCGTATCTCCTGGTCGGAGTAGTCGATCATCAGCACCCGCCCGGACGCGGTGCAGTGCAACGGCGCGGTACGCCCGACCCACCAGACCGGCTCGACGCTGCGCTGCGGGCTCTCGCAGTGGATCGTCAGCACCTCGCGACCGCGAAGCACGCTGAGGTGCACCCGTTCCTCGACGACGTCCACCAGCCGCCGCATCACCGGAGGTGCGAGCTCGCGTACTCGCTGGTCGCCGGCGCGTGCCGCGATGGCGAAAAGGCGCCAACCCAGCCGGTGATGGCCGTCATCCGTACGGTCGACGAGGCCGACGTCGACCAGAGAACGCAGCTGGCGGGAGACGATGGACTTGTCCCGTCCCAACCGGCGGGCAAGGTCGGAGACGCCGAAGCCCTCGTTGTCGCCGTGCTGGGCGTCGGCGAGCGCCTCCAGCGTCGTCATCAGCCGCGACGCCGCGGTCCGATCGGTGTCGGTCATGTAGCTATACTCTCGCTTCGATGTCGTGACGCCAACGAACAGTTGCACCTAGCGCAACAGCGTTTGGCCGCCCGTAACGGCGTCGCGGAGCATCGGATCATGCGCTTTCCGTGGCACTCCAGCACGTCCTTCGTACGCCGCCTTCTCTCCCGCCGCGATGTCACGCGCCCGCAGGTTCCGCGGAGCTCGAACAGACCCGCACAGGACCGCCTTCTCGAGGCCGTGCGGGCGTCACGCACCGACGCGTACGGGCACGACGGGCTGCAGTGGCCCGCGGCCACGACGGTGCGGCTCGGCGAGCTGTCGAAGCTGACCGGCAGCGTCGACCAGACGTTGGCGCGGGTTGACCGCTACCTGCGGCGCGAGCAGGCGTCGGACCGGCTGGCCGCCGTCGAGGGCATCTTCGCCGGCGAGTCCGACGCGGCGGTGGAGACGGCGCACGTCTGGCTGGAGGAAGCGGCGGTGGCCGCACACCAGCTGCGCGAGGCGATCGACAACGCGCAGATCGCCACCAGCGGCCTCGCCAGGCCGCGATCAGCGGAACCCGCCCGGTTCCGCTGATCGCGGGTCATCCCGCCACGCCCACGGCGAACACGAGGCCGACCACGACACCGACCCCCGTGCCGAGCCAACGCAGCCAGGGCCGCTTGGCGTCGTTGGTCGGCAGGTCGCGCCACCGGGTGACGGCGATGAACACGCCCGCTCCGCACAGTGCCCAACCCGCGAGCCAGAACGGGATCAGCTCGTAACCGAGCGCCCCGCCCGCGAAGGCGACCGCGAGCAGGAACGCGCTCCACCCGGCCGTACCCACGATGGTGGCGCGGTCCGGCGTCCGCCGCGGCCTGCGCCGCCAGCCGCCGCGGGCGGTGGTGACCAGGGACAGCCCGGCGAGGAGCGGGAACGCGATCGCCATCGCCAACGGAAGGAGCCGCTTGGGCGGGGACCCGCCATGGCCGTGGCCGAGCAACGCGACGCCGATGCCGTCCACGGGTGTGCCGGTGTTGCTGAGCACGGCGACGACCCGGCCCCGGGCGCGGTCGAAGCCGAGGAATGCCGTACACCCGCCCGAGGCACCGTTGTGCCAGGTGAACGATCCGCCGTTCGTGTCCTTGGTGGTGATCCACGCGTACCCGATCCGGTCGCCGTGGCCGGCCGGATACCGCGGCTTGGCGGCGCTCGCGCCCGGGCCGGTTCCGGCCATGGTCCGCCCGCCGAGGCGCGCGAGGTCGCGCGCTGTCGACCACACCCCGACGCCTGCCGGCGCGTAGCCGGGGCTGATCCACGGGTCGACGCGCCCGCCGCTGCCGTCGTGCCCCACGGCGCGGCCGTCGGGCGGACCCGAGGACGGGGACGGGATCACCGTGTCATCCATGTGCAGCGGCGCCAGCACGCGGTCGCGCAGCAGCTGCGGGTACGGCTTGCCGGCCTTGGCCGCCAACACCTGGCCGAGGAAGGCGAACCCCAGGTTGGAGTACGCGTAGTCGCCCTCGGTCGGCAGCGGCGAGCTCGCCGCTGCCCCGACCACATCAGCGGCATCAGCGTCGCCGTACGGGTCCATCCCGAACAGGTTTCCCGCCGTGCCGGCGAGGTATGTGCGCGGGGTGAGCGGCAGCCGCGGCAGCCCGGAGCGCTGGCTCGCCAGCTGCGCCAGCGTGACGTCACGGATGCCGCCCTCCTGCCAGTCGCGACCGGGGAGCACGTCTCGCACCGTGTCATCGGGTGCGACGACACCGTCGTGGACCATGTCGGCGAATACGCTCGCGGTGAGGGTCTTGGTCACAGAACCGATCTCGAACCGGGTGCCGGGGCGGACGCCCGTGCCCTTGCCGGTGTCGCCGAGCCCCGCCGCGCGCAGCCGGCCGCGGTCGAGCACGGCGACGGCGAGACCGACGCGCTGCTCCCCGCTCGTGATGTCGCGCACCCGATCGGCGAGCGCGCGATCGCCTGTCGTGTCGCCGCCGAGCTGCGCCGGCCAGGGGGCCACGGCCGCCCCTATGCCGAGCGCGACGAGCACGGCAATGACGAGGTGGAACGTTCTCGTACGGACCATCAGCGGTCGGCTCCCATCACGATCACGAGTAGCGGCACGACACGTTTGGGCGGCACGGCGTACCTGCCGCGCCCGGTCGACTTCAGCCAGCCGGCGGCGACCAGCTGGCGCAGGTGGTGGTACAGCTGGCCGGACGTGCCGAACCGCTCGTCCGCGCCCAGCTCGGCAGCCGTGCGGTGGCCCCGAACGATCTCGAGGAGCAGGGCGAGGCGTACGGGATGGGCAAGGGCGGAGAGAGTGGTCGCGAACTCCGACCAATCCCGCTCGATCACGTCCGCGAGCGGCCTGCCCTCCTGCCACTCGTAGGGCTCGTCCCCGATGGTCACCGCGCCCGCGAACAGGACGCCGCCGGGGTCCGGGAGTAGCTCCTTCAGCCGGTTGAGCGCCCAGAACCGCTCGGCTTTCGGCGCACCTGCGGGAGCCGCGTCCTCGGCGTTCGCCTCCAGCTGGGCCAGTCGCGCCTCGATCTGGTCGAGACGGGACAGCAGGTCGTCATCAGACACGTAACTACGTTATTACGTAATTCCGTCCCAACCAAATCGGTTTAGGAATCGCATGACAACCAGGCGGGTGACCCGCGCGTGGAACGGTGGGCCGAGCGCTGCGCCCCTGCGCTCGGTCGCTCAACATC
>JBOHBN010000391.1:0-34757 GCA_050698355.1 Streptosporangiales bacterium | reverse complement strand
GACAACAGCTCCAGCGATGACCCACGATGAGGAGCCTCGTTAGCAGATCCGTTAGCAACGGGCACGAAGACGCCCCTCAGGAGCTGGTCCTGAGGGGCCGTTTTGCCTGGTAGCGGGGGTAGGATTTGAACCTACGACCTCTGGGTTATGAGCCCAGCGAGCTACCGAGCTGCTCCACCCCGCGTCGGTGGATTTAGTCTACGGCACTGCCTCCCGGGCCGCCAAATCGGCTCAGGAGTCGGGTGGTTCCGGTCAAGCCAAGCGTTGCGGTCCTGTGACCCGCGGACCCCGTGGCAGCCGCGAGCTCTGTCGGTGGCCGCATGTATGTTCGATTTATGGATAGGGATCAGGACGCCCGGCCGCCGGTCTCGCAGGAGGCGGTGTGGGAGGCCGTCCTGACGGCGCGGGAGAAGGTCGCCGCGCTCGCGGGTGCGGGGGCGCTCTCCGGGTTGTCCGACGAGGCGATCGACGGGGTGTTGTTGGCGGTCGAGGGGGTGGCGCGGTTGGTGCCGGTGCTGCAGCAGCAGCTGGTGGTGCAGGTCGCCGGGCGTGGATTGGACACCGCCCGGGGCTACTCGTCGACGGCTGGCTATCTGCGTGACGTGCTGCATGTGCGGCACGGGGAGGCCGCGGGGCGGGTCCGGCACGCGGGCCTGCTGCAGCCGCGCACCGGCCTCAGCGGGGAGCCGTTGCCGCCGCTGTACCCGCACCTCGCCGCCGCACAGGCCGAAGGCGCGGTGTCGCCGGCGCACGTGGCGGTGGTCGCCGACCGGTTGGAGAAACTCCCCCGCGCCGTCACCGACGAGGACCGCGCCGACGCCGAGGCGGTCCTGGCCGACCAGGCCCGGGTGTTCGACCCGACAGTGTTGGGCACGCTCGCGATGAAGGTCGCGGCGTGCCTGGACCCGGACGGCACCCTCGCCTCGGAGGAGGAGAAGACCCAGAAGCGGGAGCTGCGGCTGTCGAAGGGGCTGCACGGCATGGCAGAGCTGCGCGGATCGTTCGACCCCGAAGCGGAGGGGTGGATCCGCGCCGCGCTGGACCCACTCGCCAAACCCACACCCGAGGTCGACGGGGCCAAGGACCCGCGCTCCGCCCCGCGCCGGTACGCCGACGCGCTGGTCGAGGCCTGCAGGCGCCAGTGCGCGCACCCGGACATGCCGGTCCACGGTGGCGCGAAGCCGACCCTGGTGGTCACCATCGGGCTACAGGAGTTGGAGCAGCGCAGCGGGCTCGGGCGGCTGCCCTACGGTGACGCGGTCACCGCCCGGGCCGCGCTGCGCCTCGCGTGCGACGCAACCCTCATCCCGGCGATCCTGGACCACGACGGGCAGACCCTCTCCCTGGGCCGTAAGCAGCGAGTGATCACCGCCGCGCAGCGCCTCGCGCTGGAGATCAGAGACAACGGCTGTGTCATGTACGGCTGCGACGCGCCACCCTCGCGCTGCGAAGGACACCACACCCTTGCGTGGGCACTGGGCGGCCCGACCGACCTGGACAACCTGGCGCTCACCTGCACCGTGCACCACCCGATGTTCGACTCCGGCGACTGGACACTCCACCTCAAAGACGGCCGCATCCAGGTCACGCCACCCCCGTGGGTGGACTCCGAGCAGAAACCCCGCGTCAACCACCTCCACGACCCGCCGTGACGCTGCAGCGGGGCGCGATGGCATGGAACCGCGGGAGACAGACCACTAGTGCCGTGGGTACCGTACCCCCGTCGATATCAGCGGGAGGGCGCGCTGCACTGCGCAGGCTTGGTAAGGGTTTCATCGGATGATCTGCGGACGACATAAGAAGCATGGGTTTGACTCAGATCGCGCTCATCGTCTACGTCGCCACAGCGTGGTATCTGGTCGGCGCTGTCTGGTTCGGTCAGCGCGTCCAGTTCCCGCTCCTGCGGCACGTCGACGGCGACTTCCCTGACTACATGGCGGCTCACAACCGACGATTCGGTCCCGTGTTGTGGCCGGCGGTCGCGCTGAACGCGCTCGCTCTCGTCCTGATGGTCCTCGGACTGCGGCCCGAGAGGGTCTCGCTGCTCCTCGTCCTGATCGCCTTGGCCCTGATCATCATCACCGGCGCCATTACTGCGGCCATGGTCGTTCCGCGGTTGATCCGACTCAGCACCACCCGGGAGGAGGCCACCTTGGAGTCGCTCGTACGCGTGCAGTGGATCTGCGTTGCGAGCCAGACCGCCAACGGGCTTCTCGCCCTGGTCATGATGGCGCTGTCAACCGTCTGAGCCACCCTGCGCGAGGGCAACTGATGGTTCACAGCACCTTCGACAAGAAGCGCTGTGTGCGCTCTTCCCGCGGTTCATTGATCACTGCCTGCGGCGTACCGCTCTCGACCACTCGCCCCTCGTCCATGAAGACGACCGTGTCAGCGGCGCGGAGCGCAAAGCCGATCTCGTGGGTGACCACCATCATCGTCATGCCGGAGCTCGCAAGGTCTTTCATGACATCCAGCACCTCGCCTACAAGCTCGGGGTCGAGTGCCGAGGTCGGTTCGTCGAAGAGCATGAGCTTCGGGTTCATCGCGAGTGCGCGCGCGATCGCCACGCGTTGTTGCTCGCCGCCGGACAGCTCGTGGATCCGCGCGCCCGCTCTGTCGGCGAGGCCAACTCGGTCGAGCAGCTCACGCGCACGGGAGTGAGCCGCGGCTTGCCCGACATGCTTCACAAGCTTGGGACCCGCCGCGACGTTCTCCAGCGCGGACATGTGCGTGAACAGCCCGAACTGTTGGAAGACCATGCCGATCTCCTGCCGCCGCTTGGACACTTCCCTGTCCGGAAGCTCCCGTAACCTGCCGCGTCGGACGGAATAGCCGACGAGCTCGCCATCGACGTAGAGCACGCCGTCATCGATCGGCTCCAAGTGGTTCACGCACTGGAGAAGCGTGCTCTTCCCCGACCCCGAGGGCCCGAGAACGCAGACGACCTCGGCTCGCTGTACGGTCAGGTCGATGGAGTGCAGGACCATGGTTTGCCCAAAGGACTTCTTGAGTCCCTTGGCTTCGACCATCGGTGTCGTCGTCATGCCTGCCTCTTGCCTGCGGGGTGGCCGCTACTCGAGGGATACATTGCGTGCCCCCTTCCCGAGATGGCGCTCGACGAGCCTCTGGCCGATTGTGAGGACCGAGACAACGATCAGGTACCAGATGCTCGCTACCACAAGGAGCGGGATCGTCTCGTAGGTACGCGAGTAGATGATCTGTGCGCTGTAGAGCAGGTCAGGCATGGCTATCACGCTGACGAGCGCAGTGTCCTTCAGCTCCGACACCGCGCGGTTGCCCATGGGGGGAATGATCAGGCGAAGTGCCTGCGGCCAGATGACACGACGGAACGTGGTACGTCGAGTCATGCCGAGCGCTCGAGCGGCGCGGATCTGCACTCGGTCGACCCCAAGGATGCCTCCGCGCACTACCTCCGCCATGTACGCGGAACCGTGCAGCCCGAGCCCGAGCACGGCAGCTACGAACGGCGTGATGAGTGCGTTCGCGCTCCCCGAGACGAGTACGGGACCGAAGGGCACACCTATCGAGAACCTTGGATAAAGCGCGGAGAGGTTGAACCAGAAAATGAGCTGCACCAGCAAGGGCGTCCCGCGAAAGAGCCATATGTACAACCAGGACAGCCCAAGGAGAACGGGATTGCTGGACAACCGCATGACCGCGAGTAGCGTGCCCACCGGAATCGCTATCGCCATGGTCAGAGCAGTGAGCTCGAGGGTCCTCGCCAGCCCCTTGAGAATCGCCGTGCTCGTAAAGTAGTGGAATACGACATCCCACTGGAAGTTCTCGTTGAGGGCGATGCTCTTCAGCAGTAGTGCGAAGAGAATGAGCAGGACGACTGCCGGAACGCTGTTGCCTATCGTCAGCTGCCGCGCACCCGACGCGATCCGTGCCACCGCGGGGTGGATTTCGCGCGCGCTCTCGTGGTCGCCCAGGACAGCCACGGCAGCTATCCCGCCTTGATGTCGTTGATCGCGAAGTCACCGCTGTCGAGAGCCGTATCCTGCACGCCCCACTTCGCGAACACCTTGTCGTAGGCGCCCTTGCGCTTCAGATGCTTCAGGGCCTGTTGAAGCGGCTTGATGAGCCCGTTGTTCTTGACTGTTCCGATCGCGACGGGGCTCGGATCGATCGTGTCGATCACCTTGAGCTTGCCGTGTGACTTCTTCGCTGCGTAACCGAGCACCGGTGCGTCCAGCAGGACCCCGTCGACGCGAGAACTGCGCAGGGCAAGCAGCGCCTGACTCGAGTCCCGGAACGTCTGCATGTCGACAGGCTTCTTGCCCTGCTTCTTGCACTTCTTGGACATATCGGGAACGATCTCGACGGTCTGCGATGAACCCTTCTGGACTCCCACACGACGCCCGCACAACGAGTCGACGGACAGTCCTTGTGGGTTTCCTGCCTGGACACCAAGCGATGTACCGGACGCCGCGTAGTTGACGAAGTCCACGACCTTGGCACGTTCGGGAGTCGGAGCGAACTGCGAAAGGACGACGTCGTATCGCTTGGCGTGCAGCCCGGGGATGATCTGATCGAGCGGCACCCCCTGCACGTTGGCCTTGAGCCCCATGACCTGCGCTATGAGCACGGCCAGATCCGCATCGAGGCCCTTCATGCCGCTCTCGGTCTTGAAGTGGCCCGGCGGGCTCGAGGTGCTCATGACGACCTCGATCGTTCCGGACTTTCGGATCTTCGCTGGCACGGTCTTGGCGATGCTGGAGACCTTGCTGACATTGGGAAGGCTGCTCTTGGCGTCTTGAGCGGGCGCATCGGATGATCCCGACCCTCCGGCTGAGCCGGAGCCGGAACCGCAGGCGGTAGCGGTCGCCAGCAAGGCGGTGCCGAGGACGAGCCCGGTGAGGCGGGTACGGCGAAGAGCTCTCATTTCACCTCCTGGGAGCGCAGTGCCGGATCGCAACTGCGGAAGGGCAGATGTGGCGGGGGAAGTCAGTGGACAAGTGCATCGCGCGCATCGTCGGGATCATCGCCGACGCGGTACTCGGATCGCTGGATCGTAGCATCGTCGTCGAAACGGCCCGGGCGGAACGGGTCTATGGGCGCGGTCGTCGCCTCGCCTTCGACGATGAGTTCGGCTATGCACGCGCCGAGCGCCGGAGCCTTCTTGAAGCCACTGCCACTCATACCCACGGCGAGAACCAGCTGGTCGATACCGGGTAGGGGACCAAGAAGGCAACACCGATCGGGCGTGACGTCGAGCGGCCCGGCTTGGGTGCTTCGGACTACGGAGTCACGGAACGCCGGTATCGCTCGAGCGATGCGTTTCCTGGCCTGCTCGGGGAAGTGCTCCTCGACATCGACGTCGTCGGGTGAGGCCAGTCGTTGCGTCGGCGCGGCCCTGCTGAGACCGACGAGCGTACCGTCAGCATCGGCAGGGCGTGCATAGATGCCGTACCGGCGATCGATGAGGGTCAGGTGACCAGGACTACCGACGAGGGACCGAGGTCGGTCGAGAATGGCTGCCTGTGCACGGTACGGCTCGATGGGTACGTCGATGCCGATCTCGCGCAGTAGGGGAACCGACCAGCTCCCGTTGGCGAGCACAACGACGCCCGCGTCGAACGACTGACTCGAGGTGTCGACGCCTACCACGCGGGAACCCTCGACGCGAAGTGCGCGGACTGGTTCACCGGTACGGATCTCAGCACCGAGCCGGCGTGCAGCGTCGGCGAGGCTGTGGGTGGTCGCAACGGGATCGGCGTAGCCACTTCGCGGCTCGAAGGCGGCGGATTCGTCATCGGCGATTCTGAGCCCTGGCTGAAGGGACCGAATCTCGTCGCTGGTTACGAGGCTCGTCTCGATTCCCAGTCGTTGCAGGACGGCGACGTTCTTGCGAAGGAGTCCTGCATCGCAGCGGTGGACCAGCTGCAGGAAACCGGTTCGGACGAACCCGCAGCTTCCGCCAACACGGTCCGCCCATTCCTCGAACCACGGCACAGCGGCCCATGCCATCCTCGCCTCGGGCTCGTCTGTGTAGTGCGTCCGGACCAGGGCGCCGGAGCTACCGCTTGCTCCCTCGGCCAGGGAGGCGTGTCGTTCGAGCAGCGTTACGCTGCCGGCTTGTAGGCGAGCGCAGTGGAAAGCGATGCTGGCACCTACGACACCGCCACCAACGACGACGACATCTCTGGTCGATCTCATGTGGTTACAGCACTCCCCGGTCGCTTCCGAAGCTGTGGGTACCGGTCCCCGAGCCGGTGTGAATTCGCGGTGCGATCCGTGCGTTCGGAACAGACTCTCCCGGGGTACCCGCTCCACGCAAGACTCTCAGCGATCGGGCTTGTAGATATATGACTAAGCTCCGCTTATGCTCAATCCCGTTCATCTCGTCACGCTGAAGAGGGTGCTGGCGCACGACTCCTTCGTCGCTGCAGCTGCGGAGCTTGGCTACACCGCCTCGGCGGTCTCGCAACAGATGCGAGCACTCGAGCGGTCGACGGGCTTGGCGTTGTTCGAACGCGAGCCCCGTGGCATCCGACCGACGGCGGCCGCGCACTATCTGGCAGACGCTTGCACCGACATGGTCCTCGGGCTGCGCTCGCTGGAGCACGATGCCCGCGCGATGGCGGCAGCCGAGCGGGGTGAGATCGGCATCGGGAGCTTCCGCACGGCCAGTGCGCGAATACTGCCCGGAGCGTTCGCGGCATTCCGCAAGAAGCACCCGAGCGTCGTCGTTCGGCTTCACGAGGGGGAGCCGGAGCAGCTGCTGCCCAACCTGCTGAACGGTTCGCTGGACCTGGCTCTCGTGTACGAGAACGATCTCGATCTCCAGGAATGGCCCAATGGACTGAGCAGGATCGCGTTGTTCACCGAGGAGCGGTCGCTGTTGCTACCGCCGGGAAGACGTCCGACCAAGAAGTCTGTCCGGTTGGCCGACCTCAGCGGGGAGACGTGGATCGCGAGCGACCCGTCGCCGAGCCTCTTTCGCTTCTGCGCCTCGGTCGGGTTCGAACCGAACGTCACCCTTCGCACGAACGACTACTACTCGATATGCGCCTTTGTTCGCGCGGGCCTTGGTATCGCGCTCGTGCCCGAGCTTGGTCGGCATTTCGGCACGGTGCTGAAGCCACTCGGTCTCACACCACACCCGCCGCGCAGGCACGTCTTCGTGCTGCATCGCAGCACCAACAAGAACCCGCTGCTCGCACCGTTCATCGAGGTGCTGCGCTCCGGCACGTCGAGCAACTGATGTCGCGGCACTTCACCACCCCGATCGCTCGGTCCGGTCTGAGCCCTGGTGCGCTCGCTCCAGCACAGCTCGCAGCCGGTCGGTGCGCTGCCGGCCGAGATCCGCGATGCTGTCCGGTGAGAACTCCCGCTTGGCCACCGGCCCGGCCGGCGCCGTATCGCGCGAGAGGTACGGGTACAGGCGATGCGTCAGCTGCTCGAACAGCTCGCTCCCGCCGAGCGCGACCGTCGCGAACGGCCCGGCTGCCGCCCACCGCGGGCCAAGACCTTCCGATACCAGCAGGTCGACGCCTTCCGGATCGACCACGCCCGAGTCCACGAGCTCGGCCGCCTCGCGCAGGAGCGCGAACTGCAGACGGTTGATGACGAAGCCGGGTGTGTCTCGGTGCAAGCGGATCGGGGAAAGTCCCATCCCGCGCAGGAAGGAATCGAACTCGTCGAGCACAGCGGCCGAGGTCTGCTCGCCGGGCACCAGCTCGAGGACCTCGAACAGCGTCGGCGGGTTCAGGCAGTGCACGCCTGCGAGCCGGGTCGGGTCGGCCAGACCGTAGCCGACGTCGGTGACCCGCAGCGAGGAAGTGCTCGTGGCCAGCAGGGCATCCGGTGCTACTTCCTGCGCACGGGCAAGGGCCGCACGCTTGACCTCGACGTCCTCCGGCAGGCACTCGACCACGACGGCGGCGCCAGTGCACGCCTCGTCGGTCGACGGTGATCAACGTACGGGCGGACACGGTCCGACTGCGGCGGCTTGCACGCGCGCCTGCACCACTTCCGGGCTGGAGGCTCGCGATGCGGTCACCCGGACACGGTGCCCGGAGGTGGCGTACCCCGCCGCAAGTGCCGCGCCCATCCTCCCGGCGCCCAGTACGGCGATGTCCAGCGGCCGGTCAGGTGGGTGCGTCATCGTCGTCGCTCCGGGCGGACATGAGCGCGAGCAGCTGCGGCTGGAACTGCGTGACGTGGTGCCGGATGGCACGGTCCGCCGCTGCCGGGTCACCGCTCTCGATGGTTTCGAGCAGCGCTGCGTGGTTCCGGTACACCTGCCCGATCTCGTCGTACAGGTGCCGGTTGAGCCGGAAGATGTGCAGCAGCGGGGGAGCGAGGTCGTCCCAGACGCGCAGCAGTCGTCGTTGGCCGGACAGCACGTACATCTGCCGGTGCAGGGCGAAGTCCAGCAAGACCGCTTGCGACCAGTCGTCCCGTTCGCATGCGGCGCGCAGGCGGTCCAGGATTTCGTGCAACGACTCGAACGGCTGCGCATCCTCGGTCTCGAGCAGGAACGACACCGTCAGCGGTTCGAGCACCGTCCGCAGCGTCATGATCTCCCGCCCGTCGTCGGGTTTGAGGGAGGCGACCCTGCTCCCGCGGCGGGGGGTGGACACGACGAGCCCCTCCGCCTCTAGTTGGCGTAGCGCGTCGCGTACGGGTCCGCGGCTCACACCGAGTTCCTCGGCGATGTCACGTTCGACGATCCGCTGCCCGTCGCCGAGCGTCCCGGAGAGGATCGCATCACGCAGGTGTCTGGTCACCGCGTCACCGAGGCCCGGGTACATGCTCAGGTCTGCCGTGAAGGCGGTCACGGTCGCACGCCGCCCTGCAGTTCCCTGCGCAACCGCAGCGCCAGCGATTCCTCGGGCAGGTCGACGTCTGCCCAACCGACCGGATCGCCTGCCCGGACGGGATTGCGCATGACCGCGCGGTGGGACAGCCCGATCGGCAGCGCCGCGCCATCGAGCGTCGTCGCGGCAGGCGTGAGCTTTCCGAAGACGGTGTACCCGCCCTCGCCGTCCAGGACGTCTCCGGCCGCGAGACCCCGCTTGGCGGTGGTGGCGACATCGGCGAGCAGCTCGCGCGGCCGACCGGTCGGCTGATTGTGCAATGCGGCGGCCAGCACGCTGATCGAGAGCTCGAGGCCGATCAGGTGATTCGGCCGGTAGAGCGCGGTGTACCGGCCGGACGGATCCGTCACCATCCCGTACTCGGCAAAGCAGTCCGCGAACTCTGGGCTCTCGTACCGCTCGGGTCGCGCTTCGACCCGTCGCCGCTCGTTCGCCATGCCCACCCCCTGGCGGCCCGTGGACCGGCACCAGCGTGCGCGCCAGCTGGACAATTGTCAACGGTTAACCAAGCCGCCGTGGTGCTGCCGCTTGACGCGAGAGCGGCTGACGTCGCATCATGCATTCTTCTGGCGGAAGGGTTGCATCCGTATGGTGAAAGTCGGTGGGGGAGAGGGCGACCGCCTCAGCACCACGGTCGGTCACCTCGGGCTGCCCAACCCGGTGATGCCGGCGTCCGGGTGCTTCGGGCCGGAACTGGCCGCGGTCGTGCCGGTACGGAGGCTGGCGGCGGTGGTGACCAAGACGGTCTTCGCCACCGTACGGTCGGGGAACCCTGCCCACCGGCTGGCCGAGACGCCGGGCGGAATGCTGAACTCCGTTGGCATCCCCTCGGTCGGCGCCGAGCGGTGGCGGGCGGAGACCTGGCCGGCGTATGCGGCCTGCGGGCCTGCCGTCGTGGTGAGCGTCGGGGGACTGTCCGAGCGCGAGTATGTATCGACCGCCCGCGAGCTGGGCGACCTGCCGGCCGCGGCGTTCGAGCTCAACCTGTCCTGTCCCAACCTGGAGGCCGCGGGTCTCGAGCTGGGGTCCGACCCGAACGCGGTGCACCGGGTCGTAACGGCGGTACGGGAGGTCGTACGCCAGCCGTTGTGGGCGAAGCTCACCCCGAACGTCGGGTCGGTGGCCGACCTCGCGGCCGCGGCTGCCGCGGGCGGCGCGGACGCGGTCGTCGTCGCGAACACCTACGCCGGCATGGCGATCGACATCCGAGCGCGGCGTGCATCGCTGGGCAACACGACCGGCGGCTGGTCCGGCCCCGCCAGCCGCCCGCTCGTACTTCGACACGTGTGGGAGACCGCGCGTGCCGTCGACGTCCCGGTCATCGGTTGTGGCGGGGTTGCGACGGCGCGCGACGTGGTCGAGTACCTGCTTGCGGGCGCGTGCGCGGTACAGGTGGGCACGGCGACGTTCGCCAGGCCGCAGGCGATGACCGACATCGTCACGGACCTTCCCGCCGTACTGGACGACGTAGGTGCTTCGACGGTCAGCGAGCTCGTGGGTGGGCTGGACGTAGCGGCGGTCGGCTAGATGAGCATGTTCCAAAGGAGACGGTCATGACTGGAACACCAGAGGTCGGCCAGGGCGTGGAGCCGACGACGCAGAAGGGAACCGGCAACCGCATGGTCAGCCGGTACGCCAAGCGCGCGGCGACGGCGGCGAGCGTCGGCTACGCCATGGACGGGTTCGACCTGCTCGTCATCGGGTTCGCGCTGTCCGCGGTGACGGCCACGTTCGGCCTGTCCAACCCGCAGGCCGCATCGCTCGCGACCGTCACGCTCGTCGGCTCGGTACTCGGCGGGATCCTGTTCGGAATCCTTTCCGACTACCTCGGCCGGGTGAAGGTGCTCACCTGGTCGATCCTCATATTCGCCGTCTTCACCGGCCTTACCGCCCTTTCCTGGGACTACTGGTCGATCGCGGTCTTCCGGTTCATCGCCGGTATCGGCCTCGGCGGTGAGTTCGGCATCGGCATGACTCTCGCGGCCGAGGCGTGGCCGGCTGCCAAGCGCGCCCGCGCGACGGCCTGGGTCGCGAACGGCTGGCAGGGCGGCACCCTGCTCGCCACCGGCCTGGCGGCCCTGCTCATCCCGGTGGGCGGCTGGCGCCTGCTGTTCGCGGTAGGCGCGCTGCCTGCCGTGGTCGCGTACTTCCTGCGCAAGAAGCTCGAGGAGCCGCTGCAGTTCGTCGAGGCGCGCAAGGCACCGGTCCAGCAACGCTTCCCCATCCGCCAGCTCGTCGCCGACGCGCGTACGACGCGCAAGAGCATCGGCGTGCTGATCCTCGCGTCCGTGCAGAACTTCGGCTACTACGGAATCATCATCTGGTTGCCGAGCTACCTGGGCAACGACCTCGGGTACTCGTACAGCAAGTCCGCGATCTGGACGGCCGTCACGGTCGGCGGGATGATCATCGGCGTCTTCATCTTCGGCAAGCTCTGCGACACGATCGGCCGACGGCCGTCCTTCCTGATCTGGCAGGTCGGCGCCCTGCTCTCGGTCCTGGCGTACGCGAACATCCAGTCCGGTTGGGTTCTGCTCATCGGCGGCGTCGTGATGGGCCTGTTCGTCAACGGGATGATGGGTGGTTACGGGGCGTTGATGGCCGAGCTCTACCCGACCGAGGCGCGGGCCACGGCACAGAACGTGCTGTGGAACCTCGGCAGGGCGGTGGCCGGATTCGCCCCGCTCGTCGTGGCGACCATCGCCGCGTCGCACGGCTTCGCGTTCGCGATCGGCGCGCTCGCGTGCATCTACGTCGTCGACATGTTCGCGCTGCTGCTGATCCCCGAGCGCAAGGGCGCCGAGCTGACGTGAGCGGTCTGGCCGTACAGATGTCCTTGGTGTGCAAGGGAGGTGGGCGATGCAGCCGGTCGTTCGTGCGCTCGCCGTGCTGAAGACGCTGGCGCCGAGTGCGACGGGCAAGACGATGGCGGAGCTGTCGGAGTGCCTCGACGTACCGCAGGGCAGCATGCACCGGGTGCTCGCCGTGCTCGAGCGGGAGCAGTTCATCACCCGTTCACCCACCAACCGCCGCTACTTCCTCGGACCGGCGGCGCGGCAGCTCGCCGAGGTCAACGCGCAGCAGAACGGGCTCCTGCTCTCCCCGCATCCGGCGTTGCGGGCTGCCGCCGAGGAGTGTGACGAGACGGTCTTCCTCACCGAGCTGGTCGGGGATCGGGCGATCTGCGTCTCGCTGGTTGAATCGACGCATCCGTTGCGGATGTTCGTACGGATCGGTCAGGACATGCCGCTGCACGCGGCCGCGTCGGCGCGCACGCTGTTGGCGCACATGGACGAGAGCGCCGCGCGCCGGCTGCTGGAGTCGCGGCCGCTCACGCACTACACCGACAGCACGCCGGCGACCGTCGAGGAGGTGCTCGAGCACCTCGTCGTCGTACGTGCGCGCGGGTACGACGTGTGCGACGACGAGCTGGACCATGGTGTGTGGGCTGTTTCCACGCCCGTACGCGCGTCCACGGGCAGGGTTGTCGCATCGGTGAGCATGGCCGTACCGTCGCATCGGGTGGAGGACATCGCCGAGCGCGAGCGGTTGCGTGGTGTGGTACTCCGGGCGGCGGCCCGGCTGGCCGGTGACCTGGGCTGGGCCGGCGACGATGACGCCGCCGCGCTCGAACCTGAGGTGAGCCGTACATGACGCCGTCGCTGTTGGAGTCGCTGGTCGTCGGGGACACCGGCGTGTTCCAGGACGCCGAGGAGCGCCGCGCCGAGCTCGCCAGGGACCTCGTCGCTGCCGCGTACATGCGCGGGTCGTTCGTGTTGTCGTCGGGGCAGGAGTCGAGCTTCTACTTCGACAAGTACCTGTTCGCCACGAAGCCGACCGTGCTGCGCAGGCTGACCTCGCTTCTCGCCGAACGCGTACCTGCCGGCGTTGACCGGATCGCCGGGCCCGAACTGGGTGCGGTGCCGATCACCTCGGCGCTGTCATTGGAGACCGGCATCCCGTTCGTGATCGTGCGCAAGGCGAGGAAGGCGTACGGGACGGCCGGGCGGATCGAGGGGGAACTGCACGCCGGTGAACGCGTCCTGCTCGTCGAGGACATCGTCACCTCGGCGTCGGAGGCCCTTGCCGCCGCGGCCGCGTTGACAGACGCCGGCGCGACGGTGAGCAGCGTGCTCGCCGTCGTCGACCGCGAGCAGGGCGGTGCCGAGGCGGTCGCCGCGGCCGGCCTGCCGTTCGATCCGCTGTTCCGGCTGTCCGAGCTGGGCATACCCGAGGGGAGCACCTGATGCAGAACACCGACGCCGCACTGGCGTTCACCGAGCCGACACGGGTCGAGCGCGTCGGCACGTCGCTGGCCGAGAACCTGAGCGAGCTGCGGCCGTCCGTGGTCGGCTGCTGGGACTCGAGCGAGGACGTCGTGCTCGCGCACGTCGTCGCTCGCGAGCTCGGCGTCGGGGTGCGTCCGGCGGTGGAGGTGGAGGGGATCGTCTCGCTGCTCCGCCCGGTCGGCGAGGGCGCACGCGTGGTGTTGGTGGCGGAGTCGTTCGAGCCGCGGAGCCTGGCCGCGCTGGCGGGGGTGATGCGCCACGACGGCGGCACCGTCGTCGGCGTCGGTGCCGTGACCGGTCCGGTCGACACCACGGGCACGGAGGCGGCCGACGCCGCGGTCGTGGTGGCGGAGCCGCGGTGAACGACCGTACGAGCGGGCCCGAGCCCACCGCCGAGGCGCTGCGTTGCGACCCCAGGCGGATCGCGGAGCTGCTGGAGGAGTTCGCGCGGATCAGCGAGCCCGGTACGGGCGTGACGCGCATCGGGTACTCCACTCTGGAGCGGCAGGCGCACGAGCTGTTCGCCGAGCAGATGGCCGGCCACGGTTGCGAGGTCCGCGTCGACGCGGCGGGCAACACGATCGCCACCCGGCCCGGCCGTAGGGCCGGGGCGCCCGCGATCGGCACCGGCAGCCACCTGGACTCGGTGTACGCGGGCGGTCGCTACGACGGCATCGTCGGCGTGGTCGCCGCGATGGAGACCGCGCGGCTGCTGCACGCCGCGCGCGTCGAGACCGACAGGCCGTTGCGGTTCGTGGTGTTCGCCGCCGAGGAGGGTGCGCGGTTCGGTCAGGCCTGCCTCGGCTCCAAGCTCGCCGCCGGCTTGGCGAGCCTGCAGGAGCTGCAGGACCGGGTCGACCGCGACGGCGTGAGCATCGCCGACGCGATGCGCGAGGTGGGCCTGGATCCGGGCCGCGCGGCGCAGCAGCCGTGGGATCCCGCCGAGTGGGCCGCGTTCGTCGAGCTGCACATCGAGCAGGGCAGCGTGCTGGAGCGCGACCAGGTGCCGGTGGGCATCGTCGACCTGATCTCCGGGTCGACCCGTCTGGAGATCGCCCTGCGCGGTAGGGCGTCGCACACCGGCGGCACGCCGATGGCCGGGCGCTCCGACGCGCTCGCGGCCGCCGCGGAGACGATCCTGCTCGCCGAGGAGCTGGCCATGGATTCCCGGCATCGCGGCACCCGCGCGACCGTGGGCCGGATGAGCGTGTCACCCGGGTCGATCACCACCATCCCGGGCGAGGTACGGCTGACCGTCGACGTCCGCGACATCGACGCGGACAGGCAGCGCGCCACCGCAGCCGAGCTCGTACGTCGGTCCCGCGCCGTCTGCGACAGGCGCCGGGTACGGATGGACGTCTCACTGCTGGGCGACACCTCGCCGGTGATCCTGCCGGTGTGGACGCGCCAGGTCATCGCCGACACCGCCCGGGAGCTCGACACCGGCTACCGCGTGCTCACCTCCGGCGCCAGTCACGACGCCCAAATGGTCAACCGGCTGATGCCCACCGCGATGATCTTCGTGCCCAGCGCCGGCGGCCTGTCGCACGTCCCCGACGAGTGGACCTCACCGGTCGAGGTGGCAACCGGCGTACGCCTGCTGGCGGCCAGCCTGCTCGCGCTCGACCGGAAGCTCACCGAGCTGGAGCAGCCCGCGGCCGGAGCGGGATCGTGACCGGCGTCGGGCGTGTGCCGCGGATCGCGTCCACCGAGGCCGCGGGCGACATGGTCGTGTTGCCCGACAGGGGCCGGGTGACTCCCGTAGCGATCGACGCCGACGTACTGGCCAACACCGCCATCGGCGACCGATACTGGCGGCTCGACCTGGACGCGCCGAGCATCGCGGCGAGGGTCGCGCCCGGCCAGTTCGTGATGCTGACCGTGACCGACGGCACCGATCGCGGCCCGGTGCTGCCACGGCCGATGGCGGTCTACGACGTCGACGCCCGCGAAGGCACGGTGGCGATCGTCTACTCGGTCGCCGGGGCGGGCACCCGCGCGCTGACCCGGTACGGCCGCGGCACGTCCATCACCACCGTGGGGCCCGTGGGCCGGCAGTTCGACCTGCCGGCCAGCGGCGGCGTGCTGTTGCTCGGGCGCGGGATCGGGACGTGCTCGCTGACCCTGCTGGCCAGGGCAGCGGCGGTGGCAGGGCGTCCGTTGACCGCGGTGGCCTCCGGCCGGCACCCGAGCGCGCTCATCGGCGCGGACGTCTACGGATCCACGCACGCCCGGTACCTGCCCGTACTCGACAGCGGCGGCACATCGGCTCCTGAACGGTTGGAGACGCGGCTGCACTCGCTGCTCGACCAGGCACCGCCGGCGCTGGTCGCCGCCTGCGGGTCCGCCCGGCTTGAATCCCTCGCGTTGCGGCTCGCCGACGCCTGGCACGCCGACTGCCAGGTAGCCGTGGAGGCACACATGGCATGCGGCCTCGGCTACTGCCACGGCTGCTCCACCGGCGCGCGCTCCGCGTCGTCCGAGGCGCCGCTGGTGTGCCGCGACGGCCCCGTGTTCCGCCTGCGTCGAAGCGTTCGTCAGGTGGCTTGACCGACCCGAACAGACAGGGAGGCAATCCGTGCGACTCGCCATCCGTGGCGGCACCGTGGTGTCCGAGTCCGGTCCGATGCCGGCCGACGTGGTCTGCGCCGACGGCCGGATCGAGGCGCTTACCCGGCCCGGTACGGCGCCGGGCGACGTGGACGAGACGTTCGACGCGACCGGGCTGCTCGTCTTCCCCGGCTTCATCGACTCGCACGTGCACTCGCGCGATCCGGGGCTGACCCACAAGGAGACGTTCGAGCGTTCCACACTCGCCGCGCTGTGCGGCGGCCTGACGACCATCCTGGAGATGCCGAACGCGGTGCCGCCTGTTAGCGACCGCGACGTCTTCGTCGCTCGCAGGGACGAGCACGCCCAGCACGCGTGGGTGGACTTCGGCCTGTGGGGCATCGCGCTCGGCGCCGACAACCTGGACGCGCTGCCGGGCCTGTTCGACGCGGGCGCCGTCGCGGTCAAGCTGTTCTGGGGGTACGCGCTGCACAAGCAGCGCCAGTCCCTGGTTTACAACTTCGAGGACGAGGCGCCGGAGGACCTGCTGCTCCCACCCGGCAACGGTGCGGTGTACGCGCTGTTCCGGCGCATCGCTGAGATCGGCGGCGTGCTCGCGGTTCACTGCGAGGACACCGCGATCCTCCAGCAGGCGGCCGCCGATCTCGGTCATCCGATCGAGACCTACGCCGATCTCCTCGCGGCGCGTCCCGCGGCGGCGGAGGCCGTCAGCGTTGCTGTCGGGGCCCAGCTCGCCGCGGCGACCGGGTGCCGCTTCCACGTCGTACACCTGGCCTCAGCCCAGGGCGTCGAGGCAGTACGCCAGGCCCAGCGGTCGAGCGCGCCGGTCACGGCTGAGACCTGCCCGCAGTACCTCACGCTGACCGACGCCGACGTCGACCGGCTCGGCCCGATGCTCAAGGTCTACCCGCCGGTCCGTACGGCCGCCGACCAGAAGGCGTTGTGGGCGGCGGTCGAGGACGGCACGCTCTCCTTCGTCGCGTCGGACCACGCGCCGCACGCCGAGGAGGAGAAGGACGTCGGCTTCGCGTCCGCCCCAGCCGGCGGGATCGGCGTCGAGACGATCGCACCGCTGCTCGTCGACGCGATGGCGACCGGACGGCTGAGCCCGGCCCGGCTCGGTGAGGTCCTCTCCACGAAGACCGCGCAGCTCTACGGGTTGTGGCCACGCAAGGGCAGCGTTCACCCGGGAACCGACGCCGACCTCACGCTGGTCGATCCCGCGGGCAGCCACGTCGTGCGCAACGACGACCTGCACTCCCTGCATCCGGTCAGCGCCTGGGACGGCGTGCAGCTACGCGGCCGGATCGTGGCGAGCGTGATGGGCGGCACGGTGGCGATGCGAGACGGCAAGCCGGTCGGTGAGAGACGGGGTCAGTTCGTCCCGGCCAACCACCATGGATGAAGTCGCGTCACCAGGTGTCGAGCGTCGCGCCGATGCCCTGCTCGCGGGCGAGCGCCGCCACGCGCGCTCCCGCTGTGACATCGAGGATCGCCATCCCCTGCGACTCGAACAGGGTGATCTGCGAGTCCGATGCGCGCCCGGTCGCCGTACCGGCGATCACGTCACCGAGGCCGGCCACGCCCGACCAGTCGTCCAGCCCGATGATCAGGTCGCCGCACTCCTGGTGCGCGACGTCGAGGTCGTCGACGATCACGGCTCCCGCGGACGCGATCGCCGTACGGTCGATCTCCTGTTTCTCGGCGTAGTTCGAGCCGACGGCGTTGACGTGCGTACCGGGTTGGAGCCAGCTGCCGTCGAACACCGGAGTGCGGGAGCCGGTGGCGGTGATGATGATGTCGGCGGCGCGCACCGCAGGCTCGGGCTCGCCGGGTGTGACGGGGCGTCCGGTCTGCTCCTTCATGTCGGTGCAGAACGTGGTGAGGCGCTCCCGCGACCGCCCGACGGCGATGACCTGTTCCACTCCCGGCAGCTGGCGCAGCGTCGCGGTGACCTGTTCGCGCGCGACCCAGCCGGTGCCAAACACCGTGAGGGTCTTGCTGTCCGCGCATGCGAGCACGCTTGTCGCCACGGCCGTCGCGGCGGCGGTTCGGCGGTTGCCGAGGGTGCCCGCGCGCAGCACCGTGGTCAGCTCGCCTGTCGCGAGAGCGAAGAGTTGCAGCGTGAACGCCGATCCCTGGGTGACGTCGGTGCGGACCACCGGGTACGTCTTGACGCCCATGACCTCGAGCGGCGGCGCGACGGCCGCCATCACGTTGACGGTCGCGGCGCCGTGCACGGTCCGCTGCCGTACACCGTTCGTGGCCTCGCGCCTGCCGAGCAGGCCGAACGCCTCGTACGCGGCGGAGTAGGCGACGTCGGCGTCCAGCAGCCGCGACACCTCGTCGTCTGCCAGGAACAGCACCATGGCGACTCCCAACGTGTAAGGGTCAAGCTAGGAAAGTACGCACCGGACAGGAGACTACGCTGACATGTCACGTCCCATTACAGTCGCAGCCGCGCAGCTCGGCGCGAATCAGGAGACCGCCAGCCGGCAGGAGATCGCCGACCGGTTGATGGCATTGCTGGACCGCGCGGTGGGGGAGGGCGTGCAGCTGCTCGTATACCCGGAGCTGGCGCTCACGACGTACTTTCCGAAGAAGGTGCGGGACCGCAGCGAGTACGACGGCTTCTACGACTCGAAGCTGCCGACCGCTGAGACCGAGCAGCTCTTTCAGCGCGCTCGGGACGCGGGCGTTGCCTTCCACCTCGGCTACGCGGAGCGGTCGCCGGAAGGTACGTACTTCAACTCCTCGGTCTACGTCGACGCCGACGGCGAGATCGCTGGCAGGTACCGGAAAATCCACCTGCCCGGGCGCACCGCGCACACCACCAAGAGCGACCGGCCGGTGGTGTACGAGCCGCTGTACTTCGCGCACGGCGACCTCGGGCTGCGGTCCTTCCCCACCAAGCTCGCCAACGTCGGGCTTTTCCTGTGCCAGGACCGCAGGTACCCGGAGGTGTACCGCACCCTCGGGCTCGCGGGCGCCGAGATCGCGCTCACCGGCTACAACACGCCGGTGTACCCGCTGGCGCTCGACCACAACGAGCTGACGCTACGGGCGGGGGCGTACGAGAACAGCATGTTCGTCATCGCGGCCGCCAAGGCCGGTGTGGAGGACGGCGTGCCGTTCATCGGCGGTACCTGCGTGATCGACCCGAACGGCCAGGTGCTCGCCCGGGCGCACGGCAGCGGCGACGAGCTGGTCACCGCCCGCGTCGACCTGGACTGGGTCGACGAGGCGCGCGCCAGCTGGAACTTCTACGGCCGCCGCCACCCGGGCGAGTACGCGTCGCTCACCGCACCGGTCCAGGCCCCGGAAACCAAGTCGGTGTTCTGACAACCGCGCGCCCCACACCGGTCCGGTCATTTGGCGAGAGCCCGCGTGCGTACGCCGGCCAGTACGAGTTCGAGGCCCTCGCGGAAGACCGCGTCGTGCTCGCCGGCGAGGCTGCTCTCGAACTCGGCCAGTTGCGGCGGAATCTGCCCGCGGAAGCCCGCTTCCTGCTGTTGCTTCTGCTGCGACCCGGTGCCGGCAAGGGTGAGGCCCCAGATCTCGGCCAGGCTGAAGCCGCGCGCGAAGGCGGCCAGTAGCCGGAAAACGACCACGCACTCCGACGGTTCGAGGCCGCCGGCGCGCAGGGACAGCAGGAGCGGCTCGACCAGACGGGTCGCGGCCGCTTCGGTGAGCGGGCGCATGCCCACCAGCTGGAACGCCTCCGGATGGTGCAGGGCGACGTCGCGGATGCCGACGGCGAAAGCGCGCGCCGATTCGGCCCAGTCACCCGTGGACGGCACTCGCGGAATCGAAGCGACGATCCACTCGGTCAGGCGGTCCAGCAGGTCCTGCCGGTTGCGCACGTAGTGGTACAGCGACATCGCCTCCACGCCGAGGTAGGCGCTCAGGCGCCGCATCGTGAGAGCCGCTGCGCCGCGTGTGTCGATCAATTCGAGGGCGCCGGCCACGACCGCGTCGAGCGACAGGCCGGCCGCTCGCCCCTTTCCGCTCTCGCGTTGTGGACGGTGCGATCGCCTCTTGGGCACCGGGTGTACTCCCTTCCCTTGACGGCGTGCCGATACGGCGTTACCTTACGCCGTAAGGGTCCAGGCTTACAACGTAAGGCACCGGGGGCTTCGAGGAGAACCGACCATGCCACTCTTCATGGATGTACACGAGCACGTAGACGGACTCACCGCCCAAGCGGTCGCAGACGCCCACAAGCGCGACCTCGCCGTCCAGGACGCGTACGGCGTCAACTACCTGAAGTACTGGTTCGACGACAGCAGCGGCAAGGTGTTCTGCCTGGTCGAGGCGCCCGACGCCGATTCAGCCGTCGCGGTGCACCGACAGGCGCACGGCCTCCTGGCCGACAGCGTCACGCCGGTACGGGCCGGCGAGTAGCACCACCTGCTCACGTGGCAAACGGGAGCGTGTCATGCCGAACTGCCAGTCGTTTCAAGATGAGGTCGACCGCCTGCGGGACCTGTTGCAGGCGCAGGACGAAGAGTGCCGACGGACCACCGATCCCGTCGAGGCGCGCATCTGCCGCCAGATCCGGGTGGCGCTTGCCGCTCGGCTCCGCCGGGCGCAGGCAGCCTTGGAGAACTGCCAACGCGGACTGCCCGAGGCCGGTATACGAAGGGCGGACGGCCGCGTCAGCTTCCTCCGGGTGCATGACCAAGGGGGTTACGGGCCGCCATCCGATCACCTGGACGGCGAGGTCGTCTTCAAGCTGGACACCCAGGCAAACCGTGCGTTCGGGTTCGAGCTTCGAAACGACGCGAAGGGCGCCGCACACGAGGGCATGCTGCTGCTGTTGCGCGACGCGTTGGCGCACGGGTTCGACGTCGCCGCCGACTACCAGCAGGTGCAGGGCAAGGCCAACAGCGTGGCCTTCCGTATCGAAATCACACCCGGGGACGACGTCGACATCGGGTTGGGCGGTCTGATCGCCCACCCGCTGGTCTCGACCGGCTAGCGTTCGGCACGGCTGCCATGTTCGCCGAAACCGTCCGCGGCACGGCCGTCGACGAAGCGGGCCTGAGGGAAGCGTGGGCACGGGTCATCCAGGTGCTGGGGGAGAAGGCATCCGGTTGGCTGGGCGCTACCGCTGGGATGGCCGCGGACCGCGCCTTCGTTGCGATCCTCGGCTTCGAGACGCGCGAGATGGCGCGCATCACGATGGACGTGCTCGCCGACGAGGCCACCTGGCAGGCGGTGGCGTCCCTCGCTCCCGACCTCGCCTTTCGGGAGTTCCCGAACGTGCGTGCCTTCGCGACCGCTGAGGTCGAGCCCACCGACCGCGTTGAGGTGAGGGAGGGGACCGCGCTGGACATCGGACGCGTCGTCTCGACCTTCCACGCCGCCGAGCGGTCGATCGTCGAGGACGCCGAGGTCGTCGGCGGGCTGCTGTGCTGGGACGAGCGCAGGTTCGTCTCCGCAGCCCTGTACCGGCGGACCGTACGAGGAGATCAGCGGGGCGAGCGGCGCGGGACGCCGGCGGACTGGTCGCAGCTGATGGCGCACGGCCAGCAGTGGTCGCTCGCCCAGCAGTGGTCCGTCCTCGCGCTGACGAGCACAGCGGGCAGTACCGCCATCGACCATGGCGGTCGGGGGCGATCATGATCGGAGATTGGAGATCGCTCGGGCCGACCCTGATCGACGCGGGGCTCGGAGCCACAGGTCGCATCACCTCGATCGTCATCGACGAGACCGACCCGTCGACGATGTACGTCGCGGCATCGTCGGGCAATCCGGCCCAGGTCGGCGGATGCGGGATCTGGGTGTCCACCAACAGCGGTGCGACATGGCGTCCTATCGGCGACAGCCTGCCGAACCTGCGGATCGCGGCTCTCGCGCTGGCGCCGGGCGCGGGCTCTCCCTTGTACGCCGCCGTCATGGGACAGGGGAGGGCCGGTGGCGGCCTGTACCGCTCCGACGACCGCGGTGCGGCCTGGGAGCGGCTATCCGACGAGACCGCACTGACCGGGCGGTTGCTGCTCATCGACCCGCAGCGCCCGTCCCGCATGTTCATGGCCAACTCCCGGGCCGTGCTGCGTTCCCTCGACGGTGGGGCGAGCTGGTCCGCGATCCTGAGCCCCGAGGGGAACGTCAGCGACCTGGCCATGCACCCGCTGTCGCCCACGCGGCTGTACGCCGGTGTCTCCCACGACGTCAACGACGCGATCACCGGTGTGTACGAGAGCCGCGACAGCGGCGAGACCTGGGTCAAGCTGCTCGGCTGCCCCGGCGCCGGGTTGCCGACCGCGGTGGCGGGTCACTCGATCCGGCTGGCCGTGGCACCGAACCGAACCTACGCCTCGTTCAAGTCACGGCAGGAGTTCCTTCTGTACAGCACGACCGGCATCGGCTGCTCGGTCGGTGGACGGTTGGAGAGCGAGTGGGAGCGCGTCTGGTCCGTCGGCTCCGATGTCGCGCCGTCGATCTGGAGCTACATCTACGCGCACCCCACAGACCCTGACGTCGTCTACGTCACCGGCACGAACTTCCGCCGCTCCACCAACGGTGGGCGGGACTTCTCGCTCGTCACGGGTCCGCACGTGGACCACCACGCACTGGTCGTGCACCCGACGGACCGGGACGTGATCCACGTCGGCACCGACGGCGGGCTGTACCACTCCAGCGACCGCGGGGCCGGTGGCTCGTGGTCCTTCGCCGGTAAGGGGATCAGCAACACCGAGTTCTACGACCTGGCGCACGCACCCACCGACCCGGCGGTGGTGATCGGAGGGACGCAGGACAACGGCACCCTCCGGATACCTGCGTCCGGTTCTGTGTGGGACGAGATCAGAGGTGGTGATGGCGGAACCGTTGCTATCGATCCGACCGATGCCGAGATCTTGTACTCCATGGGCCAGTACGCCACGCAGATCGCCCGCCAGTCCCACGGCGGCAGCTGGCAGAACATCTCCGCCGGGCTACCTGAGGGGTCGGTGTGCTTCAACCTGCACTACCAGGTACACCCCACAACCCCTACGACGCTCCTGGCGTCGTGCCGTTCACTGTGGCGGACCACGACCGTCGAGCCACCCGGAGATTGGAAGCCACTCTTCCCGCCGGCCGGGTTTCCCTCGATCCAGGGAAACGTGGTCCGCTCGGCGGTTGGGGCGCGGACCGATACCTACTACGCGGCCACCAGCGCTGGGTCGTTGTACGCCGGAGTGGGTGGCGAGAACTGGGAGCGCGTATTCGACCTGGCCGACGATTGCGGCGTCGCACGTACGGCCATCACCGCCGTCGAGGCCGACCCGGAGGACAGCTCCGTGGTGTTCGTCGCGACAGCCGGGAGCGGTGCGTGCCGCGTCGTGCGGCTTCGCAGGGTTCGCCCCGACGCGCTGCCCATGACGGCCCGAGACATCACATCCGACCTTCCCGACGACGTCGCCGTGGCGACATTGGCCGTCGATCGCATGCACCCGGGAACCATCTACGTGGGAACGACCGATCGTGCCGTGTTCCGCGGCAGGGCCGGTGCCGCCGACACCTGGCGGTGGGACCGCTACAGCTCCGGGCTGCCGTTCGCCACCTGCGTCACGCATCTGCTGTCCCACCCGGTCACCGGTGTGCTTCGCGCGGGTACGTGCGGACGGGGCGCCTTCGAGGTCGACACCGACCACTCGCTCGGCTCGGTGCTGGCGATCGAGGGACGAGTGACGTTCCTGCGCGTGCACGACGCCGGCGGATACGGCCCGCCAACCGACCGGATCGAAGGCGAGGTGGTGGTCCGCATCGACACCGACCCGCGCAAGGCCTTCGGCTTCGCACTCCGTGCTGACGCCGACGGCCCGGCACATGCGGGAATGCTGGGCCTCCTGCGCCAAGCCATGGGCAAACGCAGTCGCGTCCGGTTGGAGTACCTGCGTACGGGCCTGCGCAACAACAGGCTGATCAGGGCCGAGATCGTGGGGTAGACGGTTCGGAGCAAGAGGAGCACCGACGATGCGCAGATCCATGACGACCAGGTCCGGTGTGGAAGCGGCTCTTGCTGCTCTCTTCGCTGGTCTTTTCGTGTTCACGATCGCCGTACCGGACTGGATCGAGGTCGTCTTCCACATCGACCCGGACGGCGGTAACGGTGCCATCGAGGTCATGCTCTGCGCGGGCCTCGGTTTGGCGGCCTTAGCTCTGGCGACCGCCTCAGCGATCGAGCGGTGGCGTGGCAGGGCCAACCCCCGGTCGGTCCCGCCCCACTCGAGTGATCATGAAGGATAGTCGTAGCAATAGCAACGAACATCCTTCATGATCACCGGACGGCTCCTGGCGACCTCCGGCCGGACCGGCCCAGGCGTTTGCCGACTGTTGACAGCCGACGACGGTTGGACCTACGGTACGCGTGTTGCGTCCGCCTGATCGGAGGGTTCGTCTGTGCAGCGCGTGTCCGACCGTGTCTACGTCGAGACGGGTCACCTGGGTTCGAACAACTCGGTGCTCGTCGCCGACGACGGGCTCGTGCTGTTCGATGCGCCGCACAAGCCGACCGACGCGATCCGGTGGGCGCAGACCGTTGCGGCGTTCGGCGAGCCTCGGTACCTGGTGAACAGCGATCACCACCCCGACCACACCATCGGCAACAACTGGCTGGGCGGCGTGGGGGTCGCGCATGCAGGGACGCGCCAGCGCCTCGCGTACGACTTTCCCGACCAGGAGTACCTCGACGGGCTGATCGCGCGCATCGACCCGGAGGCGGCAGACCTGGTGGCGGGCTTTCGCGTCCGGTTGCCGTCGCTCGTGTTCACCGAGCGGCTGACGCTGCACATGGCGGGCCTGACGCTGGAACTGCTGCACGTGCCTGGCCACACCGCGAACAGCGTCATCGCGTACTTCCCGGAGGATCGCGTCATCCTCACGGGCGACAACGTGTGCGAGGTGGGACTTCCGTCGTTCCAGGATGCGGCGCTCGGTGACTGGTTCGATGCGCTGGACGTCATCGAGGGCTACGACTTCGACGTCCTCGTCTGCGGCCACGGTGAGCCTGCCGACCGGGGTGTGGTGGCGACGTACCGCAAGCGCGGCCGTGAGCTGGTTGCCGAGGTCGCCGCCGCGATCGCCAGTGGTGAGCCCAGGGAACGGGCCGCCGACCGCATCAGGTTCGAGGACCGCATCCACGTCAGCACCCCCGACTACGTCGGTTATCCCGGCTGGCTCCTCACCAGCTTCCAGCAGCGGTCGGTACGTTCGATCTACGACGCCCTTGTCGCCGACCCGGGCCTGGCGGACCGATGACGGCTGAGGCACTGCGCGAGGAGACCGCGGCAGGTGTAGAGGCACTGGCGCGATGGGCCGCTGAGCAGGCTGCGACGCCCGGTGGTGGGCTGCCCGCGGCGACCCGCCGCAAGGCGGTCATGGTGGTGCTCGACGATCTCGCCGCCGCGCTCGCCGCTGCGGGCGAATCGGAGGTGCAGGCCGCAGCACGGATAGGCGAGCGACGCGGTGGCGGCACGCGCGAGGCCACGCTTCTCGTCACCGGCGGGCGAGCCGAGCGAGGCTGGGCCGCCGCATCGAACGCGATCGCGGTGACAACGCCCGAGCTGGACGAGGGGTACCGGCCGGTCACCTGCCACGGTGGTCTCTACACGGTCCCCGCCGCCGTCGCCGAGGCCGAGGCGACCGGACGCAGCCTGGCCGACGTCCTCGGCTGCGTCGCGCTCGGCTACGAGGTCGCCACCCGCCTGGCCCGAGCCTTCCCCCCACCGTTTCCTCCCATTCTCCATCCGCACGCCGTCTTCTCCCCGGTCGGCGCCGCGACGGCGGTCGCGCTGCTGCGCGGTACGTCGGCGGCTGGGCTGCAGGACGTGATCACCGCAGCCGCGACCATGGCGATGAACGGCCCGTTCGGCCACGCGATGGACGGGTCCCTCGTACGCAACGCCTGGCCGGGTGCCGGCGCCTGGCTCGGGTTCGCCGCCGTCGACTGGGCCGGGGCCGGGCTCGCCGGCGGGCACGCCAGCGTCTACGAGGCTCTGGCCAACGCGCAGGGCGGCACCGTGTCGCCGGGGCGCCTCACCGAGGGGCTCGGCGAGCGGTACGCGGTGGACGACGGCTACCACAAGGCGTACGGGTGCTGCCAGTACGCGCACAGCGCCGTCGAGGCGGCGTTGCAGGTACACGCCGACAGTGCCGGGGAGATCACCGCGGACCGCGTACGCCGGATCGTCCTCGAGGTGCATCCGCTGGCCCAGGAGCTGGACAACGCCGCGCCGCGCGGCAGCCTCGCCGCGAAGTTCTCGCTGCCGCACATCGCCGCCGCGGTGCTCGCCACCGGCGAGGCCGGGCCGCTCGCCTTCGGGGCGTCGTCGCTGCGCGACGAACGGATAGCCGAGCTGCGGGCGAAGGCCGAGATCGTCGACTACGGGCCGGTCCCCGCGCCGCCGCACGACCGGCCCGCCCGCGTCACCGTCGAGTGGGCCGACGGCGCGACGACGACCGCGGAAGTGCTGAGCGCCCGCGGCGGTGCGGACCGCCCGCTGGAGGAGGCCGACCTGCTGGACAAGATCACGGCGGCGACCAGCCAGGTGGCTCCGGGCTACACCGCCGCCAGCAGGGACCTACTGGCGGGCACGATCGACCCCGCGACGCTGTGGCAAGAGGTCCTGCAACGCCTGCTGAGCGACGCGGCGTACGAGGCGAGCGCCCGGTGACGCGCGCCGCGACCGGCACGCCGCTGGCCGAACAGGCCGTACGCGGTGCCCTCGATGCCGGCGAGATACCCACCGAGGTGCTCGACGCGGCGCGCCTGCACTTGCTGGACTCGCTTGGCGTCGGCCTCGCCGCCGCGCGGATCGGGCCGGTACGTGGGGTCGCCGCGCACGCGGAGGCGTTCGGCGGCAATGGCCGTTGCACCGTCATCGGCCGTCCCGCGCTGGTGACGGCACCGGCGGCCGCGCTCGTCAACGGAACCCTGATCCACTCGTTGGAGTACGACGACACGCACGTCGCCGCGGTCATGCACGGCAGTAGCGTGCTGTCGGCTGCGGCGCTCGCCGCCACCGAGGAGGTCGGAGGCGACGGGCACAGCCTGCTTCGCGCGTACACGCTCGGGTGGGAGCTGCTGATCCGGCTGGGGCTGGCGTCCCAGGGCAGCCTGCAAGCGACGGGCTTCCAGGCGACCTCCGCGGCGGGACCGTTCGCCGCGGCGCTGGCCGCCGGGCTGGCGCACGGTGACCCCGCGGACGTGATGACCAACGCGCTGGGCATTGCCGGCATCCAGCCCGGCGGGAACTTCGCCTTCCTCGCGACCGCGGCGACGGTGAAGGCCGCGCAACCGGGGTGGGCGGCGCACGCGGGCCTGGTCGCGGCGGCGCTCGCTCGCTCGGGCGTAACCGGCCCCGCGTCGGTCTTCGAGGGACGAAGCGGCTTCTTCGAGCTGTACGGCAACGACGGCGCCGCGGCCGACCGGCTGCGCGAGTCGCTCGACAGCGTCGGCCGGACATGGGAACTGCCGGCGGCGGCGTTCAAGGCCCACCCCTGCTGCCACTTCATCCACCCGTACCTGGAATGCCTCGACCAGCTGTCCGACCGCATCGGCGGCGAGCGCATCGAGCGGGTGCGCTGTGCCGTACCGGTTGAGCAGATGCCCGTGATAGCCGACCCGTGGGCGGGCAAGCAGCATCCCGCGAGCGGCCACGACGCGCGATGGAGCCTGCCGTACGTGCTGGCGGCGCGCCTGCGGTACGGGTCGGTCGACCTCGACCTGTTCGACGGCCCGGCGCGACCGGAGATCTGCGCGCTCGCCGAGCGCATCACCGTCGAGCCGTGGCACCAGTCCGGCTACCCGGCTCGCTTCCCGGCCAGGCTCTCGGTCACACTCGCCGCGGGTACCACCCTGGACGCGACGGTCGACGACGTGCGCGGCGGTCCCGCACGGCCGCTCGACACCTGTGAGGTGCTGCGGAAGTTCCACGCCAACGCGGCGGCCGGCGGCCTGACCGACGCGGAGGCGAAGGGCCTGGCCGACGCGATCCTGGGTGTGGTGGCACCGGACGTGTCGACCATCGCGAACGCCTTGCAAACACCTACCGATCGATGACGCTCACGGAAAGGGACAGCGTGCACGAGACACTCAACCGGCGGTTGCGGGAACGCGTGGGCAGGCCGGCCGATCCGCTGCTGCTGCCCGGTGCGCCCAACGCGTTGACCGCACGGGTGCTCGAGGAGGCCGGTTTCGAGGCGGTCTACGTCTCCGGCGCCGGCGTGACCAACTCGTTCCTCGGTGCACCGGATGTCGGCCTGCTCGGCCTGTCCGAGATCGCCGCCCACGTGGCCGCGATGCGCGAGGCGGTCGACGTACCCCTGGTCGTCGACGCCGACACCGGGTTCGGCAACGCGCTGAACGTCCAGCGTACGATTCGCGAACTGGAACGCGCCGGCGCGAACGCCGTCCAGCTCGAGGACCAGGTGACCCCGAAGCGATGCGGCCACTTCGCCGGGAAGTCGGTCATCGACGCCGGGGAGATGACCGGGAAGGTCCGCGCGGCGGTGGACGCTCGTACCGACGACGACCTGCTGGTCATCGCGCGCACCGACGCGCGTGCCGAGCTCGGCCTGGCGGAGGCGTGCGATCGTGCCAACCGTTACGTGGAGGCAGGCGCGGACGCCGCCTTCGTGGAAGCCCCACGGGACAGGGACGAGCTGGCGCTGATCCCGCGCAAGGTTCCCGGGCCGCACGTCGTGAACATGGTCGAGGGCGGCCTCACCCCGATCCTGCCGCTTTCGGAGCTGGGCGAGCTGGGGTTCACGATCGTCCTGTACGCCAACACCGCGATGCGCGCGGCCATCGCCGGGATGAAGAAGGCCGCGGCCGACCTGCGACGCCAGGGCGACAGCCTCGCGTTGAGCGTGGATATCGCTTCCTGGGAGGAACGGCAGGACCTTGTGCGCAAGGGCACCTACGACGAACGCGCCGAACGGTACGGGGGAAATCGATGAGCCAATACGACTTGCGTCTGGGCGGAGGCGAGGCGGTGCTGCCCGGGCAGGGCCGGGTGCCGGTGGACATCTGCGTGGCCGACGGCAGGATCGCGGCACTCATCGAGCCGGGATCGCCGACGTTGCCCGCGCAAGAGACCGTCGACGTGACGGGCCGGGTGGTGGTGCCGGGCGCCGTCGACGCGCACGTCCACCTGGGCCAGGACATCACCGTGCCGAAGACCGCAGAGGACGTCTCCGCGGAAACAGCCTCTGCGGCCGCCGGTGGGGTGACGACCATGCTCGCTTACCTGATGAGCCCGCAGCCGTACGAGGAGCTGCACGACACCGCAACGCAGCTCATGGGCACCCATGCCCGCACCGACTTCGGTTTCCACTACTGCCTGGTGACTCCCGAGCAGGTGCAGTCGATCCCGCGCTATGTCGAGGAGTTCGGCGTCTCGAGTTTCAAGTTCTTCATGAACTTCCGCGGTGAGGAGGGCGCGTACCTGGGCCTGCCCGGGAACGACGACGGCTTCCTCTACGACCTTCTGCGCGCGGTGGCGGACAACGGCGCGATGGCCGATCCGCACGCGGAGAACATCGAGCTGGTCTGGCGCATCAGGAAGGACATCGAGAACGACCCGAACGCGGGCCTGGACGCCTGGAACCGGGTCCGCCCCGACTTCGTGGAAGCCGAGGCGGAGCAGCGCGTCGCGTACCTCGCGAGCGTGCTTGGCGCATCCGTTTACGCGGTACACGTCACCAGCGCGGAGTCGGTAGGCGCGCTCGCGCGCCAGCGCGCCCACTACCCGAACGTGTTCGTCGAGACGTGTCCGCACTACCTGACGCTCGACACCGGCAGCCCGATCGGGTCGCGCGGCAAGGTGAACCCGCCGCTGCGCTCGCCCGCCGACCGCGAGGCGCTGTGGGCCGCCATCGCCGACCGCACGGTCGACGTCGTCGGCTCCGACCACGTACCACGGCACGTCTCCGCCAAGGACAAGGACATCTGGTCGGCGTCCGCGGGATTTCCCGGCACGGGAACCCTGCTGCCGCTCCTGGTCAGCGAGGGACACGTGCGGCGCGGACTGCCGCTTGAGCGCATCGTCGAGCTGACGTCGACACGGCCGGCGCAGCTCTTCGGCATGTATCCGCGCAAGGGCGCGATCACGCCCGGGGCCGACGCCGACCTCGCGGTGCTGGACCTCGACGCAGACGAGGTCGTCAGCGCGGACGCCCAGCACAGCGGCGCCCGGTACTCGGTGTGGGAGGGCTGGAAGGTCTCGTGCCGGGTCGAGCACACGCTGCTGCGCGGGCGCTTCACCGTACGCGACGGGCACGTCGGCGACCCGTCCGGCGCGTACGTGCCCCGTCGGCACAGCGGCGCCGCGGCGCTCGCGCGGCAAGGAGGGTCGGCATGAGCACCGAAACCCAGCCCTGGGCGGACTTCATCAGCGCGGACGACGAGAAGCGTTACGCCGCCGCCGGTTTCGGCAAGCCGGTCGACTTCGGCGAGCGACCGGCCCTCCTCGTCATCGACGTCCAGTACCGCACCGTGGGCGACGCTCCACAGCCGTTCTTCGACTCGCTCTCCGACTACCGGACGAGCTGCGGCGAGGTGGGCTGGCAGGCGATCGAGCGCATCCGCGACCTGCTGGCCGCGTTCCGGGAGCGCGACCTGCCGGTGCTGTACCCGCATGTCGCACCGAAGCAGTCCTACGACGCGGGCCGGCTGGGCGCGAAAGTGCCGAGCATCATGGACATTCCCGATCGCGGCTACGCGTTCGTCGAGGAGACCGCGCCCCGTGACGGCGACATCCTGCTGCCCAAGCGTCACCCGAGCGCGTTCTTCGCGACGCCACTCGCGAGCTACCTCATCGACCTGCGCGCGGACACGCTCGTGGTCACCGGTTGCACCACGAGCGGCTGCATCAGGTCGACCGTCGTCGACGCATTCTCCTACAACTTCCGGGTGGCCGTGCCCTCCGACGCCGTGTACGACCGGGCGCAGAGCGTCCACCAGGTCAACCTGTTCGACATGGCGCAGAAGTACGCCGACGTCCTGCCGGCGGCGGAGATCGTCGAGCGCGTCCGGCGCGCCGGCGACGAGGCGCGTTAGGGGATCTGGCAATGGCCGAGGATCGTGGCACCGACACCGATGTGGACGTTGTCATCGTCGGTGCGGGAGGCGGCGGGCTGACGGCCGCGCTCGCCGCGGCAGACGTTGGAGCGTCGGCCGTGGTGCTGGAGAAGCTGGACCGTCCCGGAGGCAACACCGCCCTGTCGACCGGGTCCGTGCCCGCGGCGGGTACGCGCTGGCAGGCCGAGGCCGGCATCGACGACGAGCCGGAGCGGATGGTCGCCGACCTGTTACGCCAGTCCGGGCGCCACCAGGCCGAGCACCTCACCCGGCGGCTGGCCGCGGCGTCCGCGTCCCTCGTCGAGTGGCTCGTGGACGCGCACGGGATCGAGCTCAAGCTCATCACCGACTACAAGCACGTCGGGCACTCCGTACCGCGGCTGCACGCTCCTGCGTCGCGTAAGGGTGCCGACCTCGTGAGCGACCTGGTACGCGCGTGCGATAGCGCGGGCGTCGACATCGTCACAGGCAATCCGGTGTCGTCGCTGGTCGTCGAGGACGGGCGCGTGCGCGGCGTGCGCGTTGCGGGCGAGCGGGTCGAGGAGTACGTCGTGCGCTCGAACGCGGTCATCCTGGCGAGCAACGGCTACGCCGCGAACAAGGATCTGGTGAAGCAGTGGGCGCCGGCGATCGCCGACGCCACGTACTTCGGTGCCCACGGGAGCACCGGCGAGGGCATCGAGTGGGGACTGCAACTCGGCGGGGAGCTCGCGAACACCGGCGCGTACCAGGGTTATGCGGCGGTCGCGTACCCGCACGGTTCCCTGGTCTCGTGGACCACGATCGAGAAGGGCGGCGTCGTGCTCAACCGCCACGGCAGGCGGATCGGTGACGAGACGCTCGGCTACTCGGGCTTCGCCGAGACCGTGCTCGCGGACGGGCAACCCGCGTACGTCGTGTTCGACACCAGGATCCGTGACTACGTCGCCGCGCACGAGGAGGAGTTCCGCGAGCTGATCGACATCGGTGGCGTTCGCGTCTGCGAGACAGCGGCCGAGGTCGCGGCGTATGCGGAGGCCCCCGTGGACGAGGTCGCGCGGACCCTCGAGAGCTATGCGCAGTCGAGCACGGCGGGCGTGGATGCCCTCGGGCGCAAGGACTTCGGGTTCGCGCCTCTCGTCCCGCCGTACGCCGTCTGCCGGAGCGTGCCGGGGCTGTTTCACACCCAGGGAGGCCTGGCCGTCGACGGCGACGCGCGCGTCTGCCGTCGCGATGGCGCCGCCGTTCCCGGACTGTACGCGATCGGCGGTGTCGCGGCCGGCATCAGCGGGCGCGACGGCGGTCGCGGGTACTCCTCGGGCAACGGCCTGCTCGCCGCCCTCGGACTCGGCCGCCTGGCGGCCACTGCCTGCACCGGAGCTTGAGAACCCTCGGAGCCCATTTCCCCGTCCCCCCGGGGGAACATCAGAGGAGGACCTGATGGAACGGACAGACGACAACCAAGCCGCTGACAAGGGTCTATTGAGGCGGGTCGCCGCCGCGAGCCTGATCGGCACCACCATCGAGTGGTACGACTACTTCATCTTCGGCACGACAGCGGGCCTGGTATTCAACCAGCTGTTCTTCCCGTCGTTCTCCGACGTTGCCGGGACGCTGGCTGCCTTTGCCAGCTTCGCGGTCGGGTTCTTCGCACGACCGCTCGGCGGGGTCATATTCGGTCACTTCGGTGACAAGATCGGGCGAAAGTCCATGCTCATCATGACGCTGTTCCTGATGGGCGGGGCGACGTTCCTGATCGGTCTCCTGCCCGGCTACGGCACGATCGGGGTGTTCGCGCCCCTGCTCCTGGTCCTGCTCAGGCTCATCCAGGGCATCGGGCTCGGCGGCGAATGGGGCGGCGCCGCGCTGATGATCTCCGAGCACGCCCCCGCCAAGCGCAGAGGCTTCTACGCCAGCTCGGTGCAGATGGGCGCGGCCGGCGGGCTGATCCTGGCCTCGGGAGCGATCGCGGCGGTTTCCGCCCTTACCACCAGCGAGCAGTACATGACGTGGGCGTGGCGTATCCCGTTCCTGGCCAGCGTGATCCTGGTGGCGATCGGGCTGTACGTCCGCATCAGCATCGAGGAGTCGGAGGCGTTCAAGCGGCTCCGGAGCACCGAGTCACGAGCGCGGCTCCCGATCGCGGAAGTGTTCCGTACCCGCTGGAGGAACGTCCTGCTCGCTGCGGGCGTTTCCTCCGGAAACAACGTCGTCTTCTACGCGGTCTCGGTATTCACCGTGTCCTATGCAGTGAACCAGCTCGGACGGTCGCAGGACGCGATGCTCAACTACGTGCTGATCACGGCTGCGGTCTACTTCGTGACCCTGCCGATCTTCGGCGCGCTTTCCGACCGCGTCGGCCGTCGGCGGTTGATCCTGGTCAGCGCGATCGTGATGGGGATCGTCGCGTTCCCGTACTTCTGGGTGCTGAACGCGGGCGGTGCTGCTCTCATCATCCTGGCGATGGTGTTCTACCTGGCGGTGTTCCAGTCCGCGGCGTACGCACCGCAGTCGTCGTTCATTCCCGAGCTGTTCGACACGAGGGTCCGGTACAGCGGCGCCGCGCTCGGGTACAACCTGGCGACGATGGTGTTCGGCGGCACGGCGCCGTTCATCGCAACGGCCCTGTTCTCGGCGGCCGGGCAGCAGATCTGGCCAGTGGCCGTCTACATCATGTTCATCTGCGCGGTGAGCCTGGTGTCGGTCTACCTGGCGACGGACGCCCCGATGCTGCGAGACGACCGTGAGAACGAAGCGCCAGCCGCACCGGAGAACCCCGTCCGGCACTGACGGAATGACCACGTTATGTGGGCGTAGTACGCCTTCTCGATGCCTGCAGGCCACGAGAACCCCGACCCGGCCCACATAACGTGGTCATTTGGAGAAGGGCGTGGGTCAGTCGCAGATGCGGTCTGCTGGGGTGATGATCCGGTACGGCTTGACGTCGAGGAGACCGCTCGGCACCAGGCGCAGGTCCGGCAGGAAGTCGCAGGTGATGAAACAGAGGCAGTACAGCAGCTCCTCGAATCCGTAGCCGGCGCGGCGCACTGCGGCGTCGACGCTCTGCCACTCCCTGGCCACCCGCGCGACCGGCCGAGACGACATCGTGTACGCGATGTCCAGGTCCAGCCGCGCGGTCACCTCGTCGCCCTCCACGATCGCGATCCCGCCACGGCCGGCTCCTGCGGGCAGGGCGGACGCCGCCGCGCGCGCCATGGCTTTCGGGTTACGGCCGAGCACGAGCAAGCCCATCGAGGTCGTGTACGTCGTCGCCAGGCCGTCGAGGTCGCGGGCGAAGCCGCGCAGCCACCCCGACGAGCGGAACCTGCCGTCGGCTGAGAAGAGCACCGCGTGGAGGGCGTCTGGGACCCAGCCGTCCGCGTCGACCACCGCCTCGTCGCGGCGGGCGATCCCGGCCGACGCGAGGTGCATGACCGGTACGGTCTCGCCGGGCGTCGCGCGCGGGGCGTAGCTCGCCGGGTCGGCGGAGACGGCCGGGTCTACGCGGAGAGCGGCGGAGTACCGCGTCCAGTCGACGCGCGGCCACGGGTCGACGAGTGCCCCGGCACGTGCGCGGACCTGGCCATCCACCAGCACAACGTCCGGAGGGGAGCCGGCGAAGTCGGGCAGGATCTGCAGGTCCGCGCACCGGCCGGGCGTGACCGAGCCGAGGTGCTCGTCGAGGTGAAGGTAGGTGGCCGGATTCAGGCTGGCGTACCGGACGGCGCGCGGCAGCGGTACGCGGGCGGCCACCAACGTCCGCACCATCGCGTCGATCCCGCCGTGGCGCACCAGCCACGCCGGTCCGGCTCCGTCCGTGGTCAGTGAAAGCTGAGCGGTGAGCCGCGCATCCTGGCACAGCTCAACGAAACGGTGCAGGTCCGGGCGGAGCGAGCTGTTGCGCAGCATCACGTGGAGCCCCGCCCGCAACCGGGCACGCACGTCGTCGGGGTCGATGGGCTCGTGGTCGGCTGTGAACCCGGCCGCGGCGAGTGCCGGCAC
>JBOHBN010000390.1:0-17305 GCA_050698355.1 Streptosporangiales bacterium | reverse complement strand
GTGCGCAGCCGCGAGGTGCTGGCGTGCCGGGTGAGGTTGGTGAAGTCCTCGTCCATCGTGAGCGCGATGCGCACCGGGCGGCCCGCGATCCGCGCACAGGCCGCGGCGATCGGCTCCAGCCGCGGGTACAGCTTGCCGCCGAAGCCGCCACCGAGGAACGCCGTGCGGATCCGCACCTTGTTCTCGGCGACGCCGAACAGCCGGGAGATCTCGCTGCGAACCTCCGAGGGGTTCTGCGTGGCGGAGTGGACCGTGATCGCGTCGTTCGGCCCCGTCTCGCCGACGCTGACCAGCGGCTCCATGGGAGCGTGGACGGTCGCCGGCGTCTTGAACGTGTGCTCGAACACCCGGTCGGCGGCGGCCAGCCCGGCCTCCACGTCACCCCTGCGCAGCTTGTAGTGCAGGCCGATGTTGGTGTCCTCGCGGTCCCCGAGCTGCTTCAGGTCGGCGAACAGCGCGCTCGCCCGGATGCGGTCGTGCACGCGTGGCGCGTCCGGGCCGGCCGCCTCGACCTCGTCGAAGACCGCCGGCAGTTCCTCGTACTCGATGTCGACGCGCTCGGCGCCGGCGGCTGCTGCGCGCGGGGTGTCGGCCAGTACGACCGCGACCGCCTCGCCGACATGGCGTACCTTGTCGATCGCGAGCACCGGCTGGTCCCAGAACGCGGGTCCGTAGTAGTCCTGCGCGGTCACCTTGCGGACGTCCTCGGCGGTGACGACACGGCGTACGCCGGGGACGTCCAGGGCGGACGAGGCCTCGATGCCGACGATCGTGGCGTGCGGCAGGACGCTGCGCACGACCCTGCCGTACAGCATGCCCGGGATGGCCAGGTTGTGGATGTACTCGGCGGTGCCGGTGACCTTCGCCTCGCTCTCCAGGCGGGGCATCGAGCGGCCGATCTGATCCTTCGCCACGTCTTTCGCCATGTCACGCCTCGTCTCGGCCGGCGGGTCGTCCACCTGGGTCGGTGACGTCGCGGAGGGTGCGTAACAGGTGCACGCGTACGAGTGCACGCCGGTACTCCTCCGACGCGGTCGGGTCGGAGTGGCAGTCCACGCGCTCGGCGGCCTGCCCGGCCGCGTGCTCGAATACCGCCTCGGTCGGTCGCTCGTCCTCCAGGAGCTCCTCGGCCGCGCGCACGCGCTGGGCGCGATCGGATACGGCTCCCACGACGACGCGGACGTCACGCATCCGGCCGTCAGCCAGGTCGCAACGGACGGCGAGTCCGAGCGTGGGCCAGTCCTCGAGGGTGCGTGCAGTCACCTTGTGGTAGCGGCCGTGGCCGTCGGGGTGGGGCGGTACCCGCACCTCGGTGATCAGCTCGCCGGGCTCGAGTGCGGTCTCGTAGTAACCCTGGACGAGGTCCTCGGCGGCGATCGTGCGTTCGCCGGCCGCGCTGCGGACCCGTACCTGCGCGTCCAGGGCGATGAGCACCGGCGGCAGGTCCATCTGCGGATGACCGTGCGCGAGACAGCCCCCGACCGTCGCGACGTTGCGCACCCGCACGCTCGACAACCGGTGGAGCGCGTCGCGCATCATCGGCGCGTGCTCGGCGATCGCGGCGGACCGTTCCAGGTCGGTCGCCGTGGCCAGCGCGCCGATGGTCAGCGACCCGTCGGGCTCCGGCTGGATCCGCGCCAGCTCCTCGGGCAGGCGGCGCAGGCTCACCAGGCGGCTGGGCTCGAAGAACCCGTACCGCATCAACAGGGTGAGGCCGGTGCCACCGGCGATCGGTCGCACGGAGTCGTCCGCGTCGCGCAGGAGGTCGACCGCGGCGTCGAGCGAGCGCGGTTCCTCGATCGCGAAGTCTGTCACCATGGGAAACCCGCTGACTGCTATGAGAGACAAGCTGTCCTTGATGTAGGACACTAGGCGATGTGCCCGGATGGGTCAATGAAACGGAAGTGGGTCGATGGCAGGCGACGTACCAGCGGTCGCGAGCGCGGTGCGGATACTTGAGCGCATCGCCGAGTCCTGGCCTGACGCCGTGCCGCCCCGGGCGCTGATCGGTGAGCTGGGGCTCAACCGCAGCACCTGCTACAACATCCTCGGCACGCTCGAACGGTCCGGATGGGCGACGAGCCAGGGCGGGCGTTCCGGCTGGTCGCTCGGCCCGCGGCTGCTCGGGATCACCGGCGTTCCGGCCGACGTGGTGAACGCGATCACCCAGCGCGAGCTCGACGAACTGAGCCGTCGCCTGGGCTTCGTCGTCTTCGTCGTCCAGCGCACGAGCGACGGGCGCTACGCCGTGCTCGCCAGGGCCGAGCGCGGACAGGGTGTACGCGTGACGGTGAGTGTGGGCGACACCTTCCCGTTCTCGGCACCGGCGATCATGCAGGCGTTCCATGCGTGGCTGCCGGCGGGCGAGTTCGACACCCTGGCCGCTCGGTACGGCATCGAGCCGTTCACCCCGAGCGCGGTCACCGACCCGGAGCAGGTGGAGGAGGCGCTCGAGGTGACCCGGCGGCGCGGGTACGGCACGAGCATCCAGGAGTACGACCTCGCCCAGTCCGGCGTCGCCGCACCGATCTTCGACCGGCGGGAGGTCGTGTCGACCGTGCTGTGCTCGCTCGCCTTTTCCTCGGAGCTGGACGATACGAACGTGGCGGAAGTCGGCGAGCGCGTACGAGATGCCGCACTGCGCATCACGAACCAGACCGGCGGCCGCTGTCCCAAATGACCACGTTATGTGGGCTTAATGCGCCCTTCTCGGGGCCTGCAGGCATCGATAAGGCCGGCTTGGCATCCATAACGTGGTCATTTGGAACACGGCCGGGCCGTGGGTCTTGTGCGGGTACGGGCGAAGACATACTATCCGGTCAGTATGCGTACGGACGAGGTGCAGGCCCAGGCCCAGGACGCGCCGCCCGAGGGCAAGAAGGCCCAGCAGCGGCGGGAGAGCGTCGGGCGCCTGATGGACCTCGCTCGCCGCGAGCTCATCGCGAAGGGGTACGAGGCGACGACCGTCGAGCAGATCGCGGCGGCCGCGGGCCTCAGCAAGGGTGCGGTCTACTTCTACTTCAAGAGCAAGGCGAACCTGCTGCTCGCTCTGATCGACGACGCGGAGCGATGCACCGTCGAGCCCGCGGTGACGGCGGTGCGTGAGACGGACGGGTCCGCCCGCGACAAGCTGGTCGCGTTCCTGCACGCGCAGTCCCTGGTCGGGCAGCAGTACGCGGACCGCATGATGCTCGTGATCTTGATGTCCATCGAGTTCCACGGCCGGGGCGGCCAGGTGGAGGAGCGACTCAAGGCGGTGCACGACGCGATGACCACGCTGCTCGTCGACGTGGTCGCCGCCGGCCAGCGGGCCGGCACCATCGCGGGCGGCGTGCCCGCGCGCGAGCTGGCGAGCGTCGTCATGGCAGTCAACCAGGGATGTTTTCTCGAGTGGTACAGGCGGCGAGACGAGCTGCGCGGGGTCGACCTGGTCCGTGCCCTGCGCACCACGGTGTTGCACGGCGTACTCGCCCCGGACAGCTGACACGGAAGGGATGAGCGCGGTGAGCAGTCAAACTCTGGAGCGGCACGACGATCCGCGCGAACGCGCCCTGCAGGAACGGGTCAAGGCCGGTCAGCGGTTGGAGGACCCGACCGAGATGACGCCGCGGTACACAGACGTGCTCGTCAACACGATGCACATCGCCGCGGACCTCGAGGTCGTCACGCTGCCGACGTACTCGCCCGCCATCAAGACGGCGCCGACCCTCGACGACAAGATCGCGATCGCGGCGGCGTGCCAGGACGAACTCGGTCACGCCCAGGCGATGTACCGGCTGCTCGAGGAGTTCGGCTACGACACCCACGACTTCCTGTTCGAGCGCGACCCGGCGAAGTGGCGCACCTTCCAGATGCTGGAGTTCCCGCACGAGGACTACGTCGAGTCGGTCGTGTCGATGTGCTACGGCGACCGAGCGGGCTACATCACGACGGTCGACCTGGAGGAGAACTGCTCGTACGCCCCGTTCTCCCGGTCCCTGCGCAAGGTCAATTTCGAGGAGACCTTCCACGTCGGCCACGGTGAGCGCTGGGTGCGGTTCTTCTGGAACGCGGGTGGCGAGATCCGCAGGCGCGTGCAGGAGGCGGTGGAGTTCTACTTCCCGCTGTGCGCGGCGTGGTTCGGCGTGCCCGACGAGATGAAGAAGCGCACCGACCAGCTCGCGTACAAGATCCGTGGCGCGTCGAACGACGAGATGCGGCAGAAGTGGCTGTCGCAGGTCGTCCCGTTCAGCGAGTCCATCGGGATCCGCGTACCCGCGCACTTCGACGGGCAGAGCGGAAAGTTCGTCCTCGACTACGAGCCGCCGATCCACCTCGACGAGGAGACGCGCACGTGGGACTACGACCGGCGGATCACGTGGGAGGAGCAGTTCAGGATCTGGAAGAAGGGCAGCGTGCACAAGGTGCCCTCGATCGACCGCCTGCACCATGAGGTGTACGGCGCGGACCTGTGGTGAAGCGATGATCACCGCAGACGACGCGATCCGGGCACTGGAGGACGTGCACGACGCGCACGTGCCGGTCAGCCTGCGCCGGATGGGGATGCTGGACGACGTCCGCGTCGACAGTGACGGCGGCGTGGAGGTACGGATCTGCATCCCGTGCATGGCCTGCCCGGCCGCGTCCTTCCTCTCCTCGCGCATCGAGGACGTGCTGCTCGCGCTCGACGGCGTCACCCGCGTCGACGTCGACGAGGGCTGGCATTTGTCCTGGGACCGTGACTCGGTCGACGCGGAGGCGCGGTCCCTCATGCGTACCAACGGAATCCAGCTGTGAGGCGACCATGACCGCGCCTGCTACGAACAGGAAGCACTTCGACGCGCGGCGCGAGCGCGGCGGCGACGTGCCCCGCTACTACGAGGTCTTCGCCCGGAAGGACTCCGACGAGCCGCTCTCGCACGTCGGCTCTGTCGAGGCACCGAACGACGACCTGGCACAGGTCCGAGCCTGGTACATCTACGACCAGCACCGGTGGAAGGAGATGTGCCTCGTCCCCACCGACGCGGTCATCCCGGTACGGCCCGGACAGCACTCGACCCGGGTGAAGATGGTGTGAGATGAAGCCGGCACTGGACGGTATCCCCGGTCCCGCGCGGACCGCGCTGCAGGACGAGCTGCTCTGCATCGCCGACAGCAAGCTGGTGCTCGGCAACTGGTTCGCCGAGTGCGTGATGAACGGCCGCTCGCTGCCCGACTTCGCCGCGATGCTGGGCATGTGCACCGCGTCGTACGGCCAGACCCGCGCCATCTACAGGTACCTCGATGCGCTGGACCACTCGTACGCCCACCTGGAGCGTGGGCGCGGTGCCGATGAGATCCGGTCGATGAACCTGCTGGACGAGCCGCCGCAGAACTGGCAGGACTTCCTCGTCTCCATCTGGCTCGCCGAGCAGGCCACGTGGTCGATGGCATCGGGTTTCCTCCGCAACCGGGACCGCACGATCGCGGGCATCGCACGCAAGATCGGCGAGGAGGCCTACTTCCACCTGAAGTGGGCCACCGGCTGGTTCCGTATCGTCGAGGGGGCGCGACCTGACCAGGACTCGTTCGACGAAGCGATGCAACGCCGCTACCCCGTTGCGCTGCGCTGGTTCGGCCCTCCGGATACGCTCGACCAGCTAGATGAGGCCGGCTTGCGTGATGATCCGCTCAGTGCGATCCGGTCGGGGTTCATCGCGGAGGTACGCGACGCCGCCGCACCGGTCGGCGTGGACGCCGACCGCCTGCCCCTCCCGCGTTCGTTCGGCGGCTGGCGGCCGGATGCCCGCCGCACCGGTGACCTGCCGGCCGGACTGTTCGAAGTGATCCGCTTCAAGGACCCGGAGCTGGCCCGATGAACGACCACGACTTCGCGGACGTGAGCTGCCCCGACTGCGGCGAGCACGACGTGCGCCTCGTGTCGCTGTTCGGCAGCTCGGCCTCCGAAGTCCTTTTCTCCTGCCCGCGCTGCCGCTCCTGCTTCAACTGGGTCAAGTGGCAGCACCGGCTCCCGCCCGTCCCCGCCCGCCGCGCCCAGAGTTGATGGAGGCTCCGTGACCTACGACGACTACCAGGCACTGTCGTTCGACCAGCGCGACCGTGTCCTCACGATCGCCCTGAACCGGCCGGACCGGCTGAACGCGATCGACGGCACGCTGCACGAAGAGCTGTCCCGGGTCTTCGACGAGCTGAACCGGGACCGTACGGTCGACGTCGCCGTGCTCACCGGTTCCGGCAGGGCGTTCTGCGCGGGCGGCGACGCGGACTGGCTCGACACCCTGATCTCCGACCCGCTCGGGTGGGAACGGCTGAGCGAGGAGAACCGGCGCACGATGACCGGCATCCTCGAATGCCGGCAACCGGTCATCGCCAAGCTGAACGGCGTCGCGGCGGGTCTCGGTGCCACGCTCGCGCTGTTCTGCGACATGGTCTTCGCCTCGGACAAGGCCAAGATCGGCGACCCGCACGTCAAGGTGGGGCTCGTTGCCGGGGACGGCGGTACGGCCATCTGGCCCCACCTCATCGGCTACGCCCGTGCGCGGGAGTTCCTCTACACCGGCGAGCTCATCCCCGCCCAGAAGGCCGCGGATATGGGACTGATCAACCGTTGCGTACCGCACGACGAGCTGGACGCCGCGGTCGATGAGTTCGCCGACAGCCTTGCGGGCGGCGCGATCCGTGCCATCCAGTGGACGAAGCAGGCCGTGAACGCGCCGCTGCGCGAGCTCGTGGCATCGAACCTCGAGCTGTCGCTGTCCCTGGAAGCCAAGTCGAACCTCACCCAGGACCACCAGGAGGGCATCGACGCGCTGCGCGAGAAGCGCGCCCCCAAGTTCGTCGGCCGGTAGTCCCGACGCTGGCAGTACGAAGCCGGAGGTTGACCGCAGTGTCCAACTGGATCTACGAGTTCGAGAACCAGGTCCATCACCGTGGACGCGAGACCGCGGTGATCCACGACGGCCATGCGCGGACGTACGACGAGCTGAACCGGTCGGCGGCCAGCTTCGCGCACTGGTTGCGCGAGCGCTCCGCGCACCGCGTCGCGACGTACGTCACCAACTGCTACGAGTTCTACGTGGTGCAGTTCGGCACGCTGAAGGCAGGTGCGGTGAGCGTCGCCGCCAACTACATGTTCGGCGAGGAGACCCTGCGCTACGTCCTGCGCGATTCCGAGGCCGACGTGCTGGCAGTGGCCGCGAAGGACCTGCCCGTGGCCCGTACCGCCTTGCGTGGCACCGATGTGCGGCACCTGGTGGTGCTCGACGATCGCGCCGAGGACGCGACCGCGCTCGCCGACATCGTCGCGGGTTACGACGACTGGATCGACTCGGCGCCGAAGGACGACGCGGACCTGTTCAACGTGACGTACACGAGCGGCACCACGGGCACGCCCAAAGGCGTGATGAAGACCCACCGCAACATCAGCGCCCACGTCACGAACCTGGTGCATGCCTGGAAGCTGACGCCGTCGAGCCGGTGGATCTGCGCCGGGCCCGTCTACCACACGTCCGGCCTGGAGTCGTCCTCGCTCCCGGTGCTCGCGGCGGGCGGGACGGTGGTGTCGCTGCGGTGGTCGGTCGACGCGTTCTTCGAGCACGTACACCGCTACAAGCCCGACGGTGCCTACATCGCCGGCTCGATGATCGTCGACATCGCCGACTACGAGAACGCGGAACGGTTCGACCTGAGCAGCCTGCGGTACGTGGTCGCCGGCGGCGCACCGATGCCCGCCCGGGCGTACGAGAAGGTCGTTGACCGCTACGGGTTCGTCGTGACCGAACGCCTCGGCATGACCGAGGCCGGCATCATCTTCGTCGACAGGGTCGGCCGCCCAGGCGCGTACGAGCCGGACGGCGGTGAGCCCCACCACCTCGCGGGTTCCTGCGGGCAGCCGCTGTACAACCAGACGCAGTTCCGGCTCGTCGACCCGGCGACAGGCGAGATCCGGGCGGAGGGTGAGGGGGAGCTGCAGGTCCGTGGCGACTCGGTGTTCGCGGGTTACCTCAACATGCCGGAGCGCACACGCGCGTCATTCACCGAGGACGGCTGGTTCGTCAGCGGCGACATCGTGCGGATCGAGGACCGCCATGCGTGGCACCTCCGCCGCCGCGACGAGATGATCGTCAGCGGCGGCGAGAACGTCAGCCCGCGTGCGGTGGAGAAGGTCGTCGGCTCGCACCCGGCGGTCGTCGAGGCGGTCGTGTTCGCGCTGCCGCACGAGCGCTGGGGGCAGCAGGTCTGCGTCGCCGTCGTGCTGAGCCCGGGTGCCGAGGTCACGGTCGACGAGCTGCTCGCCTTCTGCCGTACCGGTGGGGAGCTCGCCCGGTACGAGGTCCCCAAGCAGGTCTTCCTCACCGACGACCTGCCGCGAACGCCCACCAGGTCGGTGCCGCGCGCGAAGCTGACCGAGCGCTACGCGGCGGCCCTTCGCACGCCTCCACACCCAGAACCCGCGGCGGCCGTGCCGGGGGAGGGCTCGTGAGCACGGAGATCGACGTACGCAGCCTGCGTTCGACGCTGGACGGCCTCGCGGCGCGTGACATGCTCATCAGCACCGAGACACCGATCGACCCCGACGTCCGCTTCGCCGCGGTGCAGAAGCGGATGGACGGCGGTCCGCCCGTGCTCTTCGAGCAGGTCAAGGGCTACGAGCACGCGCGGTTCGTGATGAACCTGTTCGCACGGGCGGAGACCATCGACGCCCTGTTCGGGTTCGACGGCGCGCGCAGCAGGACGCGCGGGATCGCAGACGCCGTGCGCCACCCGACCCCACCCCGCGTCGTCCCCGCGGCCGAGGCGCCCGCGCAGCAGGTCGTGCACACCGACCGGCTGGATCCTGTCGAGTACGTCGTACCGATCCGGCACACGGCGCAGGAGGAGGAAGCGACCCTCGGCAGCGGCGTCACGCTGCTGTCCGGCCGGTTCTTCGGCGGCGGCAGCCACATCGGCTACAACCGGCAGAACTTCCGCTGGGGCGACCGCGGCACCTTCCAGGTGGCGCCGGGCAGCCACGTGTGGATGGCCTGCTCGGAGTTCTACGGCAAGGAACGCATCCCGCTCACCATCAACTTCGGGCTCCCGCCGGCCGTGACGCTGGCCGCCGGCGCCGGCTTCGACTACCTCGTCCTGCCGCACGGCGCGGACGAGCTCGGCGTTGCCGGGGCGCTACAGGGCAGCCCCGTGGACGTCGTGCCGGCGGTCTCCGTACCCGACGCCGTCGCCGTGGCGAACGCCGAGTACGTGATCGAGGGCTACCTCGACCCGACCGACCGGCGGTACGAGACCGGCAGGTCGGAGGAGACGGGGGAGCAGGGCCGGCACCCGTTCCACCCGGAGTGGGCCGGGTACATGGGCCGGGCGTACCGCGCGCCGACATTCGAGGTCACCGCCATCACCCATCGCCCGTTGGACAGCCGGCCGCTGATCCAGCCGATGATCGTGCACGGAGCCGAGGAGAACACCATCCAGACGAGCGTGCGCACCGCGGCGCTCTACGAGCTCGGCAACCGCCTCATGCCCGGCCTGGTCACCGACGTGCACATCCCGTTCGCCATGACCGACTGGGGTGGGGCGATCTTCCAGATCGACAAGCGGAGCCGGGTCGACGAGGGCTACCAGCGCAACGTGCTTGTGACCGCGCTGGCCGGTTCCCGCGGCATGCGCCTCGCGATCGCGGTCGACACCGACATCGACATCTACAGCACCGACGACGTGCTGTGGGCGATCACGACGAGGGTCGACCCCAACAACGACCTGATCGTGCCGGTGCGTGGCGGCGCCGGGCAGGCCTTCCAACCGAGCGAGCGCGCCACCGGCGGGGGAGGCGGGTCCGGCACGGGTTTCGAGGGCGGCCTCGCCATCGACGCGACGATCGCGTACGGCGCGTCCGCGCAGTTCGAGCGGCCGCGGTACGCGGTGGACGACGTGGACCTGCGGGAGTGGTTCGGGGAGGCCATCGTCGCGCGCGTGAACGAGGAGCAGCGAGGTTGGGTCCGGCTGCTTGCGCAGTCCGGGCAGTAGAGACGACACGACGGCGGAGGGAACGGTGATGGACGGCATATCCTCCCGCCTGGCCGAGTCCGGGCGAGCCTATTCGCGGGAGTGGTACGACTGGTGCGATCCGGACGTGCCGGAGTTCCTCAGTCCGACGACGCTGTTGCTCGACAGGCATGTCGAGCAGGGACGAGCCGACAGGACGGCGCTGGTCGTCGACGACCGGAGCTACTCGTACGGTGAGCTGCTCGACGTCGTCGAACGCGCGGCGTCCGGCTTTCGCGGCGTCGGTGTCGGTGCCGGGAGCAGGCTGCTCATGGTCGGCACCGACAGCCTCGAGTTCGTCGCGCTCTGGCTCGCGGCCGTGCGGACAGGTGCCGTACCCGTCGTCGTCTCGGACGCGGTCAAGGAGGACCAGCTCGCCTACTACGTGCGCGACAGCGACGCCTCCGCGCTCTTCTTCGACGCCGCCCAGGGGTCGAAGGTCGCGGCGGTCATCGGCAGCCTCTCCTCGGTCCCCGGCCTGCTCCTCATGCGTGGGCAGGCGGCCGAGGCGCTGCCCGCGGATATCCGGGACAGGGTCGTCGACGTCGACACGGTGCTGAGCCGCGCATGGCCGAGAGTCGAGCCGGTGCCGAGGCACGCGCACGACATCGCGTACATGCTGTACTCGGGAAGCACGACCGGACCGGCGAAGGGCGTGACACACCTGACCCACGACTTCGTGCTGGTGCCGGAGCGGCAGGGAGCGTTCTGGGAGTACACGCCCGACGACGTCGTACACGCCACTTCGAAGAAGTACTTCACCCACGGGCTGTGGCCGGGAGTCCTGATACCGCTCTACTGGGGAGCCATGTCGGTCATCAGCGGCGAACCGCCGTCGGGAGCCAACGTCGTGCGCATCGTCGAGACGCACCGCCCGACGAAGCTCATCACGGTGCCCACGACCGTACGCGCGATCCTGGAGTACGCCGACGAGACCGGCACGCGGCCGGACTTCTCCAGCGTCGGGCTCGTGGTCACAGCGTCGGAGCAGGTCCCTGCCGAGCTCGCGCTCCGGTTCGACACGCTGTTCGGGCTGGAGCTGATGGACTCGATCGGCTCGTCCGAGGTCACCTACGAGTGGATCGCCAACAGGCAGCGCGACCACAGGCGAGGTGCGCTCGGCCGGCCGGTGTTCGGTTACGAGGTCAAGCTCGTCGACCCCGACGGCGCGGAGGTCACCGACCCCGGCGTCGAGGGCGAGGCATGGGTGCGCAGCCGCACGTCCTGCCTGTTCTACTGGCGGAAGTTCGACGAGACGCGGCGGACGTTCGTCGGGCAGTGGACCCGGACAGGAGACGTACTGAAGCTGACCGACGACGGCTACTTCACCTTCGTCGGCAGGCACGATGACCTGTTCAAGGTGAGCGGCATGTGGGTGTCGCCGCTGGAGGTCGAGAGCGCGATCGCGGAGAGCCCGACCGTGCACGAGGTCGCCGTCGTCGGCGCTACCGATGCGAGCGGTCTGGCCCGGCCGAAGGCGTTCGTCGTGCTGCGTGCGGGCGAGGAGCCGTCGGAGGAGTTGACCGACGACCTGCGGGCGAGGGTACGGCGCGTCGGCGGGTACAAGGTGCCGAGCGAGATCGTCTACCTCGACGCGCTGCCGCGCACGCCGCTGATGAAGATCAACCGGCGCGCGCTGCGCGAGATGAACCCCGGCCTCGTCGGGCAGGGTTAGCCGAAGGAGAGATGTCGTGTGGAGGACCTGAGGGACTGGCTCGAGTACATGCGCGGGCGCGGATGCGTCCGCGATGTGCGCGGCGCCGACTGGGACCTGGAGGTCGGCGGGATCACCGACCTGAACGTCAAGCGCAACAAGTGGGTGCTGCTCTTCGACGAGATCAAGGGCTACCGGAAGGGTTTTCGGATCCTGACGGGCACACAGCTCGATGCCGAGCGGGTGGCGTACACGCTCGGGACCGGTAGCGGCACCGACACCCAGGGGCTCGTCCGCGCCCTGCGCTCGCGGCTGCGCGAGCGGCCGGAGCCGGGAGCGGCCGACGCGGCGCGCGCCACGAAGGACGCGCCCGTGTTCGCGAACCGGATGCGCGGAGCCGACGTCGACCTGTCGGTCTTCCCCGCGCCGCAGTGGCACGAGCAGGACGGTGGCCGTTACCTCGGTACGTTCGATGCCGTCGTCACGCGCGACCCCGACACCGGATGGGTCAACGTCGGCACGTACCGGATGATGGTGCACGATCCCCAGCGGTTGTGCCTGTTCGTCAACTCCAGTCACCACGCGCGGCTGCACATGGAGAAGTACTGGCGGCGCGGCGAGCGGGTGCCGATCGCGGCGTCGCTCGGGCACCACCCGTCGCTTTCGATGCTCGGCGGCATGGAACTGGGCGCGGGCGTGTCGGAGTACGACGTGCTGCGGCAGGTGCGCGGTGAAGGCATGGACCTGGTGCAGGCGCCGGTGACGGGACTCCCGGTTCCCGCGGACAGCGAGCTGCTCGTCGAGGGATACCTGTCCGACACGACCGTGTCCGAGGGGCCGTACGGGGAGTTCCTCGGCTACTACGCGGGCGGCAAGATGCAGACCCCAACCATCGAGGTGGAGGCGGTCTACCACCGCGACGACCCCATCATCCTCAGCACCTGCGCGGGCATCCCGCCGTACGACTACTCGTACTTCCGCTGCCCGATGCGGTCGGCGATGATCTGGGACGCGCTGGAGGACGCCGGCGTGCCGAACATCGCCGGCGTGTGGTGCCATGAGGCGGGGTACACCCGCGCGCTGAACGTCGTCGCGATCGACCAGGCGTACCTGGGTCACGCGCAGCAGGCAGGCATGGTGGCCGCGCAGGTGCGCGAGGGCGCGTTCGGCGGCAAGTACACGATCGTGGTGGACGACGACATCGACCCGAGCGACCTCGAGCAGGTGATGTGGGCGGTGTGCACCCGTACCGACCCGGCCGAGTCCATCGAGTTCATCCGGCACTCGTGGGGTATGGCGCTCGACCCGATGGTCGAGCGCGGTCCGGAGGACGCCCTGAACGAGCTGCCCATGTCCCGGGCGGTCATCAACGCCTGCGAGCCCTTCAAGCGGCGCCAGCGAGGAACGTTCCCCGCGGCGGTGACCGTCCCCGACCGCATCGCCACACAGGTGACCGAGCGCTTCCCCGACATCCTCCTCACCTGACTCGCTGAGACCCGCTCGCCCTTCCCCAGAGGGGCCCCGGTGGTCATTTGGGGGAGGCCTGGCAATAAAGCGCCGCCCGGTTGGTGGTGGTCAGTTCTCGATGTTCGGGTCGTTCATGCACTTCTGCGGTAGGTCCACCTGCTTGAGCGCCTTCTTGCGTACGGATGGGTCGACGAGCTGGCCGAGGTCGACCTTGCCCTTCTGGAAGCCCTGCTCCATGCGGAACTGCTGGAGCCACTTCAACCGGGACATGGTGATCGCGGAGGTCGCCGACGCGGCGCCGGCCTTCGCGATGGCCTTCTGCACGTAGACGATCTGCGGGTTGTCGGGCGAGCTGTTGATGTGTTTCGCCGCAACTTGCCGCTCGGCCTTCGGGTGCGTGACCGCGTAGCACAGTCCCTGGATCTCGCCAGCAAGGAACTTCACGGCCGCGTCCGGCTTCTCCTGCAGCGAGTTGCCATTGGCTATCAGGTAGAAGCGCGGGTACTGCGGGATGACGTCCTGCGCCTCGCCGAGCACGTTGATCTTCGGGTTCTTCTGCGCCTTGGGTACGAACTGGTCGGACACGGCTGCCGCGTCGATCCGACCGGACAACAGCGCCTTGAAACGCTGGGCGTCGCTGCCCGCGGAGACGACCTTGACGCTGTTCGGGTCCATGCCCTTTTCGGCGAGCATGGCCCGGGTGACCGAGTCCGGGAACGCGCCGGGCGCCGACGCCCCGATGGTCTTGCCCTGGAGTTCCTTGAACGACTTGATGTCGGACGTCGTGATGAGCGCGTACGTGATCTTCGGCAGGGTCGAGCCGATGATCTTCAGGTCCGAGCCCTTCTTCACGGCGTCGTAGATCGGCGCGGGAGCCGTGTCGCCGGAGTCGATCGCGCCGGACACGAGTGCCTGCACCAGCTGGACGTTGCCGACGAACTCCTTGAGTTCGACGTTCACGCCTTGCTTCTTGTAGTACTCCTTCTCCTTGGCCATCAGCTGGTAGCCGGAGTCACCCTTGGGCTTGAGGATTCCATGAACCCACGTGTCCTTCGTGGTGGCCGCGGAGCCGCCGGACGACGTGCCGCTCCCGGCCCCGCAAGCACCGGTGGCGGCGACCACGCCGGTCACGCACAGCGCTGCGAGCATCCGCGCCGTGGAACGGCCTCCTCGGGTATGTGTTCGTCCCACGTTCCTCACCCCTTTGTGGTACCGACCCGTTGCCCCGAGCCTGGCAGAGCGGCCATAATACCGTCATTCAATCGGCTGAGCCGACAGTCATGCATGTCACATGTCGGCAACGACCGAGGAGGCAGTCCTGGGACCGACGACGGGCCGTGTCGGAGCGGGCGACGTGCTGGACAAGGTCGCCGGATCGATCGAGCAGGCGGTCGCCGACGTCGGCGACGGCTGCTCGATCATGGTCGGCGGGTTCGGCGGTCCCGGCCTGCCGGACCAGCTGCTGCGGGCCATGATCGACAACCGGCCGCGACGGCTGCATCTGATCTGCAACAACGCCGACTTCGGAGGCGTGGCCGCGTACGGTGGCCTGCGCAAGATCACCTGCTCGTACCCGGTGGGGCCGACGGCGCAGGCGGTCCTCGAAGCCGTCGAACGGGGCGAGGCCGAGCTCGAGATCGTGCCCCAGGGCACGCTCGCCGAGCGGATCCGCGCCGGCGGTGCGGGCCTCGGCGGCGTGCTCACGCCCACGGGTGTCGGCGCGGAGTTCGGGGCCGGTTACGAGGTGATCGAACGCGACGGCAGGCAGTACCTGCTCGCTCCGCCGCTGTGCGCGGACTTCGCGTTCGTACACGCGGCAGCGGCCGACCGCTGGGGAAACCTCGTCTACCGGCACGCCGCGCGCAACTTCAACCCGATCATGGCAATGGCGGGCGGGGTGACCATCGCGGAGGTCGAACGCCTGGTGGAGCCGGGAGATCTGGATCCAGACCTGGTCCACACGCCCGGTGTGTTCGTCGACAGGGTCGTCCAGCGGGTTGCGGAGAGCTGACGTGGCGAGGTTCAAGGCGTTCGACGTGCACACCCACCGCCTCACGGGTGACCGCAGGAGGTCGCAGGAGTCGAAGATGGGCGACGCGCGGCGGCTCTTCCAGCACGGCGACAGCGGTGAGACCGCACTCGACTTCTACCGCGACCGCGGGCTCATGGCCGTCATGTTCGACGTGGACAGCGAGACGACCACGGGCCTGCGCATCAGCAACGACGAGATCGCCGAGCAGGTGCGCGGGTCCGACGGCCAGTTCCTGGGCTTCGCCAGCGTCGACCCGTGGAAGGGTGCAGCGGCGATCAGCGAGGTGCGGCGCTGCAAGGAACTGGGATTGCGCGGGGTGAAGCTACAGCCCATCACCCAGGGCCTGTACGTCAACGACCGGCGCTTCTACCCGCTGTGGGACGCGTGCGCGTCGCTCGGACTGCCGATCCTGATCCACGCCGGAACCACCGCACTTGGCAACGACTCACCCGGCGGCCGCGGGCTCCACCTCAAGTACGGCCGGCCGGTGCCGGCGATCGACGACGTGGCCGCGGACTTCCCGCAGCTCACCATCATCGCCGCGCACACGGGGTGGCCTTGGCACCTCGAGCTGCTGGCCGTGGCGAGGCACAAGGGCAACGTGTACATCGACCTCTCCGGCAGCGCGCCCAAGTACTTCCCGCCCGAGGTCGTCACGTACTTCAACAGCGTCATGCCGCACAAGTTCCTGTTCGGCTCCGACTACCCGCTGCTGAGCCCCGACCGCTGGCTTGCGGAGTTCGCGCGCCTGGACGTGAAGGACTCCGTCCGGCCGCGGATCCTGTACGAGAACGCCTGCCAACTCTTCGACGTCGACGTATCGCTCTTCGAACGGGTGGGTGACTGACATGGCCTGGACGATCGACGAGATGCGAGCGCGGCTCGCCGACGACATCGAGGACGGGTGGACGGTCAACCTGGGTACCGGGATGCCGGCGAGCCTGGTGTCGGCGCTGCGCGGAAGGCCGGTGCTGCTCCACAGCGAGAACGGGATCCTCGGCGTGGGGCCGGCGCCGCCGCCGGGCGAGGAGGACCGTGACATCGTCAACGCGGGCAAGCAGCCGGTGACCGTGGTTCCCGGTGGTGTCTTCATGGACAGCCTGACGTCGTTCAGCCTCATCCGGGGCGGCTACATCAACCTGTCGGTCATGGGTGCCTACCAGGTCGCCGCCAACGGTGACCTGGCGAACTGGCGCGTACCGACGCGACGGTTCGCCGGTGTCGGCGGCGCGGCGGACCTGTGCGTCGGCGCCGAGCGCGTGTGGGTGCTGATGACGCACACCAGCAAGGACGGGTCCTCCAAGCTCGTCGGCGAGTGCGGTTTCCCGTTGACGGCCAAGTCCGTGGTCACGCGGGTGTACACCGACCTTGCCGTCATGGACGTCGCCGGCGGCGGGTTCGCGCTCCAAGACCTGGCGCCGGGGGTCAGCCTGGACGACGTGCGGGAGGCGACGGCGGGACCGGTCCTCGAGGGAGCAGCCAGTGGAGCCTAGCGTCGAGGAGATCCAGGAGATCCTGCAGATCTTCCTCGAATCGCCGATGCAGGAGATCCACCTCGAGCTCGGCGACGTCAAGGTCCTCGCGAGCAAGCGTGGGGCGGTTCCCGCCGTAGCCGACGAGCGAGTCCCCGCGCCGGTCGAACCCGTCGCACTGGCGCGCGACGCGAAAGCGGGTACGGAGCCTCCCGAGAAGCCGGCGGAACCGGAACCGGAACCGGAACCGGAACCGGTGGCGAGCGCGGCGTCGCCCGACCGGGCGGGGCTCGTCGAGGTGACCGCCCCGCTCCTCGGGACCTTCTACCGCTGTCCCGCACCGGGGCAGCCACCTTTCGTCGACGTGGGCAGCGAGGTGGGACCGGAGGACCCGGTGTGCATCGTCGAGGTAATGAAGCTGTTCAACCGCGTGCCGGCGGGCAAGGGCGGCACGGTACGCGAGATCGTGGTCGAGGACGGCGCCATGGTGGAGTTCGGCCAGACGCTGATGTGGCTCGAGCCGGCGGGCGCGGTCGGATGAGTGAGCGCATCGAGGTCATCGAGACGACGCTGCGTGACGGCCAGCAGTCGTTGTGGGCGACGCGGATGACGACCGCGATGCTCCTGCCCGCGCTCCCCGCGATGGACAGGCTCGGCGCCACC
>JBOHBN010000389.1:0-2020 GCA_050698355.1 Streptosporangiales bacterium | reverse complement strand
CAAAGGCCCCCATAGGTCTCTAGAATTCTCTAGTATTCTCTACTATTTCGGGGGTGGAAATCCCACTAAGTCAGGCAATAAATACCCGAAATTACTACACATTTTTAGGAAATGAAAAAAAGCATTAAAAAACGTGCACTTTAAAACACACCCTAAAAAAGCGGGGATATACGAACGTATAACACTAGAAAATAGAGCTATTTTTAGTAAAATGTTAAAACACGGGGGGGTACCGTGCAGCGTTATTTCTAATATCAATTATTTGCCCCTGTGACATCTTCGGCATGGGAAAAAGTGCCCTTTTAGCGTTTTCGTTTTTGTACACAAAAATGCACACGAATTTCGGGTATTTATTGCCTGACTTAGTGGGATTTCCACCCCCGAAATAGTAGAGAATACTAGAGAATTCTAGAGACCTATGGGGGCCTTTGGCATTCCCCCATACCCCCTTACCGCTACGACCTTCGGTCTTCGCAGTGCTTCGCACTCTTTATACTAAGGGGACGCTGCGCTCCCCTAATACCCCTAGCTATGGCTACCTCCACCCCCCTAGCCTCAGCTATTCTATCTTCATCCACCCAACCCAGCGACTACCCTACCAGGGGACTGCGTCCCCCCGTCCCCCTCTGCTTCGACATCCGTCTACGCGTTCTCTTATACTAGGGGACGCTGCGCTCCCCTACTACCCCTAGCCTATGTATAGGTAAACTATACACCCACCCCCCCTAGGTTACCATCCTTTACACTACCTCTATGCCTTCCATCCAACCAGCAGCCTACGCCTACCAAGTCTTCGTACTAACTAGATTACTCTCTATACCTGTTCCACCCAGAGCAGCAGCCTACGCCTTCGCTTCGGTGGCACCTACCATTAGCTGACATCTATGCTGGTCGAGCGGTGCGGTATTGCTCTATCTCCATCAGTGTGCGCTTCGTATCGTATCCGCATGATGCAGGGCTTGCATGCATGCTACTCTACAGTGCTCAGCTATTGCGATCCTACAGTCTAGAGATGTTTCCATCCTAGTGCTGCGGGGTGTTCGCTTTACCACATACAGTTTCTCGCTCCTTCTGAGAAGCCTCATCTGTATGTGTCCACTACTCTAGTACGTGCTCTGTTAGATGCTTCCATCTTTCAGATGCCGTGCTCTAGAGATGTGTCATCTGCTTACTTGCCTACACTCTGTAGATGTTTCCATCACAGAGATGCGAGGTGTTCATCAGGTGTTCACATGCTTACTAACCTAGCTACTACGGATGCTTCCATCCTTTCGCATCTAGGTGTTCAGCTAGTGATGCTGACACACTCAGCGCACCACTGACATCGAATGATCCTTTCAACTCCCATGGATCATCCAGCCTAGGCCATTATTGCTAATGACGTCGAGTGGTTACCATAGATAATAGGTGTATCCGACTGGCGTTCCTAGGAGTCACTACATATATACGAAAGCTGCTTCACTGTTACGATCCACAGTACTGACATACACATTAGCTAAGTAGTGAGTCACTACAACCGCGGGATATCTATCTATGGTTCGAGATCATGACGACTGACCTCTTACTGCTAGAACTTAGTTCATCCTCCGTCTAGTTTAGGGTTGTGCTACGACGATTGTTCTGCCTTACACGTGCTATCGCATAAGCGGTGACTATGTCTGTAGATTCCTTACTGACATCGGTGTCTTCACTTCATCACGGGGGCGTAGTGCTTTGAAACTACTGGCGACTTGTGAGACAACAGTATCCGATTACTCATTTATCTTGTGAAGTTTTTGTCTCCATTCGAAAAAGAAATCTCTTATATACCGCACGGTGTTTACCCCCCCCTAAAAACGTACGTTGAGACTTAAGCGAAAACATCAATTATTTGGTTCTACAACACCGCGCAGATGAATAAAATTGCATTTCGTAAAGTGGGAACTCGTGGGGTATCGCTTTCTCTTAATTTCTTGTATTTTCTATGAAATGCTCTGTAATTTCTGTTACATTTCTCCTTCCGATCTAGTGATTTACCCCC
>JBOHBN010000388.1:0-1743 GCA_050698355.1 Streptosporangiales bacterium | reverse complement strand
GTCCCTCCTTGGTGACCTCGAGTGGCCCGTCTCCTGTCCGCGGCTTCATGGCCGCCATGTGCCTTCCCCTTCCCGCCAGCCGATGCCGGGCTCGGCCTGCCTCGACCGGGCGCGTCCCGATGTGACGATCATGATTATCTCGAATCGCGCGGCTCGGAGCCAATCCACCGCGCGGCGGCCCGCAGGACGAGGGTTTTGGAGGAAAGGCCATGGCCAGTACCGCGCCGTTACGGTACACGCGCGCCGACGGAGTCGTGACCATCACGCTCACCCGGCCGGAGCAGAGGAACTCGCTCGATACGGCCACAAAGGAGGCGCTGCGGGACGCGCTCGCGGAGGCGGCGGGCGACTCCACTGCCCGCTGCGTCGTGCTCGCCGGGGAGGGCAAGGCGTTCAGCGTCGGGCAGGATCTGCGCGAGCACGCCGAACTGCTCGGGCAGGACAATGACGCCGTCTGGAACACGGTGCCGGAGCACTACAACCCGATCGTGCTCGCGATCGCGACGATGACCAAGCCGGTCATCGCGGCACTCGGCGGCATCGCCGCGGGCGCGGGCGCCGGGTTCGCGTTCGCGGCCGACATCCGCATGCTGGGCGAGTCGGCCGGCTTCAACCTCGCGTTCGCAGGCGTCGGTCTGTCCGCCGACTCCGGCGCTTCCTGGACGCTGCCGCGGCTGGTCGGGTACGGGCGTGCGACCGAGCTGCTGCTGCGCCCGCGTACGGTCGGCGCTGCCGAGGCACTGGCGATCGGCCTCGCCAACCGGGTGGTACCGGACGGGCGGCTGGCAGATGAGGTGTCCGCGCTCGCGCAGGAGCTGGCGCAGGGGCCGACGCTCGCGTACGCGGCGATCCGCAACGCCCTGGCGTACTCCGCCGGCCACGGCCTGGCCGACTCGCTCGCGCACGAGGCGGAGCTCCAGGCCGAGTGCGGCAGTACGGCCGATCACCGAGCCGCGGTGGACGCGTTCCTGCGTAAGGAGCACCCGGAGTTCCACGGGCGCTGAAACGCTGCGACCGTGGCCGTGGGTTTCCGAAAAGCCTTCACATGGCACGACAAACCGTCGTACAGTAATCACGCTCTGCGGTTGACATGTAACCGTAGGTGGGGGGCCGGGAAGGGGGTGGAGCATGGGGCTTCTGGCCGGTGTCCTGGTGAGCGTGCAGGTGCTGTTGGGTGCGCTGCTTGAACCGTCCCGCCAGTCCCGTAAGGTCACGTGACTCTCGGGGGGCCACGTGACCTCCAGGGAGGGCCCAGCCGGCGACCAACCCGTCAGCCTCGGCTGGGCCCTCTGTCTTGCGTCGCTATCGTGGACGTGTGGAGGAGAACAGGGCCCGGCGCGTCACCGACGCGCTGCGCGACCTCGGCATCGCGGCGCACATGGCACGCGTCGGGGTCGACCAGTTCGGGATCCGCGTCGTGCTACCCGGCGGGCGCGAGGCGTACTGGGACACCGATGACACCGCGGACCTCGAGGCGCAGGTCATGAAGGACGGAATGCTCGTGGGGTTCGTACCCCAGGTCGAGGGGTCGTCGCACTTCGACGAGCAGCAGGTCGTGGACACGATCGCGCGTACCGATTACGACAAGCCGGTCGCTCGGCAACGCAGCGAGCCGCGAACGCCTGCGAAACCACTGCCGCGCGAGGGCGGCGTGTTCCGGCGCTTCCTCGACGGCTTCCGCTACCGATAGGTCACCCCACCCAACCCAGTGATCATGAAAGTTCGTCGTAGCCATGGCTACGA
>JBOHBN010000387.1:0-1377 GCA_050698355.1 Streptosporangiales bacterium | reverse complement strand
GGCGGCGACCCGCGACCCACACCTCGCCGCGGTCGTAGCGGTCGGCGCCGAAGATGGCACGCACCAGCTCGGTGCGCCCCGCCCCGACCAGGCCACCGATGCCGATCACCTCACCGGCGCGCGCGGTGAAGGAGACGTCGGAGAACACACCCTTCCGCGATAGGCCGCGTACCTCGAGCTGCTGCTCGCCGGGGTTCGCGGTGCGTGGCGGATACTGCTGGTCGAGCGGCCTCCCGACCATCATCCGCACCAGGTCGTCGACCTCGGCGGTGGCGGCGACCTCCCCGACCTTCCTGCCGTCGCGCAGCACCGTGACACGGTCGCCGATCTCGGCAACCTCGTCGAGCAGGTGGGAGATGAACACCACGCCGACGCCTTCCCGCGTCAGGCCCCGGATCAGGCGGTACAACGTGGCTACTTCGGTGCGGCTGAGCACGGCGGTGGGCTCGTCCATGATCAGGAATCGAGCGTCGAGGCTGAGCGCCTTGGCGATCTCCACGAGCTGGCGCTGGGCCACGCTCAGCTCGCCGACCGTGGCGGCGGCGTCGAGCGCCAGCCCGGCGCCATCGAGTACGTCCTGTGCCTGCTGCCGCATGGTGCGGTGGTCGACGATCCCGAAGCGGCGCGGCGCGCGACCCAGGAAGACGTTCTCCGCGACCGTGAGCTGCGGCACCAGCGCCATCTCCTGGTGAATGGTCGAGATGCCCAGCCGTTCGGCGGCAGCTGGACCACGGAGCCGCACCGGTGTCCCGTCGACGTGGATCTCGCCGGTGTCCGGCTGGTGTACGCCGGCCATGACCTTGATCAGGGTGCTCTTGCCCGCCCCGTTCTCGCCGAGCAGGACGTGCACCTCACCGGCGTGCAGTTCGAAGTCGACCGCGTCCAGCGCCTGCACCCCGGGAAACGCCTTCGAGACGTCGTGCAGCCGCAGCTGCTCGCGCCGTGAGCGGGCCGTCGTCACCGCGCCCATGCCGCCTCCGGACTGTGGTAACCGATTTCCGTAGCGGCCCACACTGGCTGGCAGGCGCCCCGCTGTCAAGACCGGACCGAGCACACGTCGAAGTGCGTTTAGCGGGCCAACCGTCGTCGCGGCGGAGGGCCGAAGTGCGTTTAGCGGGCTAACTGCACTCACGGGGCACCGAAGTGTGTCCGGGCGGCTACGGCGGTGGGCTGTACCGGAATGCGGAAATCGGTTACCGTGAGGTGCTCAGGTGAGGGGGTGTTCGTGGGCGTCAAGATCCGCGACGTCGCGGCGCGCGCCGGGGTGTCGGTAGCGACGGCCTCGCGCGCGCTCTCCGGCGGGCGCGACGTGCGGCCCGAGAACCGCAGCCGCGTCCTGGCGGCGGCCAGGGAGCTGGGCTACCGGCCGGATATCGT
>JBOHBN010000386.1:0-5376 GCA_050698355.1 Streptosporangiales bacterium | reverse complement strand
GCGCTCGCTACCCGGGAATGGACCTGACCCCGTATCGGGAGGCCGCTGCCGGCTGAGGGGCTTTCGGACATCGATTGACTACGGAAAGCGTTCGGTGAGTCGTTGTTTCGGCGCCGGCGCGGGCCACGAAACGCAGCGCGTTCATACCCCGGTGCGGCGTTCCCTTCATGTCGTCGTAGCGGATCCACGCTGTTCGACCCCGGCCGGACCTGCGCGCCAGGGTCACATACGAGGCGCGTACAGGTCATGGATTCCCGGCGGTCCCGTCGCGCAGACTCGATGATGTGGTTGCCGGCCGCTGTGAGAGCAGGACACGAGGGCGGAACGCGAGGTGGTGGATCGCAGGCGTCGGGCGGCTGCCGAGCAGCAACGCGCCGGTCGGGAGGTATGGAAGGCCGGCTGGGCTGGGTATGCCCTGCCTTCCTGCGTTCGACGTCTATGTCGGCGGCGACCGCGACGTGAAGGTCGCTGGGTTCAGCAGGAGGGAGCAGGCGTGAGCGAACAGCTCGACCCCCGTGGTATCCGGCAGGCGAGCAGTGTCTGCGAGCTCTTCCAGCGCACCGTCGAAGCCTGCCCGGACGGCGTGGCGTTGCGGGATTCCGACGGTGCGGTGCGGCTGACCTGGCGAGAGTACGGCCGGAGGGTCCGGTCTGTCGCGGCGGGCATTCCCGCGCTCGGCGTGGGGCGCGGCGACACGGTGGCGCTGATGCTGACCAACCGCCCGGAATTCCACCTCGTCGACACCGCAGCGTTCCACCTCGGGGCGGTTCCGTTCTCGGTGTACAACACCAACCCGGCCGAGCAGATTTCCTACCTCTTCCGCAACGCCGGGAACCGGGTTGTGGTCTGTGAGCACCAGTTCCTAACCCGGATCCGGGCCGCTGCCGCGGGCAGCGCCGTCGAGCGGATCGTGTGCCTGGACGCGGGCGCGGAACTCGACGAGAGCGTGACGACGCTGGCGGAACTGGAGGCCGCCGGCGACTCCGGATTCGACTTCGACGCCGCATGGCGCGCGGTAGAGCCGGGCGACCTCGTCACGTTGATCTACACATCCGGTACCACCGGCCCGCCCAAAGGCGTGGAGATCACTCACGCGAACATCGTGTTCAGCATGGGTGCCGCGCTGGAGACTCCTGCGATCTTCGACTCGGCCCGGCACGGCCGCGTGATCTCGTACCTGCCGGACGCGCACCTCGCCAACCGGTACTTCGCCCACTACCTGCCGATCGCCGTGGCAGGTACCACGACCTGCGTCGCAGACCTGAAATCCATCGTGTCCGTGCTGCCCGAGGTTCGCCCGACAGCGTTTCTCGGTGTGCCCGCGATCTGGTACAAGCTCAAGGCGGGCATCGAGCGGGACCTCGCCGCGCGGCGCGGCCTTACCGGCGTGCTGGCGCGCTGGGCGCTCGACGTCGGCCTGGCGAGGGTACGGTGCGAAACCGCGCGCCGGACGGTGCCGCCGTGGTTGCGTATCCGGCACGCACTCGCCGATCGTCTGGTGCTGTCCCGCATACGAGCCAAGCTCGGACTCGACCGGTGCGCCGTTGCGGTCTCCGGTTCCGCACCGGTGGCCGTAGAGGCGCTGCAGTTCCTGATGAGCGTCGGCATCCCGGTGTGCGAGGGCTGGGCGATGACGGAATCCTCTGTGCACGGCACGCTGAACCCACGGGACGCGGTCAGGCCGGGTTCCGTCGGTAAGCCCATGTACGGGGTCGAGGCCCGGATCGCCGACGACGGCGAATTGCTGGTGCGCAGCGCCGCCGTGATGAAGGGCTACCGCAACGATCCCACCGGTACCGCCGAGACCGTCGATGCGGACGGCTGGCTGCACACCGGCGACCTCGCCACCATCGACGACGAGGGTTACGTGTCCATCGTGGACCGCAAGAAAGAACTGATCATCAACGCGGCCGGCAAGAACATGTCCCCTACCAATATCGAGGACACGGTGAAGGTCGCCTGCCCGCTGATCGGCTCGGTTGTGGCTATCGGTGACCGGCGGCCCTACGTGGTAACCCTGATCACCCTCGACGCCGACGCGGTCGGCGCCTTCGTCGCCGAGCGCGGCCTGGCCGCCGATCCCGCCGTGCTGGCCGCTGATCCCCAGGTGAACGGGGCTGTCGCCGCAGCCGTGCGGCAGGCGAACGCGCAGCTGTCGCGGGTCGAGCAAGTCAAGGACTTCACGCTGCTGCCGGTGCACTGGGATCCCGGTGGCGACGAGCTGACCCCGACGATGAAGCTCAAACGCGCACCGATCGCGAAGAAGTACGCCGCGGAGATCGACGCGCTCTACGACGCCTACAGCGAATCGCGGAGTTGACGTGATCACTGTGGCCGGTACCGGTAACCGGGAACGCGAGGGAGAGTAATGGTACGCACGCGCACGAGCCGGGCCGACCTGGCCGGCAGGGTGGTTGCGATCACCGGAGGTGCACGCGGGATCGGCAAGGCCACGGCAGCAGCGTTCGTGTCCAGCGGCGCGACGGTCGCGATCGGCGACCTGGACACCGAGATGGTGGCCGATACCGCCACGGAACTCGCGGCGCGGCCCGGTGCGCGAGTCGCCGGGTTCGGGTTGGATGTCACCGATGCCGGCTCATTCGCCGACTTCCTCGACAACGCGGAAGCCCGGCTGGGTCCCGTGGACGTGCTTGTGAACAACGCCGGGATCATGCCAACCGGCCGCTATCTCGACGAAGACCACGCGATGACCGAACGGATGCTGGCGGTCAACGTGACGGGCGTGCTCAACGGGTCGAGGCTGGCCGCCGCCCGGTTCGCCGCGCGGGGCAGCGGGCACCTCGTGAACATCGCCTCGCTCGCCGGGGCGATGGGACAGGCGGGGCTGGCCACCTACTGCGGCACCAAACACTTCGTCGTCGGGTTCACCGAAGCCTTGTACCGGGAGCTGCGCGAGCATCACGTGGAGGTGACCACGGTGTTGCCCGGTGTGATCCGTACCGAACTGTCGGCGGGCCTCAAGGTTCCCGGCTGGGCCGAACGGCTGACCATGGCCGATCCCGAAGACGTCGCGGACGCCGTCGTCGCCGGAGTGTCCGGGCGTCGCGACCGGGTCGTCGTACCCCGCTCGTTCGGCACCGCACTCAAGGTCATGTCGCTCCTGCCGGGCCGGTGGCGGTTGGGCGTGGAGCGCGCCCTGAACCTCGACGCCGCGGTGACCGGCGCCGACCCGGAGATGCGGGAGGCCTATCACCGGCGGGTGGCCGGGCAGGCCGACTGAGGTGGCGCTCTCGACCGGCGGGGAACCTGGGACGTCGGGGACTTGCGCGGCTGACACGAACAGGGTGATCACCAGGGACGGCACCGCCCTGCACGTCGAGGTCGACGGCACGGACGACCCGCGTCTGACGGTGATCTTCGTCCATGGTTTCGCGCTGGACGTCGACTGCTGGCACGAGCAGCGGGCCGTGCCGCCCGGGTGCGAGGTGCGGCGGGTGTTCTACGACCACCGGGGGTTCGGGCGTTCGGAACCAGGCCCCGCCGGGCCGGTCGGCGTTACCCAGCTGGCCCACGATCTCGCCGACGTCATCACCGTCACGGCGCCTGCTGGGCCCGTGGTGCTGGTGGGGCATTCGATGGGCGCGCTCACGATCCAGGCATTGGGGGCGGTGGCTCCCGCGCTGTTCGGCACGCGGGTCGTGGCCGGCGTCTTGATGGCCACGCCGCTGCGCGGAGACATGGTCACGCTGGGCTTGCCGCGGCGGGTGGCCCTGGCGTTGCACCGGCTCGTGCCCGGCCTGCTGGCCCTGTCGGGCCGGTCGCGCAGGACCATCCCCTCCCGCCGGGTCCGGGTGTGGGCCGGGCGGCTCGCGTACGGGCCGCACCCGGTCGCGGAGGCCTGGCGGCGGACCGGGGAGACGATCGCGGCGAACCCCGTCGGCCTGCTCGCCGGCTGCATGGTCCCGGTGTTGGCCTTCGCCGAGACCGGCGGGCTGCCGGCGCTCGGCAAGGCACGCATCGTGGTGCTCGCAGGGTCGCACGACCGGCTGGTCCCGCGGCAGGCCACGCTCGCGGTCGCCGAGGGGACTCCCGGGGCCGAGATGATCACGCTCGGCGGCAGCGGGCACATGGTGCAGTGCGAGCGGCCGGAACAGGTCAACGCGATACTCGCCGACGTCGTCTCCGGCGCACTGGGTGTCGGGCGGGTGGCGCGGTCCCCTCACTCCGGCGAGGATCCGGGCCCGCCTCCCATCCGGTAGGCGCCGGGTGGGCTGCCCGTCCAGCGGCGGAACGCGCGGCGAAAGGCGCTGGCCTCGGAGAAACCGAGCCTTACCGCGAGCTCGTCGACGGGTTCGTCGCCGCGGGTCAGGCTGGGGATGGCCCCGTCGCGCAGGATCTCCTCGCGGATCCGGCTGACCGAGGTGTCGTGCTCGCGCAGCAGTCGCCGCAGGTGCTGCACGCTCACGGACAACCGGCCGGCGATCTCCTCGGAGGTGGGCCACTCGCCGCTCAGGCCGCGCTCGAGGATCTTGCGGACGCGGTCGGCGGTGGTGGAGCCGTAGTCCCGGGTGGTGTACCAGACTGCGGGCTGGTCGGAGAGGAAGCGCCGCAGGTCGTCCTCGTCCCGCACGACCGGGGCGTCCAGCAACGCGGTGTCGAAGGCGATCGCCGCATGGCCGGCGTCGAAGCTCGGCGTCCGGCCGTAGGTGCCCTCGTAGTCGGCGGCATAGGGTGGTGCTGGGTAGGGCAGATCGACCGTCCGCAGCGCGACCCGCCGCCCGATCAGCCATCCGAGGAGCCGGTGGGCGAAGGCGATCAGGAGTTCGGTTCCGAGGTGTTCCGGGTCGTCGAGCCGGCTGACGTCGATCTCGATGCGGGTCGTGTCCTGTCCCACGTCCACGCGGAAGCGGGGAACGCCGGGAAGCACTTTGGTGGCGTCGTCAAGGCGTGTCGCCACGGTGCGCAGGTCGGGGGAGTGGATGATCGCCAGCGCGATCAGCTGGAACGTGCCCAGCGGGATGGGTGGGCCCAGCCCGAACAGCTCGTCCCGGGTGAGCCGCCACAGTGCCTGGGTGACCTTGGCCGCTTGTTCCACGGTGACGCGGGCGCGTGGTTGCCGCGCGATGTCGGCCGGGATGCCCGCGTCGCGCAGCAGTGGGGCCACGTCGAGGCCGCGGCGTTCGGCGCTGCGTTGCAACTGGTGCACGAAGTGGATGGGCACCGTCTGCGTGGACACGTTGTGGCACTGTAGTGCGTGCGCGCTACGCGGTCATGTTCGTCGCCGGTCGTTCGTACGGTCCTGGTACGGGTCACCGCCGTCGCGTTGTTGCCGGCGGGCGCGGATGTCGTGCCGGTAGCCGAAGGTGGCTCGGCGTACGGTCTCGTCGGCGAAATAGTGTTGGGGGATGAGTAGCC
>JBOHBN010000385.1:0-12351 GCA_050698355.1 Streptosporangiales bacterium | reverse complement strand
CCGATACACCACTCTGCCGGACGCCACTTCTGGAAGGCGGTATTCCTCACTTTTCGCCACCGAATGGTCGCTCATCCCATACGGTGTATCCCGGCCCAACCGGAAGCAGAGCGGGAATGATCGGAGGCCTTGGCGGTACAGCTGTTGCTCGTGTCCTCCAGCGGTGGCCACCTCACCCAGCTGGCCGCGTTGCGCACCCGGCCGGCTCGGCCGGGGCCCCGAATGACCATCCGGGGTCCCCTCTGGGGAAGGCAAGCCCTATGGATGCCAAACCGGCCTTCTCGATGCCTGCAGCCCCCGAGAGGGCGCACTACGCCCACATAACGTGGTCATTTGGAACTGTTCACGCTGGCTTACGGAGCGCGGAAGAGCGCTCCCTGGTCGCCGAGGTCGTTCCTGAGGTCGAGCAGGCGTACGGCTGAACCGTCCGCGGTGGTGAACGCGGCGTACCTGCCGGCCGGGACGTCGCACGGTTCCATCGACCAGTCCAGGTCGCGATGGCCGGACCTGAACGCGTCGACGTCGTCGACGACGAACACCGGACCCGGACCTAGCCGGTGCTCGGCGGGGTCGTCCTCCAGCATGACCTCGGCTACCGATCCTGGACCAGCGCCGAGGATGACCGTGTCGGCATCCGGCCACCACAATGGTCGCAGGCCACAGCGTTGCCAACGCTGCACGCCGGCGGCGAGGTCTCGTTCCGGGTAGAGGACGAAGGCGAGCTGCATGGTGGGCGATTGTCGCGCAGGTGCCTCAGCGGACGCGAAACCACAGGCCCGTCGCGTTCGGCCCCTGGGATACGCGCAGCCGCTCGAGCTTCACGTTGGCCCCACCCGGGTGATCGAACAGCCGTATGCCGTCACCGAGCAGGACCGGCGCGATGAACACCAGCACCTCGTCCAGCACACCCGCGTCGAGGCACTGCCGGGCGATGCTAGCGCCGAGGATGTTGACGTACTTGCCGCCCGCGGCCTCCTTGGCAGCGGCGACCCCACGGTCAAGGTCATCGACGAACGTCACGCCCGACACGGGCCTCTCCGGGATGTGGTGCGTAAGCACGAACTGCGGGCCGTCCCACCCGCCGCCGAACGCCTTGCCCTCGGCCTCCGTGCCGCGATGCGGGTCGTCACCGCTGAAAGTGCGGTTACCGACGAGAAGCGCGCCGATGTCACCGATGAGGTCGTCCACCGCCGGGTCAGGACCGAGGTACTCGGTCAACCAGGACATGTCGCCGCCAGCGCCGGCGATGAAGCCGTCCAGCGACATCGTCACCGAGTACAGCATCCGGCTCATGTGCTGGCCTCCGTACGGACCGATGCGTTCCCCTGCTGCAGACCAGCGGCCATACGGAAACTCATCGGCGCCGCACAAACAGCTTGCGCGACGACCGGTCCGGCGATTCGATCCCGCCAATGTCGAGCGCGAAGTCGCGCAGGGCGAGCCGAGCCGGGGACCGAGGCGCGACCTCGAGCAGCGACCGGCCGCGGGCAAGCGCGCGGTCACAGGCATCGCGGTCGTCGGGGATGAGCGCCGCGGGTGCGATGCCGGCGTAACGCTCGAGGGCCGCCGCGACCTGCGCGCCGGGCCGCGGCCCGACCGGACCTGACCGGACCCTCGTGCAGATCACATGCAACCGCGCGGTGCCAAGCAACTCCTGCAACTCGGCGGCGGCACGGACAAAACGCTGGATCCCGGGCGCGTCCGCCGCGCACACCGCGACGACATCGTCGGCGGCAGCGAGTGCCGAGAGCGTCGCGGCGTTGCGCCTCGGCGCCAGCGTGTCGTAGCTCAGCTCCTCGTCCTCCTCCAGCGAGAAGCCGCAGTCGACGACGGTCGTCGCGGCGACCGCACCCGTCATCTCCCAGACCCGGTCGAGAGCGGACCTGGCGAGTTCCGGCCACCGATCCGGACGTACGAGACCGGTGAGCACGCCGAGCCGCGGCGTCAGGCGCCGCACCGCTTCGCGCAACGCGGCCGCGTCGAGCGTCCCGACGTTCGCCTGTCGCGCGACGGCGGCGAGCCCGGAGGACTCGTCGAGCAGGCCGAGCACCTGCGCAACCGTCCCCCCGTAGGTGTCCGCATCGACCAGGAGCGTGGAGACGTCCGCGGCGGCGATCTCGGTCGCCAGGCCGACGGCGACCGAGGTGCGGCCGGGAGCGCCGGTCGGGCCCCAGCAGGCGATCAGGCGACTCGCGGACGGATCCAACTCAGGCTCGGCGGCAGGCGCGTCGGGCAGCGCTCTGTCCGCGTGGTGCAACCAGCTCTCCACGGACGTGGCACGGTCGGCGTCACGGGCCAGCGCGTCCCGGACGGCGGACGCGAGGACGTCGGCGTCCGGCTCGAGCGGGGTGACGACGTCGACGCCGAGCTGGCGCAGCCGCCGCTCCGCATCCTCGTCGCCCGCAGGCGCCACACCCACGACCGCGACCCCCGCCGCGGCCAGGCGCCCGAGCGCGTCGCGGTCGAAGCGCCGCAACCCGGGCCCGACCAGCGCGGCGCGGGCGAGCCCCGCCTGCGCGGCGGCGAGCAGGTCGGCGACGTCGACGCACCGGCGTACGACCTCCAGCGGCCGGTCCCGGCCGTCCAGCGCCGCCACGAGCGAGGATTCCGCGCGCGTATCCGCGATCGCGGTCACGACGGGGATACTCATGTGCTTGCCTCGCGATCGCTTCCTCGCTCGCCTACGGCAGGTGCCACTGGCTGCTCAGCATTAAGCCGCCCTGCCCCGGCGGCCCCTACCTCCGGTTCGCTCGTCAGCTCCTTGCTCATGGGCTCGCGCTCGGCGTGGCCGCCGCCTCCGCACCGAGCGGCACCCGGACCAGGTCGACGTCGCCCGCGTGGATGGCACCGATCAGCTCGGGGACCGCCTCGGGCACGACCGCCAGCACGACTCCGACCTCGCTGCCCCCAGCGCCGAGCCCGCTGCCGCGCTGGTCGACGTTCGACACGACCGCCCCGGACACGACCAGTCGCGGCTCCGCGGCGTGCGTGCCTTTGGGAGACGGCGTGCCGAAGACGTCGACCCGCTCGCCCCCGCGCAGGTTCGGCGGCAGGTGCCCTCTGTGCACGGGGACGGTGACCATCCGGCGCTCGGCGGCCTTGCCGGGCGCGACGAGCGCGGCCTTCGGCAACAGCTCCCCGGCACCGACGGCACGGGTGAGCACGTACCCGACCGGCTGGCTGCTGCCGGACACGTACCGGGCGGCCGTGTCGAGCAGCCGGACGTTGGCGCGTTCCAGGTCGTCGGCGGCCAGGACCCGCCCGACGTCGAGGTCGCGCGCGGCCACCCACACCCGGGTCGTGTCGTCGCCCGACGCGAACAGGCGCGCACCGACCACGACCGACACGAGGACGAGCAGCACGCCGACGAGGAGTCGCGGATCCCGCCAGCGCGGTCCGCGTACTCGGGTGGCCACGCCGGCGTTGGAGCCCGGCATGCTCGTAGGGGCGGCCCACGCTCGGTTCGTGTCGGTCAGACCCATCCGCTCTCCTCACCGGCATGTGCGATGCGTCGCTCATGGTGCACCCACCGTGCTGCTCTCGCCAAGCATCGCCCATGATCTGTGCACCGCGCGCGAGTTATCCACAGCCGCGATGAGTCCCTCGGCCGGGAGCCTCCGGACCGTGCCAGACTTTCGGCCATGGCCCCGCGCTTCCTTCGGTTGTCGGACGTCGCCGACGAGCTCAACATCTCGATGTCGCAGACGTACGCGCTGGTACGCAACGGCGAGCTGCCCGCCATCAAGGTCGGCGGGCGCGGCCAGTGGCGGGTCGAGGCCACGGCGCTGGAGGAGTACATCCAGCGCAAGTACGGCGAGACCGAGGAGTTCATCCGCACCCACCCGTTCACCGGCGACGAGGATGAGGAGCACCCGGCCAGGGGTTGACCGGCAGCCGGCGCACCCAACGCCATTCGACGGGGGTGCCCCCGACGGGTCGCGACCCGTCGGGGGCTCCCCCGTCACGGCTCGGCTGTGCTACTGTTTGGGCAATTGCCCAAGGCGAGTGACCAAGCAGGTGGAGCTGACATGCCGACCGCGGCTGAGCGGGGACGCGACGTGCGGCAGAGGCTGCTGGCCGCCGCGACCGAGCTGATCCCCGAGCTCGGCTGGACCGCTGTCAGCACCCGCGTTCTGGCGCAGCGCGCGGGGGTCGGTCCCGGCCTCGTGCACTACTACTTCTCCTCCCTGCAGGCACTGCTGCGCGAGGCCGCGGTCGAGACGATGCGCCGGAGCCTCGGCGCGCTCGGACCGGTGCTCGCCGGCGCCGACACACCGGACGCGGCCGTGACCATGGCGCTCGGCTCGCTCGACGCGTACAGCGGCACCGACCCCACCTCGTTGCTGTTCGTCGAGACCTACCTGGCGTCCACGCGCGACGAGGAGCTGCGAGACGAGCTCACCGCGCTGGTGACCGAGGTCCGCGCGGATCTCGCCCAGGCACTTCGTACGCACGGCGTCCCGGCACCGGAGCAGACAGCAGCGGTCCTGGCCGCGGCGATCGACGGCGTCCTGCTGCACAGGGCGCTCGACGCCGGCCTGACGTCGTCCACCGTCGCACCGGTGTTGCGCAGGCTCGTCAACTATCGAAAAGACGGATGAGATGAAGGCAGTGATCTGCGGCGCCGGCATCGCCGGATTGGCCGCCGCCGAACGCCTCGCGGCCCTGAACTGGGACGTCGTGGTCGTGGAGAAGGCACCGGGCCCGCGGCGCCAGGGCTACATGATCGACTTCTTCGGCCCCGGATACGAGGCGGCCGAGGCGATGGGTGTGCTGCCGCGGCTGCACGAGCTCGGCTATCAGGTCGACGAGATGCGCTACATCGATGAGGCCGGCCGGCGACGCGCGGGCATCAACCACGAGCGGTTCTCCCAACTCGTGCGCGGTGAGCTGCTGAGCATCATGCGCCCGGACCTGGAGCTGGCGCTGCGAGAGAAGGTGACCGGAAGCGTCGACCTGCGCTTCGGTACGGGCGTCACGGCGATCGACGAGCAGGCGAACGGCGTCCAGGTGCGCCTGACCGACGGGACGACGCTCGACGCCGACCTGCTGGTCGGCGCCGACGGCATCCACTCGACCGTCCGGCAGCTGGTGTTCGGCGACGAGGCACGGTTCCTGCGCTACCTCGGCTTCCACACCGCCGCCTACGTCTTCGCCGACCCGGAGATCTACGCCGAGGTGGGCAACCGGTTCTGCCTCACCGACACCGCCGGACGGCAGATGGGCTTCTACGGCCTGCGCGACGGCACGGTCGCGGTCTTCACCGTGCACCGCACGGCAGACCCGACGGTGCCGACGGACACCCGGCAGGCGGTACGCGCTGCGTACGGCGACCTCGGTTGGGTGGCACCGTGTGCGCTGGCGCTGTGCCCCGAACCCCCCGAGATCTACTACGACCAGGTCGCGCAGATCGAGCTGCCGCAATGGAGCAGCGGCAGGGTCGTCCTGCTCGGCGACGCGTGCGGAGCGGTCTCGCTGCTCGCCGGCCAGGGCGCCTCGCTCGCGATGGGCGGCGCGTACGTGCTCGCCAAGCAGCTCGCGAAGGCGGGCTCCATCGAGGCGGCGCTGGCGGAGTACCAGCGGCTGTGGCAGCCGATCGTCACCGAGAAGCAACAGGTGGCACGGCACGGCGTCGGCTGGTTCCTGCCTTCCTCCCGGTTCCGCGTCCGCCTGCGCCGACTTGTCCTGACCGTCGCGTCCGGGCTGGGCCTGGACCGGTACGTCGGCAAGTCGTTGGTCGGCACGTCCAGCGCGTCCCTCGACGAGCTCGGCCATGAGCACCGCGAGCTCGACGACGCGACAGCCCGATAGCAGATCACCGCACCCGGCGGACGCCGAGCCAGACCGCGGCAACGGCGGCGGCCATTCCGAGCAGGATCGGCGCGAGGCCACGTACCGGGCCGGCCGCTGCGAGTGCTCCGGCGCCTGCGGCGCTCGCCGCGGCCAGCACCAGCAGGCTGCGGCGGCTCGCCAGCGTCGCGCCCAGCACCGACCACGCCGATACGCAGCCGTCCGGCAACGACTCGGCGACACCGGCGACCAGCAACGAGAGGACGAGCAGCACTCCGGCCAGCACCGACCGCAGCACCAACCCCATCCCATCGGCGTACGCGGCTGCCAGCGCCAGGGACCCGACGACCACGACACCGGCGACGGTCATCCCGGCGGCCGCCCGCCACACAACGAACCCCGCGAGCGCGCCGCAGGTGCCGAGCAGCAACAAGGCGAGGACGCTCGGCCCGCCCCAGGCTGCGACCGCCCATGCCGCGAGGCAGCCAACCGCTGCGGCGACCCGGAGCGCGACAGGACGGCTCACCGTGCACCTCCCGGCAGCGACACCCGGCGCAGCGGCGCGAGAGCGACGTCGAGCGGTTCGGGGCCGGACGCATCCACGACGACGGCTCCGGCCTCGGTGAGGGAATCCACCATCACGCGGCGGTCGAGACGCCACAGCCGCACGGCGAGGTCGGGGTCGGCTACCTCGCTCGGGTCCGGCTCCTCGGCCAGCACGTCCGCCACGACCAACGGGTGTCCGCGCGGTCCTCCTGCTCGTCTGCGCGCCTCTGACGGCGTTGCTCGGCATCGCACACTGTGCGGTCCAGACCCGGCTGGAACGCGTCGTCGCGTACTCCAGCGTGGAGAACGCCGGGCTGATCTGCGTGGGCTTTGCCATCGCGCTCGTCGGTGCAACCACCGGCGACGAACGTCTCGTCGCCGTCGGCCTGCTCGCCGGACTGCTGCAGGCGGTCGCGCACGCGTTCGCCAAATCGCTGCTGTTCGTCACCACGGGCGCAATCGAACTGACCACCGAGACCACCGAGCTGGACGCGCTGCGCGGTATCGGACGCAGGCTGCCGTGGGCGGGTACGGGTCTCGGCGTCGGCGCGGTGACGCTCGCCGGCCTCCCGCCGACCATCGGGTTCGCCTCGGAGTGGTTCCTGCTCGAGGCGCTGATGCAACAGTTCCGGGTCGGCAACCTCGCGATGGCGCTCGGCATGGCGTTCGCCGGCGCGCTCGTCGCGCTGACGGCGGGCTTCGCCAGCGTCGCTTTCGTACGCATCGTGGGACTCACCGTGCTCGGCCCGATCAGGCACGTGCCGGTGCCGACAAGCCGGCTGTTCGGCCTGGGCATACCCGGACGGTTCGCTGTCATCCTGCTCGGCCTCGGCTGCCTCGGTATCGCCGCGGTGACCCCGCTGGAGATCCGGGTGCTCGCCGCGGGCGTCTCCGACATCGTGCCCGCATCGGTGACGCTGGGCGCGCTGAAGTCGCCGTGGGTCGTGCAGCCGGTCTACCCGGACTTCTCCATCCTTTCGCCCTCGTGGCTATGGGTGGTGATGCCGGCGATCTTCGCGGCGCTGCTGCTGGTCGCGACGGCGGCGTCGCGCGGCGGACTGTGGCGGGTCCGGCGTACTCATCCGTGGCTCTCCGCCACCGGCGGGGTCGAGGGCGTCGACCAGTACACCCCGTTCGGGTACGCCAACCCGACCCGCCGGGTGCTCGCCAACCTGCTGCGCACGCGTACGCAGGTGCGACCCCACGCGGTGGCGGGCGGTGGCGAGCACGACGGCGCCCCCCACGCCGGGACGTCTCTTGGCTACTCCAGCGACGTGGTCGAGGTGGTCGAGGAGTACCTCTACCGCCCCCTCGGCCGACCCCTCCGTTCAATCGTGGCTGCGGCGAAGCGGTTCCAATCCGGCCGGATCGATGCTTACCTTGCGTACATGCTCATCGCACTCGTTGCGGTGATCGCCATCGTGGTGGTGGTCTCTTGAAGGAGGCAGGGATGCACGCGGCCGCGTTCCACCGGGTACTCGTCGGCTGGGACGCCTCGCCGGGCGCGGAAGCCGCACTGGACGCCGCGCTACGGCTGGCCGGTCCCAGCGGCCGGGTGGTGGCCCTGGCCGTCCTGCCCGCGACGCCGCACGTCGAGACCGACGGGGAGCGCGAGAGCGCGCTGGCTGCCGCGCGGCACCGGGTGGAGGACCGCTTCGACGAGCAGCGCGCGGGTCTCGGCCGGCTGGAGACCGAGCTGCGCTTGGATGTGTTGGAGTCCCAGGACCAGGCCGCCGCGCTGCGCGAGTACGCCGGCCGGCACGGTTTCGACCTCGTCGTCGTCGGCCGTCACGGTGAGGGCGGCATCCTGCACCCCAAGCTCGGGCACGTCTCGACCGCGGTCGTGCAGTCCGGGCCCATGCCGGTGCTGGTCGTCGGCCAACCCGGGGGATAGGAACGGAGGGTCACACCGCCACACCGCCCCTCACTCGGTCAGGTCCGCTCGGATCGCGAGCAGGGCGTCGCGGCGCTCTGCCAGCTCGCGTCGGGTACGTACGGACTCGTCTTCGGTCGCGGCGCTCAACGTGGCGGCGGCTTGCAGCGCAGACCGCAGGTGCGCCGTCGCCTGCCGGTAGTTCTCGTCTACCGCGCGGACGAGCTGCCGGGTCGACTCGTCCAGCCGCGCCTGCAGGTCGCCGCGCGCTCGTCCGACTTGCTGGGGAACGAACGTGGCCGCTTCGGCTTGCAACCTGCCGGCCACCCTGCGCCGGCCCAGCTCACCGGGAAGGTGGCGGCGGACGAGCCCCGCCAGCAGCTCGGCGGTATCGACGTTCTCCGCGGTGATGTAGAAGAACCGGTGCGGCTCGACCAGTCGAGCATCGGCAACGGGCAGGGTCAGCGACACGCCGAGCAGCTCCGCCGCGGTGTCCCGCAACCCGGCGAGCGCGGAGGCGAACTCCGCACGCGCCCGCTCGGCGCCGTCACGCAGGTCGGTCTGCAATCCCTGGGCGCGATCGTCTCGCCAACCGTCCACCGAGTCTGCAGTCCAGGAGACGAGTAGGTCCCGCCCTTCTCCGGCGAGCTGGGCCGCACCCGCCTGCGCGTGCTCGGTGGCGTAGACCTCCAGCCGGTTTCGGGCACGGGCACACAACCGTGCAGCGGTGGACTCGGCCGAATCGTCGAGCGCCTGGCGGGAACGGCGCGCCTGTCCCCTCACCAGGTCGGTGGCGGCTTGCCGGGACCGGTCGACGTCGGCGAGTCCCCGCTCGAACGCGGCGACCTGCCCGCTGTTCCGGTCCGCGCCGCGCTTCGCCACACTGAGCGTCAGGTCGATCTCGTCCACCAGCTGGTCCACCACAACTCCGGCATGCCCGGCAACGGCTCGCAGCAGGTCGTCGGAGCCGTGCTCTCGTAGATACCGCACGAACGCAGCCGCGAACTCCTCGAAGCCGGCGTCGGCCGCACCCTCGCGTGCGGACATTTCGTACAGCGTCGAATGCTCGCCAAGCGCCTCGTACAGCACCGACTCGGTGAAGGCGCGTGCCTGCTGCCGCTCCTCGTCATCGAGCCGCTCGACCTTGTTCAACACCACGAACAGCGCGACGGCGTGCTCGTGCACCTGCCGCAGGAGCGCCAGTTCGGCGGCCGAGACCGGGGGATCGGCGGTCAACACGACGACCGCCGCGTCCAGGGTGGGCAGGACGTGCTCGGCCTCGGCGCTGCCTCGCGCATACACCGAGCCGGTGCCGGGGGTGTCGACGATCTCCACGCCCTCGTCGAGCAACGGCGACTCCAGGCGGACGACGACCTCGGCGATCCGCCGCCGGTTCGCCGGGTTGCCGTGCTCGGTCACCGCGTCGGCCAGCGATGCGAGCGGCCAGGACTCGTCGTGCCCGTCGGCAAAGGTCACGCCGACGCCGTCATCGGTACCGGCGACCACGGTGGTCGGCAAGGCGGTGAGCGGAACCACACCGGTCGGCAGCACGTGACGGCGGAGCAGCGCGTTCACCAACGTGCTCTTGCCCCGCTTCGCCTCCCCGGCGACGAGCACCCGCAGCCGCCGCTGGCTCAACCGCTCACGCAGGCCGTCGATGCGGGGCCGGTCATCAGCAGAAGCGAGCCGCGCCAATCGGGTCAGGGCTTCGGCCAGCGCCGAGAGGTCTGGCACGGCACTCCCCACCTTCCAGGCAGGGACCGTTGGCATCGGCGATTTCGGCGGGCCCCTCCGCCGTACGCCCGAGCCTATCCTGTGGACGGGGAATCCTTGCCGCACGCACACACCTGAAGGGGTAGCCCTGTCGAGCATCCTGCCCTTCCGGCGCCGCCCGCTGAGCGAGTCGACGATCACCTCGCTGACGCGCCAGCTGGCAGCGACGCCCTGCCCGTTCTGCGTCGAGGCAGGAGCCTCCGTGCGGTCATGGTTCGCCGCCTACGCGGCGGAGACGCATGCCGACCCGACGATGAAACTGACGCTGCGAGACTCTCTTGGCATGTGCCCGGCGCACACGAGGCGGCTGCTCGACGAGGGGATAGCCGCGAGCTGGCTCGCGACCGCGCTGTTCGCCGACATCAGCCGCACCGGGGCCCGCCTGCTGAGGTCGGGTGGCGCGCCCCCCGGCGGAAGGTGCCCGCCGTGCGTGGCGTCCGGCCGCCGCGCCTCCGGCATGCTCCACCTGGTCAGAACGGGGCTGGACGAGTCCGAACACGTCCGTGACGCTTACACCGCGGGTCCCGGCGCGTGCGTCGCGCATACACGGCAGCTGCTCGCCGGCGCCTCCGCGCGGGTCGCCGCCCTGGTGATCGACGTGCTCGGTGCCCGGCTGTCGGCGGCTACCACGGAGGCTCTCGTCGGCGTCGATGCCGACAGCGACCGCCGCGACCAATCGTGGTCTGAAAACCACGACGCGGTGCTTGCCGCGGAGGAGCGCGCGGCCAAACTCTCGACCGCCGCTTACGTGGACATGATGCTGGAGACACCGGCGTGTCCGTTGTGCACGGCCAGGGTCCGGTCGACGTGGCGGTATCTCGGCTGGCTCGCCGGCATCACCAAGCCCGCGGAGCTGCGGCAGGACGCCGTGCTGTGCCCGACCCACCTGACCGATCTCGCAACGGTCGGCGGGGAGGACGTCGCCGCGAGGTTCGCCGCGTACAACGCCGACCGTACGGCCGACGACCTGAGCCGTGCCGCGGATCGGCTGGGGCGGCTGCCGGGCACGTTCGCCGGACGTGTCGCGCACCTGGTTTCGGACCGCGCCGTGCGCGATGCCCTCGTACCGGCGTTTCGCGGCGCACCGTGTCGCACCTGCCACTTCGCCGACCAGGCCGAGGGGTCTGCGTTGCGGCTGGCGCGGATCACGGCGGCCGACCCGGCGCGGTCCGGGGACCTGGCAGAAGCACACGGGCTCTGCCTTCGCCACGCTTTACGGCTCTCCGGGCGCGGTGAGCTGGACGCGGCGTGGCACGCGCTGGCTACAACGCGGCTGCGGCTGCTCTCGTACGACCTCGACACCGCCATCCAACACGCCGGATGGGACAGCCGCTGGCAGGTGCACGGCGCCGAGATGGGCGCATGGCACCACGCGGCAGACCTGCTCGATGGCGAGGTTCTCGGCCCTCGTGCGGCGCAGCCCGACGAGCCGCCACGTGGCGCCTGGTGATCGCCTTCCCACCACCCGAGTCCTCTTCGCCAGCGACTAGGGTGGTCCGGCTGTGACCGATGTCTTCCGCGCCGGGCCCCGCCGCAGCGCGCGGAGAAGGGCTCTCGGCCACACTGGCATGCTCGCCGTGATCGCCCTCGGTGGCGCCGTGGGGAGCTCCGCGCGGTATCTGGTCGGTCTCCTCGTACCCACTCATCCAGGCGCCTTCGATTGGGCGACCTTCGCGGTGAACACCAGCGGCTGCCTACTGCTCGGGGCGTTCATGACCTTTGCGACCGAGGTATGGCGCCCCCACAAGCACGTGCGGCCGTTCCTCGGGGTGGGGGTTCTCGGCGGGTACACGACCTTCTCGACCGTCACGGCCGGGACGCTCGGGCTGGCCGAGCACGGGGACCTGGTGCTGGCCAACAGCTACCTCGTCGACACGATGCTCGCCGGCTTGATGGCGGTATGGTTCGGTGCGATCCTCGCTCGCCTGGTGTCTCGCCGACCGATACGACGCAGCCGGCGCCACCACCGCGCGGAGCGGTCCGTCGACGCCGCGACCCACGGAGGACAACGATGAGATTGCACGGCGATGCCCAGCGGCTAACAGTGCTCATCAGCGAAGACGACCAGTACCATCACCATCCCCTGTACACGGAGATCGTGCACCGGGCCCACCGCGAGGGTCTCGCCGGCGCGAGCGTCTTCCGAGGCATCGAAGGCTACGGCAAGGCGTCGCACATCCACACCAGCCGCATACTCAGCCTGAGCGAGGACCTGCCTGTCGCGGTCGTCATCGTCGACACCGAAGAGCGGATCCGGGGGTTCCTGCCGCAGCTGGAGGAGATAGTGGAGGAAGGGCTCGTCGTCATCGACGCGGTCCACGTCGTCAGGTACGTGGGTGGCGACCGGACCGAGGAGGACGCCCAGTGAC
>JBOHBN010000384.1:0-10855 GCA_050698355.1 Streptosporangiales bacterium | reverse complement strand
AGCCCGGCGCTGTTCAACTACACCGCGTACCTCGCGGTCACCTCGATCGCGGTGATCGGCCTGTACATCGCGTACGTCGCACCGGTGTTCCTGCGGCGGATCAACCCCACGTTCGAGGTCGGGCCGTGGAACCTCGGCAAGTGGAGCCCGTTCATCGGCTGGGTCGCGGTGATCTGGGTCGCGTTCATCGTCATCCTGTTCATGCTGCCTCCGGCCAAGCCGATCACGATCGACTCGTTCAACTACGCGCCGATCGCCGTGCTCGTCGTCTTCGCGTTCGCCACGATCTTCTGGTTCGCCAAGGGACGCACGCACTTCATGCGCGACGTGCCGCCTGGTCACGAGACGAAGCAGGCCGCGAAGATCCTGGAAGGAGAACCAGGAGACGAACCCGAGGCGAACACGTGAACGATGTAGCCGAGACGACCGCAGGGCTGCCGGAAGCGGTGCTGCGCCCGGTACGCGACCGCAACGGGTTCGAGTCGACCGTCGAACAGCTCGCGAGCGCCGTACGGCTCGGGGTCTTCGCGGCGGGAGACTTCCTCCCGCCGGAGCGGGAACTGGCGTACCGTCTCGGCGTGAGCCGCGCCACGGTGCGCGAGGCGATCGGCGCGCTACGGCAGGCCGACCTGGTCCGCACCCGACGTGGCCGTGGCGGCGGCACGGAGGTCATCTACGCCGGGCCCGACCCGGACGGCAGTGGCGCCGACCTCTCGCACCGGCGCAGCGAGCTCAAGGACGCGCTCGACTTCCGCCGCGTCGTGGAGCCCGGTGCCGCGTACCTCGCCGCGACCCGCGACCTCACCGCGGAGCAGCGCGCATGGCTGCGACAGAGCCTCGCGGCCGTGGAGGGCGCGGCGGACACGTCGGCGCACCGGCTTGCCGATCACAGGCTGCACCTGGCGATCGTGACGCTGTCCGACTCGCCCATGCTCGTCTCGTCGGTCACCCAGGCTCAGACGCTCCTCAACGAGATGCTGAACGCGATCCCGGTGCTGAGGCGCAACATCGAGCACTCGAACGACCAGCACGCCGGGGTCGTCGCGGCCGTGCTCGGCGGCGATCCGGAGCGGGCAAGGCAGGTCATGGAGGAGCACTGCGACGCCACGTCCGCGCTGCTTCGGGGTTTGCTCGCATGACGCAGGGAAGGGGAATCCGCACGTGAGTGCCGCACCACTGGAGCTGGACGCGCTGCGCCGCATGGTCGACTCAGGCACCATCGACACCGTCGTCGTCGCGTTTACCGACATGCAGGGCAGGTTGCAGGGCAAGCGGCTGCACGCCAGGTTCTTCCTGGACGATGCGCTCGCGCACGGTGTCGAGGGCTGCAACTACCAGATGGCTACCGACGTCGAGATGAACACCGTCGACGGGTACACGCTGACCTCGTGGGAGCGCGGGTACGGGGACATGGAGCTCCGGCCCGACCTGCGAACGCTCCGGCTCATCCCGTGGCTGCCCGCGACCGCGATGGTGCAGTGCGATCTGGGCCTGGTCGACGGCGGTGAGATGGCGCAGAGCCCCCGGCAGGTCCTCGGTCGGCAGGTGGCGCGGGCCGCCGATGCCGGGTACACGGCGATGGCCGGTACGGAGCTCGAGTTCATCGTCTTCGAGGACACCTACGAGCAGGCTTGGGACTCCGGCTACTCAGGGCTCACGCCGGCCAACCGCTACAACGTCGACTACTCGGTGCTGGGCACCACGAAGGTCGAGCCCCTCCTGCGCGACATCAGGAACCACATGGCGGGCGCGGGGCTCGTCGTCGAGTCGGCGAAGGGTGAGTGCAACCTCGGCCAGCACGAGATCGCGTTCCGCTACGCCGACGCGCTCACCACCGCCGACCAGCACGCCGTCTACAAGACGGGTGCCAAGGAGATCGCCGCGAGTCACGGCAAGTCGCTGACGTTCATGGCGAAGTACGACGCGCGCGAGGGCAACTCCTGCCACATTCACATGAGCCTGTGCGCGGTGGATGGCAGCCCGGTCTTCGACACCGGAAGCGGGTCCACGCCGGTGTTCGAGCACTTCCTTGCTGGCGTGCAGGAGGCGCTCGCCGAGCTGACCCTGCTGTACGCGCCGAACGTCAACTCCTACAAGCGGCTGCAGCCCGGCACGTTCGCGCCGACGCGTGTCGCGTGGGGACGCGACAACCGGACGTGCGCGCTGCGCGTCGTCGGCCACGGCCCGTCGCTGCGGGTGGAGAACCGGCTCCCCGGCGGTGACGTGAACCCGTACCTCGCTCTCGCAGCCATGCTCGCCAGCGGACTGCGTGGTATCGAGCTGCAGCTGGATCCGGGCCCGCCCGTCGACGGCAACGCGTACGTGCGCGATCTGCCGCATGTGCCGGCCACCCTGCGGGAGGCCCGTGACCTGTTCGCTGCTTCGACGATGGCCAAGGAGATGTTCGGTGCCGACGTGGTCGAGCACTACCTACACGCCGCGGACGTCGAGCTGGCCGCGTTCGAGGCGGCGGTGACCGACTGGGAACGTGTCCGCGGGTTCGAGAGGTTGTAGATGACGGCAACGACGGTGACGGGCGGCGGTCGACACGAGGTGGTCGACCCGTCGACCGAGCAGGTGATCGAGGACGTCGCCATGGCGTCGGTCGAGGAGGCCGATGCGGCGATAGCCGACGCGGCGCACGCGTACGAGAGCTGGCGGCGGGTCTCGGCCGCCGAACGTGCGCGGCTGCTGCGGCGGTTCGCCGAGACGGTGGACGCGCACGTCGAGGAGCTGGCGGCGCTCGAGGTGCGCAACTCCGGGCACACCGTCACGAATGCGCGCGGCGAAGCGGGGAACGTACGCGACGTGCTCGCCTACTACGCGGGTGCGCCGGAACGCTTGTGCGGCAAGCAGATCCCCGTCGACGGCGGCCTCGACGTCACGTTCCGCGAACCGCTCGGCGTGGTCGGCATAGTCGTGCCGTGGAACTTCCCCATGCCCATCGCAGGCTGGGGCTTCGCGCCGGCGCTCGCGGCCGGCAACACGGTGGTGCTGAAGCCGGCCGAGCTGACCCCGCTCACGGCCATGCGGCTGGGCGAGCTCGCGGTCGAGGCGGGGCTGCCCGAGCACGTGTTCACGGTGCTACCGGGCCGCGGCAGCGTCGTCGGCGAGCGGTTCGTCACCCACCCGTCCGTACGCAAGGTGAGCTTCACCGGCTCGACGGCCGTGGGCAAGCGGATCATGTCCCTGGCCGCCGACCAGGTCAAGCGCATCACCCTGGAGATGGGCGGCAAGAGCGCCAACGTCGTGTTCGCCGACGCCGACCTCGAACGCGCGGCGGCGACGGCCCCGTACGGCGTGTTCGACAACGCGGGCCAGGACTGCTGCGCGCGCAGCCGAATACTCGTGCAGCGCAGCGTTTACGACCGCTTCCTGGAGCTGCTCGAGCCGGCCGTGCAGGGCGTGCGGGTGTGCGATCCGGGTGCCGAGGACGCGGAGATGGGGCCGCTCATCACTGACGCGCAGCGCGATCGCGTACGGTCGTACGTCGAGGACGCTGGCGTGGACGTCGCGTTTCGCGGGCAGCGACCCGACGGCGCCGGCTTCTGGTACCCGCCGACCGTCGTGCTTCCTCGCAGCGACACCGATGCGGTCTGGCGCGAGGAGGTGTTCGGGCCGGTCGTGGCGGTGTTGCCGTTCGACGACGAGGCCGACGCCGTCGCTGCCGCCAACGACAGCCCGTACGGCCTGTCCGGTTCGATCTGGACCAGAGACGTGGGCCGCGCCATCCGGGTGTCGCGCGGTGTTGAGGCAGGCAACCTGTCGGTGAACTCGCATTCCGCCGTCCGGTACACCACGCCGTTCGGCGGGTTCAAGCAGTCCGGTGTCGGCCGCGAGCTGGGACCGGACGCGCTGGAATCGTTCACCGAGGTCAAGAACGTGTTCATCGCGACGGAGGAGTGAGAGCGCACATGGGGGACCGGCTCGACGGGAAGGTCACGGTCGTGACCGGCGGCTGCGGCGGCATCGGCCTCGCGGCGGCCCGGCGGTTCGCTGCCGAAGGGGCGCGTGTCGTCATCGCAGACGTCGACGACGCGCGCGGCAAGGAGGCCGCCGCCGAGGTCGGCGGGCTCTACGCGCACTGCGACGTGACGAGCAAGGACGAGGTGGCGGCGCTGTTCCGCGGCGCGGCGGAGGCGTACGGCAGGGTCGACGTCGCGTTCAACAACGCCGGGATCTCCCCACCGGAGGACGAGTCGATCCTCGACACCGACGCGGATACCTGGCAGCGGGTGCAGCAGGTCAACCTGACCAGCGTGTACCTGTGCTGCCAGGCGGTGCTCCCGTACATGCTCGACCAGGGCGCGGGCTCGATCATCAACACGGCATCGTTCGTCGCGGTCATGGGCGCGGCGACGTCGCAGATCTCGTACACCGCGTCGAAGGGTGGCGTGCTCGCCATGTCGCGCGAGCTGGGCGTGGAGTTCGCGCGCCGGGGCATCCGGGTCAACGCGCTGTGCCCGGGACCGGTCAACACCCCGCTGCTACAGGAGCTGTTCGCCAAGGACCCAGAACGGGCGCAGCGGAGGCTGGTGCACGTGCCGGTCGGCAGGTTCGCCGAGCCCGAGGAGATCGCGAACGCCGCGCTGTTCCTCGCGAGCGACGAGGCGAGCTTCGTGACCGCGTCGACGTTCCTCGTGGACGGCGGCATCAACGCGGCGTACGTAACCCCGCTGTGACTTTCCCAAATGACCACGTTATGTGGGGAAAGTCGGCCTTCTCTACGCCTGCAGACATAGAGAAGGCCGACTTCGCCTCGGTAAGTGCCGTGCCCGGGGTGCCGCTGTGAGCCGGCCTGTCGTCGGGCTGGCCTGCTACCTGGAGGCGGCCTCCTGGCAAGCCTGGCAGGACGTGCCGGCCGCGCTCCTGCCCCATGCGTACGTCGCCCACGTCGAGCGTGCGGGTGGCCAGGCGGTGCTCCTGCCACCGGCGACGGGGCGTACAGAGGGGGACTGGAAGGACCTGGTCGCCCGGCTCGACGGCCTGATCCTCTGCGGTGGCGCGGACATCGAGGCCGCCCGGTACGGCGCTGCCCCGGACCCGTCGGCGCAGCCGCCACGACCGGAGCGGGACGGGTCCGAGCTGTCGCTCGTACGGGCTGCGGACGCGGCCGACATGCCCGTCCTGGGCATCTGTCGCGGCATGGAGGTGCTGGCCGTCGCCGCGGGCGGAACGCTGGAACAGCACGTACCCGACCGGGTCGGGCACCACCGGCACTCACCCGCACCGGCGGCGTACGGGGAGATGGGGGTCAGCACGGTACCCGGCACCCACCTGCGCGCGATCCTCGGCGAGCGGGTGGCTGTACGGTGCCATCACCATCAGGCCATCGCCGCCCACCCCGGCTACGTCGCCAGCGGCTCGGCGCCCGACGGCACGCTCGAGGCGTTCGAGGACCCGGACCGCTCCTTTCGCATCGGCGTGCAGTGGCACCCGGAGGTCCACGACGACAACCGGCTGTTCACCGCTCTGGTCGCCGCCGCTCGCTAGTCGGATGTCACCGCTGCGGTGCACAGTGGACTCATGGCAGCGGACACGCAGGGCGAGATCAAGGTCGGTACGGCCTCCTGGACCGACAAGACGTTGCTGTCGTCCGGCTGGTACCCCGAGGACGCCAAGACGCCCGAGAAGCGCCTCGCTTTCTACGCCGGCCAGTTCCCGCTGGTGGAGGTCGACTCGACGTACTACGCTCCGCCGAGCGAGAACGTCGCGCGCTCCTGGGTCGATCGCACGCCGGACGGGTTCACGTTCAACGTCAAGGCGTTCTCGTTGCTCACCCAGCATCCGACCAAGCCGCGCGCGCTGTACAAGGACCTGCGGCCCGACACCACGAAGAACGTCTACCTGAAGGACTTCGACGAGGCCGCCGTCGACCAGGTGTGGGAGCGGTTCCTCGCGGCGCTCCAGCCGTTGCACGATGCCGGCAAGCTCGGCGCGCTGCTGTTCCAGTTCCCGCAGTGGTTCCCGATCGGTAAGCGCAACAAGGAGTACCTGTTGCGCTGCCGCGAGCGCGCCGACCCGTACCGCATCTGCGTGGAGTTCCGCAACAAGACGTGGCTGTCCGAAGAGAACCGCAAGGAGACGCTCGACTTCTGCGAGAAGTACGCGCTGCCGTACGTGTGCGTCGACATGCCGCAGGGTTACACGAGCTCAGTCCCTCCGGTGGTTACCGCGACTGCCGACCTGTCGGTGCTGCGCTTCCACGGGCACAGCGACAAGTGGACGAGCCGCAACATCTACGAGCGGTTCGGCTACCTGTACTCCAAGGACGAGGTGCGCGGCTGGACGTCCAGCGTCCGCGACCTCGCCGATCAGGCCCGTGAGGTGCACGCGCTCTGGAACAACTGCTACTCCGACTACGCGCAGCGCAATGCGAGCCAGTTGGTGGACGCGCTCTCCGACTGAGTCAGGTGAGCTCGTCGCGTCGGCGCCGCAGCAGGTCGCGCTCGGCGGCGTTGCCAGTGCGGGTAATCGCGGCCTCGTACGCCGCGCCGGCTTCCTCGCGCCTGCCCAGTCGTCGGAGCAGGTCGGCGCGGATGGCGTGGAACAGGTAGTAGCCGTCGAGGTCGAGGCCGTCTACGAGCGGGAGTGCCGCGCCCGGCCCGTCGACCTCGGCCACCGCGACCGCGCGGTTGATTGCGACCACCGGGCTGGGCGCGAGCGAGAGCAGCTGATCGTACAGCCGCACGATCTGGCGCCAGTCCGTGGCGGCGGCACTCGGTGCGTCGCTGTGCACGGCATTGATCGCCGCCTGGATCTGGTACGGGCCGGGCTGGTCGCGCCGCAGGCAGGCGCGGACAAGAGCTTGACCTTCGGCGACAAGGGCGCGGTCCCAGCGGGCGGCGCGGTCCTGCTCGGCAAGGCGGACGATCGACCCGTCCGCGGTGGTACGGGCATCCCGCCGCGACTCGGTGAGCAGCATGAGCGCGAGCAGCCCGGCGACCTCCGGCTCGTCGGGCATCAGCTCGACCAGCAGTCGGCCGAGGCGTACGGCCTCCGTCCGAAGGTCCTCGCGGCCGAGGCTGTCCCCTGAACTGGTCGCGTACCCCTCGTTGAAGATCAGGTAGACCACGGCGAGCACGGACCGCAGGCGGTCCGGCAGGTCGGCCGTGGTCGGTACCCGGTAGGGGATCTTCGCGGCCCTGATCTTTGCCTTGGCCCGGACGAGTCGCTGCGCCATGGTTGGCTCGGGGACGAGGAACGCCCGGGCGATCTCCGTCGTGGTGAGCCCGCCGAGCAACCGCAACGTGAGCGCGACCTGCGCGTGGGTGGCGAGCGCGGGGTGGCAGCAGGTGAAGATGAGGCGTAGCCGGTCGTCACGCACGGCGCCCTCCTCGACCGGGTCGTCAGGGACGTGTAGCAGCGCTGCGTCGGCGTGCCGGCCCTCGCGAGTGGTCTCCCGGCGCAGGCGGTCGATGCCGGCGTTGCGGGCGGTGGTGATGATCCATCCTGCCGGGCTGGGCGGCAGCCCGCTCGACGGCCACCGCTGTACCGCTGCGGCGAACGCCTCCTGGACCGCCTCCTCGGCGGCGTCGATGTCACCGAGGCGGCGGACCAGGCTGGCAACCGCGCGCCCGTACTCCTCGCGGAAGACGCGCTCGATCTCGGAGGTGCTGACGGTGGGCATGCCGAGCGCTAGCAGCTGCCGTCCTGCAGCGGCCTGACCTCGATCGGCAATGTGGTCGCCCGTGCCAGCTTGCGTCCCCATTCCAGAGCCGCGTCCAGGTCGGGCGCCTGGATAACGGTGAACCCGCCGATGTGCTCCTTGCCCTCGATGTACGGACCGTCGGTGGTGAGTACGTCGCCGTCCTTGACCCGGACGACGGTGGCCGTGCTCGGTGCGTGCAGTCCGCCGTTGAACACCCACGCGCCGACGGCCTGCATCTCGTCACGCACGGCGGTCACGTCACGCATGATCGGCTCGAGGACCTCAGGTGGCGGCGTCTCGCCGTGCGTGCCGGGCTGGTAGATGCTGAGCAGGTACTGGGTCATGTCTTCTCCTTGGCTCCGGGCCGGCTTCGTGCCTGCCTTTCAGCCGCTACACGAAATGGCCGGCCCGGAATCGACATCCGACGCGGGCATCTTCGAGAATTTTCCCTGCCGTTAGTCTGGCGGAGTGGTGGAGCTGAAGGACGCCGCGGCGATCGACGCGATGCGCGAAGCCGGTCGGGTCGTGGCACAGGCGCTCGCGGCGGTGCGTGCCGAGGCCGCGGTGGGTGTCACGCTGAAGGAGCTGGACGACGTCGCCGCGACCGTCATCGGCGAGGCCGGGGCGACCTCGCCGTTCCTCAACTACCAGCCGTCGTTCGCCTCCAGCCCGTTTCCCGCGGTGATCTGCGCGTCGGTCAATGACGTCATCGTGCACGGGATACCCGACGTGTACCGGCTGCGCGAGGGCGACCTGGTGAGCATCGACTGCGGTGCGGTGGTCGACGGCTGGGCCGGTGACTCGGCAGTCAGCTTCAACGTCGGCCTGGCGCGTCCGGAAGACGCCGAGCTGATCCGCATCACGCAGCAGGCGCTCGACGCAGGCATCGCTGCTGCCCGGCCAGGCGGCCGGATGGGTGACATCGCGTCCGCGGTCGGCACGATCGGACGCGGCGCCGGCTACGGTATCCCGCGCGACTTCGGAGGCCACGGCGTCGGCCGGCAGATGCACGAGGACCCGTCGGTGCCGAACGAGGGGCGTGCCAGGCGTGGCCTGAAGCTCCGCGAGGGCCTTGTGATCGCCATCGAACCGATGTTCATGGCGGGAGGCGACGACGCGTACGTGCTCGCCGACGACGGGTGGGCCCTGCACACCGCGGACGGCAGCCGCGCCGCGCACATCGAGCACACCATTGCGGTGACCGCCGACGGGCCGCGCATCCTCACGTTGCCGTGAGCCCCGGCGCCCCGGTGTTACGACTCGGCCTGCTCGTTGGCGAGCCGGCTGAGGCGGGCGGCCGCGTCGGCTGGATCGGCGCCGCGGCCCACCGCGACGCCCAGCAGGAACGTCGTCAGCGGCGCCGCGGGCCGCGCGACGCCGTGTGCCGCTTCCTTGGCGAGATCGAGCACGCGGTCGACGTCCGCGCGGTCCATCGCCTGGTCGAGGTCGAGCTCGCTGCTGGCCAGCTGCGCCCAGTCGGTCAACTTCATGTGTCGAGGTTAACAACGTGTTTGGAGACCAACCCGGCGAAGGAGTGCTGGCGGTGGCGCAACGGCGCGCGAGAGCAGTGCGGTGCCGGCGATGGCAGTGAGGTGGCCTCGGCCAGACCTTTCCAAACGCGTTGTAAGGGGTGGGGCTGCATGACGATGTGGCGTACCGAGTTCTGGGAGCGGATGGAGCGGCACTTGGGCGCGACGTACGCCGACTCGTTCGCACGTGACTACGTGATCGCCGCGCTCGGCGAGCGTACGGTGCACCAGGCGCTGGGGGCCGGCTACGACACCAGGGTGGTGTGGAGAGCGGTCTGTGAGGTGCTCCGCCTGCCCGACCATGAGCGGTAACGCGCACACCACATGTGCTCCACCGCACTGCCGCCTGAGAACGTAAGACATGCCCCAGTCTCCACGCAGTAGGACCCGTCTCTTGGCACGGCTTCGTCGGGGCGTGATCAGCTCCGCGGTCAACAACAGCTCGGCGTTTGGGTTTTCCATCCTGATCACCGCGACCTTTGGCATGCTCAGCAGCTTTCAGGCCAAGCCCGACGTGGCGCAGATCGTGTGGTTCGCGCTCGGCGCCGTGCTGCCGTTCTCGTTGCTGGAGGCTGCCGCCTCACGGGGTTTCCGGCGGCGTCCCAGCACGCAGGGCCAGGAAGTAGTCATGCTCGGCACGGCGGCCAACCTGGTGTCGGTGGCCGCCGGACTCGGAGTCGCCTACCTGATCAGTGCTCTTCTGCACGGCACCGCCGCCTGGATCGTTGCCCCGATGCTGACCGGCGCGGTCTACATGCTGGTCGAGGCCGCGGAGTTGGCGGTCGCCGAGGCGATCGAGGGCAAGGTTTTCGGTGAGGATGAAGCCGAGGGCCGCGCCGAGTCGTGACCGCGGCCCTGCGTGCTTGATCGGAGGCGTCGCCTACCGGTAGCGCCCGGAGAAGCGCAGCAGCGGCTCGCCTGTCGTGACCTGCTCGACGCCGAGCATCTGCCCGATGAACAGCGTGTGGTCGCCGGTCTCGATCCGTTGCTCGGTGCGGCACTCGAACGTGGCGAGCGCCCCGTCGAGCATCAGCGCGCCCGACCGCTCGCCGCGGTGGTGCGGTACGCCGGTGAGCAGCATCTCGCCACCCAGGCGGCCCGGGACGGCGAACCGGCCGGCGGCGCTGCGCTGGTCCGTGGCGAGGATGGACACGGCCCAGAGCGGCTGGACGTCGAGGACGTCGAACATCCGCGACAGCGTGCCGATGCTCGCGAGCACGAGCGGCGGGTCGAGCGAGGCCGCGCAGAACGAGGTGACCGTGCTGCCGATGTCGCCGTACTCGTCGTCGTGCGCGGTCACGAGCGCCACTCCGGTGGCGAACGTGGCGAGCGTCGCCCGGAACTCCTCCTCGGAGACGGTGTCGGGTGCTGGAGCCACACCCCAATCGTGCTGGTAAGGACCAGTGCCGGAGGAACCGGGTCCCGGCGGCGTGTCGCTGCTACTTCGAACAGGTGTTCGGCTAGAGTGTGGATCGCTGAGATTTCCACAGATGGGCGCGTGACCGGCGCCGCTGTCGGCGACACGGTCTAGCGTCGTACACAGGCACCGAGCAGTGCCAGCCCCTACCGACACACGACCGACGGGATGGCAGCAGATGGCAGCACCCGACCGCGACAAGGCCCTGGACACCGCGCTGGCGCAGATCGAGCGGCAGTTCGGCAAGGGATCCGTCAT
>JBOHBN010000383.1:0-15414 GCA_050698355.1 Streptosporangiales bacterium | reverse complement strand
GCTATTCCCACCGCTATCCTCGGCAACACCGGCCCCACCGTCGGCGCCCTCGGCCTCGGCTGCATGGGTATGTCCGGCATGTACGGACACGCCGCCGACGAGCAGGAGAGCATCCGCACGGTTCATGCGTCGCTGGACGCCGGTATCACCCTGCTCGACACTGGCGACTTCTACGGCTACGGGCACAACGAGATGCTGCTCGGCCGGGCCTTGCGCGGCCGCGACCGTGACGACTACCAGATCAGCGTGAAGTTCGGCGCGCTGCGCGACCCGGGCGGTGCGATGCTCGGCTTCGACGGTCGGCCGGCAGCCGTCGGCAACTTTCTGGGCTACTCGCTCGCCCGGCTCGGCGTCGACCACGTCGACGTCTACCGGCCCGCCCGGCTGGACCCGAACGTCCCGATCGAGGACACCGTCGGCGCGATCGCCGAGCAGGTCGAGCGTGGCCGGGTGCGCCACATCGGGCTGTCCGAGGTCGGCCCGCAGACGCTCCGGCGGGCGGCAGCCGTCCACCCGATCAGTGACCTGCAGATCGAGTACTCGGTGTTCTCACGCGGCATCGAAGACGGCATCCTCGATACCTGCCGCGAGCTCGGCATCGGCATCACCGCCTACGGCGTGCTCTCGCGCGGGCTGATCGGCGCCCCGAAACAGCAGCACGAACCCGGCAACCCGCACGCGACCTGGCCCCGCTTCCAGGGCGACAACCTCGACCACAACCTCGACCTCATCGCCCGCCTCGAGCCGATCGCCGCCCGGCATGGGCTCACTGTCGCGCAGCTGGCGATCGCCTGGGTGGCGGCACAGGGCTGCGACGTCGTGCCGCTGATCGGCACGACCAAGGTGTCGCGCATACAGCCGGCGATGGATGCGCTCGCGGCCACGCTCACCACGGATGACCTCGCCGCCATCGATCGCGTCCTACCCTCAGGCGCGGCCGCAGGTACGCGCTACCCGGAGGCCCTCATGTCCGGCCTGGACAGCGAGCGGTGAGGTTGACCGCGAGGCTATCGAGCAGCGCATGCCATCACTCGCGCTGGTCGTCGACCAGCGCGGCCGCGCCGGCACCGCTGATGGCCGCGTCGAGCAGCTGCGCGGTGTGTACGGCGGGGATCGGCGTACCCCGCGCGGCGAGCGCCGAGGAGACCTGCATCAGGCAGCCGGGGTTCGCGGTGACCATCAGTGCCGCCTCGGTGGTCGCGATGGCGTCGGCCTTGCGCTTGCCCAGCTCTGCCGCAGCGTCCGGCTGGAGCAGGTTGTAGACCCCGGCGGAGCCGCAGCACAGTGCGGAGTCCGGCGGCTCGACGAGCGTCAACCCGGGGATGCCGCGCAGCAGCGACCGAGGCGCGGCGCGGATACCCTGCGCGTGCGACAGGTGGCACGCGTCGTGGTACGCGACCCGCAGCGGTATCGGCGTGCGCGGCGCGACGGGCCCGAGTTCCTCGAGGTACTCCGACAGGTCGCGTACCGAACGGGTGAACGCCTCCGCGCTGCTCGCGTACTCGGGATCGTCGGTGAGCACCTCGGCGTACTCCTTCATCGCCGAGCCGCACCCGGCCGAGTTGATGACGACCGCGTCCACGTTGGCCTCGGTGAAGGTGTCGACGACCCGCCGGGCGAAGCGCTGCGCCTCCGCCGTGCGGCCGTTGTGCAGCGAGAGCGCGCCACAGCAACCCTGCTCCTCCGGCACGATCACGTCGCAGCCCTCCGCGGCGAGCACGCGGGCCGTCGCCGCGTTGACCTCCGAGAAGAAGGTGTCCTGCACGCAGCCGGTCAGCAGGCCGACGACGGCACGTCTCGTGCCCTGTGCCGGGTAGCGCGACCGCAAGGTCTGGTGCCTGGTCGACGGCGGCGCGATCGCCTCCATGGCGCGCAACGGCCCCGGGAGCCTGGCCGCCAACCCGTACCTGTGCACGAGCCGCGCCAAGCCGCTGAGCCGGTACAGCCGCAACAGCAGCCGCGGCAGTCGCATGCGCCGCGGGTACGGGAACGTCGCGAAGATAAGGCCACGCAGGAGGCGGTCGCGCAGGCCGCGCTTGTGCCGTCGCTCCAGCTGTCCCCTGGTGGCGGTGACGATCTGGTCGTATTGCACGCCGGACGGGCAGGAGGTCACGCACGCCATGCATCCCAGGCAGCGGTCGATGTGCGTGACCATCGTGTCGGTGAGAGCAGCACCCTCGAGACCGGACTTGACCAGGTCGATGCGCCCGCGCGGCGAGTCCGCCTCGTGTCCCCAGAGCACGTAGGTCGGGCAGGTCGGCAGGCAGAACCCGCAGTGCACGCAGTCGTCGACGAGATCGCTGCGAGGCGGGTTCTGGTCGTCGAACGCGGGTAGCGCTGATGCCATCAGATCCCTCCGACGAAACGGCCGGGCGCGAGTATCCGCGCCGGGTCGAACTGGTCCTTCACCCGCCGCATCAGGTCGAGGGCGGGTACCGGGCCGAACGCGTCGGTCCCGTCGTAGGCCAGCTCCTCGTGCACGTCCGCCGGCGCGTGTTCGGCGACCACGGTGCCGTCGTGTTCCTCGGCGGTACGGCGCAGGGACTGGACCAGCAGCGCTACGGCCGCCGGGTCGGCCTCACCGGCGAGGCCGGCATGGAGCACGCCGATGCCGACCGAGCCGCGGCAGTGCACGACGAGGTTGTGCTTCGATGCCAGCGCGCCCAGCTGGTCGATGACGTGCCCGACGCCGCTCGGAGCGACCGCGATGCGTAGCGAGGTGCCTGCCGCGTCCGCGGCCGGCGCGAACCACCACGACGGCATCCGGGCATGGCTGGCAATGGCGGTGACGACCGCGCCTTCGCCGAGGATCTCCGCGGCGTGTTCTGCCCTGGCCGGCACGCCTCCCGACGCGCCCTCCACCAGCACGGCGACCGTGAAGGGCCCCGGCGCCTGCCCGTCGACCTCGACGGCCGCCGGTACGAGCTGGCTGCGCCGAACGGTCGCCGCGAGCCGTCCCGCTTCCGCCCCGTCGACGGCCGTACGAGTGACGAGCGCGACGTGCTCCGGCGCGGGGTGCAGCCGGAACACCGCCTCGGTGAGAATGCCGAGAGTGCCGAGCGAGCCGGTCAGGAGCTTGCCCAGGTCGTAGCCGGCGACGTTCTTCACCACCGCGCCACCCGAGTGGGCGATGGTGCCGTCCGCGCGCACCATCGTGACGCCGATCAGGGTGTCGCGTACGGTGCCGTACGCGTAGCGCAGCGGGCTGGACGGGTTCGCCGCGATGGTGCCACCGACGGTGCCGCAGACCGGCCCGTCCTGCGCCGGCAGTCGCGTGGTCAGCGCCAGACGCTGCCGTTTGGGCACCAGTCCGGCGGCGAGGCTCGACATCGTCGTGCCCGCACGGACGCGGACGACCAGGTCACCGGCGGCATGGTCGACGACGCCGACGAGCCGGCCCGTGTCGAGCAGGATGTCGACCCGCTCCGGTGGCCGGCCCCACTCGAGCTTGGTGCCGGTGCCGCGCGGCACGACCGCCCACCCCTTGTCGCTCGCCATCCGCATGAGGGCGGCGACCTCTTCGGTGGACCGGGGGCGAGCGACCTGGCGCGCGGGCACGTCGCCCACAGCGTCCAGCTCGGTCGCGTCGACGATCTCCGGCAGCTCGACCGACCTGTCGACCGGCACCGTCTCGGCCACCCGGACCACCTCCTCACGGCATCCCGAGCCTACGGGACGGCCGTACGCCAAGGCACGCCACCATCAGTGCGCACCGTAGTCCTTGCGTATCCACGCGGTTACTGGTTGAAAGTTCGTTCCGTGGTCCGCATGCCAAGACAACATTTTCGACACCAACGGAGCGCCATCTTGACAATCTCCGCGAATGGCCGGAATCGTTGCGTGCCATGGGACTTCGGAGACTCAGCCTGCTCGTCGTCGCCTCCCTCGCCGCCCTCGCCGCGTGTAGCGGTGGCTCGGGGTCGAGCGCGGACGGCGGCGGTTCGCCGCAGCACGGCGGCACCCTCACCATCGTTCGCGAGCAGGCAAGCAAGACGCTCAGCAAGACGCAGATGCACCTCAATTCCGGCATCTGGCTGATCCAGCAGGTGCTCGACACCCTCTACGTGGCGACTCCCGACGGCCAGGACCTCAAGCCGGACTTGGCGAAGAGTTACGACGTGTCCAAGGACAAGAAGACGTGGACATTTCACCTGCGTAAAGGTGTGAAGTTCTCCGACGGCAGCCCGCTCACCGCCAAGGACGTCAAGTTCTCGATCGGGCTGAACGGGCGCGAGCAGAGCCCGTGGAGCTTCGTCAACTCCGCAATTGCCTCGATCGACACACCCGACAAGTCGACGGTACGCATTCACACCAAGCACCCGTGGTCGCCACTACTTGCCGACGTCGCCCTCTTCGCAAACGCGATCGTGCCGGCCAACTTCGGCGGTAAGAGCGAGGACGAGTTCTACCAGAAGCCCATCGGCACTGGTCCATTCATGATCGCTGCGCGCGACAAGGGCAACAGCATCACGTTGAAGCGGAATCCGCATTACTGGAGGAAGGGCAAGCCCTACCTCGACAAGGTGAAGCTTGTTTACGTGGAGAACTCCAACTCACGCGTTATCCAGGCGCAGGGAGGAAAGGCGGACATCGCGCAGTTCCCGCCGTACTCAGCGCTCAACAGCTTGAAGAACTCGACGGACGTGACGGCGAAGACCTTCGAGTCCAGCCGGACGAACTTCCTCATCTTCAACACCGAGAAGAAGCCGTTCGATGACTGGCGGGTTCGGCACGCCATCGCCCTGGCTGTCAACCGCAAGCCCATGATCAAGGCCGCGTTCTTCGGCAACGCCAAGCCCGCAACCTCGTTCCTCACTCCCTCGCTGTGGGCGCACCAGGACGTGGTCGATATGAAGCAGCGGCCCGACCTGGCCGAGGCGAAGCAGTTGATGAAGCAGGCAGGCTACGGCGGCGGCTTCTCCGCAAAGCTCACCCTCGACCCCGGTAACAACACCGGCGCGACCGTCGCGCAGATCCTCCAGGAGCAGCTGAAGAAGATCGGCGTCAACATTTCGATCCGCAAGGACAGCAACTCCTCGACCAACAAGTCAAAGGGCAACTACGAGATGGCGCTCTCGTACGTGACGACCGACATCATCGACCCGGACGAACTGGTCGGATTCATCGCGGTCGGTACGGGAGGCGTCCACGCCCTCTATACTCGGTACAACAACCCGAAGCTCAACAAGCTGGCGACCGAGGCCGCACGCACCTTCAAGAAGAGTGAGCGGCAGAAGATGTACACGAAGATCCAGGAGATGGTCGCCCACGACAGCCCGTTCGTGCCGCTCGTGTACCCGCCGTTCGCCTACGTGGTATCGAACGACGTGCACAACTTCGAGGTCCACACGGTCGGTTCCTACCCGCTGGAGAACGTGTGGGTTTCGCAGTAGGCGCTCACGACCACGGTGAGGGCAACGCGCGGTGAACCAAGCGGTCTTCATCGTGCGGCGGTTGCTGCACATGGTGATCGTCGTCCTCGGAGTCACCATCGTGGTCTTCTTCATGATCCACATGGTGCCGGGCGACCCGGCGCGGATCTACCTGGGAACCAGGGCCACGCCGTCCGCGATCGCGAACCTGCACGAGCAGTGGGGCCTGAACCAACCGCTCCCACAGCAGTACGTCTCGTTCATGGCCGACCTGCTGCACGGCGACCTGGGCGAGTCCCTGCTGTACCACAGTTCCGCGTCGGAGGTCGTCGTCGCCCGGCTTCCTGTGACCGTCTGGCTCGTCATCTACGCGGTGATCCTGACCATCGTCATCACCATCCCGTTCGCGACCGTCTCCGCGCTCCGCAAGGACCATTGGGAGGACCACGCCACCCGGGTCGGTTCGCTCGCCGCGTTGGGGATGCCCTCGTTCTGGGTCGGCATCGTCTTGCTGCTCGTGCTCGGCGTGCAGGTCAAGGCCTTCCCGGTCGGAGGCTTCGGTGAGGGCGTGCTCGGCCACGTCTATCACCTGTTCCTGCCCGCGGTGACGCTCGCGATCTCGCTGTCACCACTGCTCATCAGGAGCCTGCGGGCCAGCATGATCGACGTGCTCAGCTCCGACTACGTCGTCACCGCGATGGCGAAGGGTGTCAGCAGCAGGCGGATCGTCGCACGCCACCTCCTACCCAATGCCGCGATCCCGACCCTGACCCTTCTCGGAGTCAACGTCGGTTTCCTGGTCGGCGGCACGGTGGTGATCGAGCGCGTCTACGGCCTCAGCGGCGTGGGCAACCTGATGGTCGACGCGATCCTCGCGCGCGACTTCACGGTCGTCCAGGGAGTGACGCTCGTCTTCGCCGTCGGCGTGGTGCTCGTGAACTTCCTGACCGACCTGCTGTACATGGTGCTGGACCCCAGGGTGAGGATCGAGCGATGACCGCCGGCGAGTCGACCGCACAGGGCGCCGCGCTCGTACGCGTAGCCGCCGGCCGCCGCTGGTACGAGTCGCGCAACCTCGTGATCGGGCTGGCCTTGTTGGCGGCCATCGGCGTGCTCGCCGCGTTCGCCCCCTACTTCACCGGCTACAACCCGACCGGGCAGCACATCGCGCACGCGCTCGAGGGCCCTAGCGGCAACCACCTGCTCGGCACCGACAGGCTCGGGCGGGACGTGTGGTCGCGCCTGGTCTACGCCGCGCGCATCGACCTCGCCGTCGCGGTCTCGGTGGAGGTCATCCCGTTCTGTATCGGGATCACCCTCGGTTGCCTCGCCGGCTACTACGGTGGCGTGCTCGACACGATCGTCAGCCGGGCGGCGGACGTCGTGATGGCGTTCCCGTTCTACGTGCTCATCATCGCGTTCGTCTTCATGCTCGGCACCGGAGTCGTCAGCATCTTCGTCACGTTCACGATCATCAGCTGGGTCTGGTACGCGCGGCTGATCCGAAGCGAAGTACTCGTGGCAAAGCAGCAGGAGTACGTCGTCGCCGCAAGATCGGCGGGATTCAGCGGGCCGCGCATCATCCTGCGGCACATCATGCCGAACGTCATCACCCAGGCGTACATATTCTCGATGTCGGACATCGTGCTGAACATCCTCGGCATCGTGACGCTGGGCTTCCTCGGCCTCGGCATCCAGCCGCCGACGCCGGAGTGGGGACAGATGATCTCCGACGGCCAGGAGTTCATGTCGACGCACTGGATGCTCGCCACGCTTCCCGGCGTGGCCGTCGTGATCACCGGGCTGGCGCTCTCGCTGATAGGAGACGGGCTCGCCGACTGGCTACGCCCCGAGTCCCGGTAAGAGCGTCACAGTAGTGCGTCCAGGTCGCGCTCGGCGTACAGCCGGTGTTCCCACTCCTCGCCCAGGATGACCAGCAGGCATTCACGCACCGGATAGCTGCGCGATTCCGGCCAGCCGGGCCCCTCCACCGGTTCGGTGTCACCGGAGAGCGACTCGTCGGTCAGGCCGTCGACGACCTCGCGCATCGTCGCCATCCGGTCGCGGCGCAGCGCGAGCACCTCGTCCAGCGATGGCCGCGCGTCGCGATCCCGAGGTACACACGCAGTGTCGGGCATCTCGTCCCACGGCAGGTCCAGCGGATGCCACGGACACGGGTCGCCGAGGATGCCCCGCCTGATCCAGGCATCGGTGGCGAACACCAGGTGCCGCAGCGTCTCGATGAACGACCACTCGCCGCCGACCGACTCGTGCAGCTGCTCCGGGTCAAACCGACACGACCGCGCGACGGTCTCGTCCCAGAGCCGCTCGACGACGTCCCACGCCTCGCGGAAACCAGCGGGGTCCGTCGGCCGCATCTTCGCCCGGTCGGGGTACCGCCGGTCGAGCTCGGCCTCGACGAGCGGGCCGACGTCGACACCATTGACCGTCAGCTTCTCGATCTCTCCGTAGATATCGACATCGAGCAACTCGACTCCGCGCATCACGACGCGGTTCATGAAAACCGCGCGGAACTCCGCGTCGGTCAGGTCGCTGGCGCGGAACAGTGAGCCGGTGAGATCGACGCGGTCGAACCGCGAGCCGGTCAGGTCCTTCTGGAAGAACTCAGCCATGCCCGGATAGTAACGGGGTTTCCGGACGGTTTGCGTCCGGAAACCGGGGTCTCCACGGACGGGAGGCCGCCTCAGCCGGTCAGCGTCACCTGCAGCTTCTTCTGCTGGTCTCCTCGAACGACCGTGACGGTTATCTGGTCGCCCGGGTCGTGGTCACGAAGGACGGCGTACAGCGTGTTCACTTCCCGTACCTTCTTGCCGCCCACGACGACGATGACGTCGCCTGGCTGGATGCCTGCCTTGGCTGCGCCACTCCCCTTGACGACCTGCCGGACGAGCGCGCCCTGACTGCGGTCCACGCCCAGCTGCTTGGCCAGCGCCGGGGTCAGCGCGACGACGCCGATGCCCAGGGTCGCGTGCTGCACGTGTCCTGTCTTGAGGATCTGGTCGACCACGTCCACCACGGTTGTCGACGGGATCGCGAAGCCGATGGCGACCGCGCCGGTCTTGCCCGGTGGCAGGTACAGCTCGGTGATCCCGACCACGCGCCCGTTCTCGTCCACCAGCGCGCCACCCGAGTTGCCCGGGGAGATCGGTGCGTCGGTCTGGATGAGGTTGACCAATGGCCGCTTCGTCTGGCTCACGGGGAAGCTGCGGTTGAGGCCGGAGATGATGCCCGCGGTGACCGACTCGTTGAAGCCGAGCGGGCTGCCCATGGCCACCGCGAGCTCGCCGACCTCCGGAAGGCCCGTACGGAACCGCGCGGTGTTCAGGCTGCCGCCCTTCTTGATCTTGATGACGGCCAGGTCGGTCCGGTAATCCGCCCCCACGACATGGCCTCTTGCCTTCTTCCCCGTGGCGAAGACGACGGTGACGTTCTCGAACAGCGATGCGTCCTTCCGCTCGCTACGGGCGACGACGTGCCGGTTGGTGACGATCACACCGTCCGACTTGTAGATCACGCCGCTGCCGAGCGCCTTGCGGGTACGGATAGTGACAACCGAGGGCTGGACGTTGTCGACGATGTCGGGAATCCGGCCGAATACCGCGCCGCCGCCCGCGCCCGTGCTCGCACTCGGGCTGTCCTTGGTCGTCGCCGCGCCTGCCGAATCGCCGGTCGAGCCCGTACATCCGGCGAGCGCGAAGGCGACCAGTGCCGCCAGCAGGACCGGCAACCGTCGCGACCGCGTCCGTGGCGTGGACTGTCCAGCTCGTGCCATATCGGGCTCCCTCGGCGTGCAGCTCCGCGCTCAGATCGGTCTGCGCGAGACCTACCCAGCCACGGCGGGTCTGCAACCGCCCCAGGATCACGGTGCGGTGACGGCTCGCTCGCTCTGACGCCGCCGGATGCTGTCGGCGGAGTCGTCGGGGATGGCGTCTATCAGCTGCTGGGTGTACGGATCGGCCGGGTGCGCGTAGATGGCCTCCGACGGACCGTACTCGATGAGCTTGCCCGCCCTCATGATGGCCATCATGTCGGACATGAACTTCACGACGGAGAGGTCGTGGCTGATGAAGATGTAGGTCAGGCCGCGGTCCTCCTGCAGGTCCTTGAGCAGGTTCAGCACCTGCGCCTGCACCGACACGTCGAGCGCGGAGACCGACTCGTCGCAGATGAGGAAGTCGGGCTCGACCGCGAGCGCTCGCGCGATGGACACCCGCTGGCGCTGCCCCCCGGAGAACTGGTGCGGGTAGCGGTCGAGGTGCGCGGGCTCGAGATCGACCTCGCCCAGCAGCCGCGCCGCGCGGTCGCGAAGTGCCTGCTTGGAGTCGGCGGGGTGCCGGGTGGCGATCAGCTCGCCGAGGACGGATCCCACCGTCTTCCTCGGGTTCAGCGAGCCGTACGGGTCCTGGAAGACGATCTGCATGCGCGGGCGCAGGGCGCGCAGGTCGCCGCCCTTGAGCCGGGACAGGTCCGTGCCGTCGAACTCGACGGTGCCGCCGGTAATGGGTACGAGCCGCAGGATCGCGCGCCCGGTGGTCGACTTCCCGCACCCCGACTCGCCGACGAGCCCGAGGGTCTGCCCCGGGTAGACGTCGAAGCTGATGCCGTCGACCGCCCGTACCGGTGGCGCACCGCCAGGTATCCCCCTGCCGGGACGGAAGTGCACTTGCAGGTCCCGTACGGCGAGCAACGGTGTGCGGTCTTCGAGGACAGCGGAGACGTCGGGTGCGTGGTCGGCTTCCTCGAACGGGTAGCCGAGCCGCGCGAGCTCGGACCGCGGTGACAGCAACCGCCCGCGCCCCTGCTCGGCGAGCTGCTGGAGCCGCGCGTCGCTCATCTCCTTCTCGACCGTCACCGGCTCGCCGCTCGCGTCCACCTCGACATCCATGAAGTCGGAGACGGTCGGCAGGCGCTTGTACGGGCTGTCGAGCCGTGGCCGGCAGGCGAGGAGCCCCTTGGTATACGGGTGCTGCGGGTCGGTGAATATCTCGGTAACCGTGCCGTACTCGACCAGCCTGCCGCGGAACAGCACCGCCACCTCGTCGGCGATCTCGGCGATCACGCCGAGATCGTGGGTGACGAAGAGGATCGCCATGCCCCGCTCCTCGCGCAACCTGCGGATCAGGGCGAGGATCTGTGCCTGGACGGAGACGTCGAGAGAGGTCGTCGGCTCATCCGCGATGAGCAGCTTCGGGTCGCAGCTGAGCGCCATCGCGATGAGCACGCGCTGCTTCTGCCCGCCGGACAGCTCGTGCGGGTAGCTGCCCACGCGGCGGTGCGGCTCACGGATGCCGACCTCGTCGAAGAGGTCGATGGTCTGGGCGAGGGCCTTCGACCGCGGGACGCTGCGGTGCGTACGGATGGCCTCGACCACCTGGTCACCGACGCGGTGCACCGGGTTGAGCGCGGTCTGCGGCTCCTGGAAGATCATGCTGATGTCGCGGCCACGGATCCGGCGCAGCTCCTCCGACGGCAGCTGCACCAGGTCACGGCCGAGGAAGGTCACGTGCTCGGCACTGATCCGCGCGGTCGCCTTGGGAAGCAGGCGGATGATCGAGTACGCGGTGGCCGACTTGCCGGAGCCGGACTCGCCCACCAACCCGAGGGTGTGGCCCTCGGAGAGCGACATCGACAGGTCGTTCACTGCCTCGACGACACGGCCACCGGTACGAAACGACGTGTGCAGTCCCTCGATGCCGAGCAGCGGTGCCGTGGTCATGCGACCGCACTCCGGTTGCATGAGTCACAGCACGTGTGAAGTAGCGGTTCGTCGTGCGAAGTGCGGGCGATCATGGGGCCCACGCTAGTACAGGGGTGCGCCCGCGGGTGTCTGCTCACCCGCCGTGTGCACCCGCGGCACCTCGCCGCACAGCCGCGGCGTCGGGAACACCTTGCCCGGGTTGCAGATGCCGCCGGGGTCGAACGCGCAGCGCACGAGCTGCATGGTGTCCAGGTCTTCGGCGGTGAACATCCGCGGCATGTGCTTGGCCTTGTCGATTCCGACGCCGTGCTCGCCGGTGATCGAGCCGCCGTGGTCGATGCACAGGTCGAGGATCGCGCCCGACACCTCCTCGGCGTGTTCCTGCGCGCCTTCCACGCGCTCGTCGAACAGCACCAGCGGGTGCAGGTTGCCGTCGCCGGCGTGGAACACATTCGCGACCCGTACGTCGGTACCGTCCGACAGGTCACCGATGGCGTGCAGCACCCGCGGCAGCGCCGTACGCGGGATCACGCCGTCCTGCACGATGTAGTTGCGGCTGATCCGCCCCACCGCGGCGAACGCGGACTTGCGGCCCTTCCACAGCAGCGCGCGCTCGGCGTCGTCGGCGGCCACGCGTACCTCGAAGGCGCCCGCCTCCCGGCAGTGCCGCTGCACCGCGTCGAAGGTGTGCGCGACCTCCGCCTCCGGCCCGTCGATCTCGACCAGCAACACCGCGCCGGCACCCGCCGGATACCCGCAGCCGACGGCGATCTCGGCGGCCTCGATCGACAGCGCGTCCATCATCTCGATCGCCGCCGGTACGACACCGGCGCCGATGATGGCGCTCACCGCGCCGCCGGCCTCGTCCATGCTGGAGAACCCGGCCAGCAGCGTGCGCACCGACTCGGGGTCGCGGGTCAGCCGTACGGTGACCTCGGTGGTGATGCCGAGCGTGCCCTCCGACCCGACGAACGCGCCCAGCAGGTCGTAGCCCGGGTACTCGGCGGCCCGCCCGCCGAGGCGGACCTGCTCGCCGTCCGGCGTGACGACCTCGCAGCCGGTGACGTGGTTGGTGGTGAAGCCGTACTTCAGGCAGTGCGCGCCGCCGGAGTTCTCCGCCACGTTGCCGCCGATCGAGCAGATCTGCTGGCTGGACGGGTCGGGCGCGTAGTGCATGCCGTGCGGCACCGCCGCCCGCGTGACGTCGAGGTTGATGACGCCGGGTTCGACGACGGCGGCCATGTCGTCCGGCGCGACCTCCTTGATCGAACGCATCCGCGCGGCGACGATCAGCACACCCTCGGCGTGCGGCAGCGCGCCGCCCGACAGGCCCGTACCCGAACCTCGCGCGACGAACGGCACCCGGGCACGTGCGCACTCCGTGACCGTCGCGGCGACGTCCGCCGCGTTCTCGGCGAGCACCACAAGGGCCGGGCGTACGCGGTACTGCGCGAGCCCGTCGCAGGCGTAGGTCTCGAGCTCAGTCGGGTCGTCGACGACCTTCGCAGGGCCGATCCGGCCCCGGATCACCGCGGCGACGGATGCCACGCCGCCGGGCGCGTTCGCTGGAGCAGAGCCCGAGACCATGCGCACATCCCTTCAGACTGGGGCTAGATTACCAAGGGGATCATTAGTTATCCGACAGTCAAGGCCTCACTGACCTGCGGCGAAGGCGTCTCGGCTGGCCAGCTAGTAATGATCCCCTTGGTACGGGGTCGGAGCCGAGATCGGGAGGAGCGGATCGCAGATGCGAGCTGAGCAGGTGACGGCACCGATCGCGCATCACGGCGAGGGACCGGCGTGGGACGCCGCGACCGGCCGGCTGCTCTCGGTCGACATGCTCGCGGGCGACCTGCTCGCGCTCGACCTGGATACCGGCGACGTGACCCGCACGCACGTGCACGACGTTCTGGCATGCGTGCGCCCCCGCGCACGCGGCGGCTACGTGTGCGGGATCGAACGCGGGTTCGCGCTGCTCGACGCCGGCTCGGACGTACCGCAGGTGCTGCCCGAGGTGTGGTCCGACGAGGGCGTACGGATGAACGACGGCGGCTGCGACCCGCAGGGCCGCTTCTACTGCGGCTCGATGGCCTACGACAACGGCGCCGGCCGGGGAGCCCTGTGGCGGATGGACCCGGGTGGCAGCACCGAGAGCGTGCTGACCAACGTGACCGTCGCCAACGGGCTGGCGTGGAGCCTCGACGGCGCGACCGTGTACCACATCGACTCCCCGACCCGGGAGATCTCCGCGTACGCCTTCGACGCGAGCGCGGGCACGTTCCACGACCGGCGCGTCGTGGCCTCGTTCCCCGACATCGGCGACGCCGTGCCCGACGGCATGTCCATCGACGCCGAGGGCGGCCTGTGGATCGCGTTCTTCCGCGGCAGCCAGGTGCGCCGGTACGCCTCGGACGGCACGCTCACCGAGCGCGTCGACCTGCCGGTCACGCAGGTCACCGCGGTGGCGTTCGGTGGCCAGAATCTCGACCGGCTCTACATCACGACGTCCAAGGAGGGCATGCGCGGCGACCAGCCCGCGGCCGGCGCGATCTTCCAGGTCACACCGGACGTACGCGGGGCGCCGGTACTGCCGTACGCGTCCTGACCGGGGTCAGGACGCCGGGCCTTCCACGACGGAGTCGGGGCCGGGGAAGAACAGGCCCTCCCGGCCGTCGCCGTACCGCACCCAGTACGGCGGCTCACCGCCCTCGCCGCGGACCTCGAGGACCTCGGCTTCCTGGTCCGGGACGCCCACGCTGCTGCTGTGCACGCGGAGCTTGTCACCGACACTCGCACGCATCGTCAATGCACCTCCGTACGCTCGGGTAGCACAACCCTAAGACCGCTCGCGGGCCCTGGGGCAATGGCTGAACCTCCCACCCGCGTGATCATGAAGGATCGTCGTAGTCATCGCTACGACGATCCTTCATGATCACCGGAGGGCGGCGGCACGGAAGCACAGAGAAAGGAACGGGAGCGGACACCGATGATCGACAGCCCTCGCCGGCTCGTTCTGGTCGGTAGCGTCCTGGTGGACGTGCTGATGCGGGTCGAGCTGCTGCCGGAGCGGGGCGCCGACGTGCTCGCGCGCGGCGCGCACGCCGAGGTGGGCTTCGGGCGCGGCGTGCTGTCCGCCGCTCGCCGACACGGCATGTCGGCCGCGTTCGCCGGCCGGTACGGCTCCGGGCCGTTCGGCGCCCAGGTCCGGGCCGCGCTCGTCCAGGACGGCGTCGACATGCTGATCCCGCTGCCCGCGTCCGGTGACAGCGGCTTTCGGGTCGGGTTCGTCGAAGCGGGCGGGGCGCGTACCTCGGCCACCAGCCCAGGGGTCGAGACGGCCCTGGACAGGCAGTCGCTCGACCGGCTGGCGATCCGCGACGACGACGCCGTGTACGTCTCGGGGTATGACCTCACCTATCCGAAGAGCGGGTCGGCGATCGCAGGCTGGGCGCGGGCGCTGCCCGATTCCGCTGCCCTGGTTTTCGACCCCGGGCCGCTTGTCGACGACATCCCCTGGGACGTCCAGCAGCGGGTGCTGCGCCGCTGCGACATCCTGACGATTAACGCCCGCGCGACCCGTCAGCTTGCCGGGACCGGGCGCCCGCGGGCGGCGGTTGCTGCGTTGCGCGAGTACGCGCCGAGGCTGCGCCTGGCTGTGCTGCGGCAGGGCGCCGACGGCTGCTGGGTAAAGGACATGGACGGTGACGCGCGCGGCATGCAGGTCGCCGCACCGCCCATCGACCCGGTCGACACGACAGGGCGGGCAGGAGCGCACACCGGCGTGCTGCTCGCGTACCTGGCACAGGGAATGTCGCTGCGTGACGCGGCACTGCGCGCAAACGCGGCTGCGGCACTCAGCGCAACCGAGCCTGGAGCCGCCACCTGTCCGGACGCCGTGGCGCTGGAGCGGTTCATGGACCGCGTGTGGCGAGACCGATACTAGGAGCACTCAGCCGACCGGCGACACGGAGCTACCCGACGTGTGCAAGAGACGGCTAACCCGTATAGTCCTGCGAGATGCACCACCAGGTGTGTCAAAGTGCAATGAGAAAGTTGATAGACATGGTTCAGGGAACCGTTAAGTGGTTCAACGCCGAGAAGGGTTTCGGCTTCATCACGCCCGACGAGGGTGGTAACGACGTCTTCGTCCACTACTCGGCGATCAACTCCCGCGGTTACCGCACGCTCGACCAGGACCAGCGCGTGGAGTTCGAGACCGTACAGGGACCGAAGGGTCTGCAGGCCGACCAGGTCAGCCCGCTGTAGCTTTTTCGGGAGCCCCAGAAGGTACATTCCCGACCGTGCACCCTCGCGAGGCGAGGG